>CAZFVN010000003.1:64572-106160 GCA_964522395.1 uncultured Myxococcales bacterium
CCTCGGGACCGGCGCCAAGCCGCAGTCCGAGGGGCTCCCCGGAAACAGAGCGACCTCTTTCCGCTGCCAGGGTGCTACGCGACCCTGGCTCAGTTCGAACCACTCAAACGGCCGCCGGGAGCGTGAAGGGGCACGCCTCGGGACCGGCGCCAAGCCGCAGTCCGAGGGGCTCCCCGGAAACAGAGCGACCGGAGGCCTGGCATGCTTGGCACTTCTCTTTGCGGTAGCTCTGCTTCTAACTAGTTGCGATGGTGCAACAGAATCTGCGACTGACCAAGGCTCCGGGCTCCTCGCTGGACCAGAGGGTATAGCCGTCACTGATGGCACCATCTATGTAGCAAATGTGAACAGCCGCTACGATTCCGCATCTGGGCTGGTGGTCTTCGATGAAGGGTTCATTCAGACATTCGATGGTACCACCTTCGCCCCCGGCGATCGCCTCGACGTCCCCTGCGAGAATCCGCAGTACGTCCTGCCCGCAGACTCCAACCTTCTGGTCGTCTGCTCCGGCTCCATGCTACCGGACGATGATGGCTTGCTGACGCCGGCCACCGATGGTGCTCTCCTGGTCCTCGACCGCGCAAATCTAACTGAGAGTCAGCAAATTCCTATCCCCCGAGGTACACCGCACGCACTTGCTGGGTTCCCCGGCAACCTGGCGTGGTCGCCAGACCTCCAGCGAGTCTACCTCGGTAGCGGTTCCGGGCCATTCGTCCACGCCGTAGACCTCCTCTCGGAAACAACTCAAGTCTTCCAACTCCGAGACCCCGACGACCGCAACGATTTGGTCGTCCCCATCTGGTGGGAGGGCCGACTCTTCGCCACGTCGTTCACTGCCGGGGCCATTTTCGAACTGGACACCGTGGAGGGCACCATTCTCTCCGACCCACTCCCCATTACCGAGAGCGGTGAAACCGAAGGAACCGTCGATGTCATAGCCGGCGAATCGGGCCTCTACGTACTGCATTCCCTCTCCCAGAGGGTCGTCTTCGTCGACCCTATCGCCAACTCCTTTGCACCCCTCTTCACAGCAGGTGCTGCGGCCAACCGAATTCGTCTATACGATGGGGCCCTATACGTGCTCAATTCCATGGACAACAACCTCACTCGCCACGACCTGTCCACGGGCACCACAACCACCCCGTTTGCCATCTTCCCACCGGGGTCGAATCCCTGGGAAATGGCCTTTGTGGACGGGAAGATGTACACCACTGCATATCTGAGTGATGAGTTGTTTGCCGTTGATGTGCTGTCGGGGGCTGTTGAAGTTGTTGTTGATTGAGGGGAAAGGGATGACCCTGCCCAAGGTTATCTGGCCCAACGTCCCAACCAATACGCGTAGCGAAAATCAACGCCCGGGATCAGGCGGGATCCATTGCCGCCACCATTGGGCTTGTACGGATCCGAGCGCCAGTAGTAGTTGCTGGGGGGCCGAATGGCCATGGGAATTACCTGCTCACAAACGAGGGTGCCCTTCCAGCCATCCTCGCCAATGACATCCAATTCCATGCCGTTGAGCGCTTCGCACTTCTTCGCTTCCAGTTCTTCAGGAGTACAATTCTCGACGCCAAATTCCCAGAATGGAGGCTGCGGAAACTCGCTCAATGTCTGTGTTCCATTGGTCAGCGCGGTGGCATCGATGAGGTCGCGGTCCATATTGCCAAAGGCACTGGAGCCGGCCATGCCGGCGGCGTAGACGTAGTCGAAAAGTGACTGCTTCTGCTCCCGGGGCTGCCGCTTGCCGCCGTTGTCGTAGAGTTTATGTTTGAGACCCTGCTTAAGCCGAGCTACCGAGGCAGGTGAATCGACGTATCGCAACGCCAGCCAGAATCCCTGGAAGGCCATATTGAAGTTGCTGAAGTTAGTGCCGACACCAGTGTTTACAGGCCCCATGTCCTCCGCAGGCATCATGTCCAATTGGCGCGTCGTAATAAGATCGTCGTAAAGGAAGGACTTCAATTCTGGGTCTTCCGAAACAAAGGCCCAGGTGGCAACGGCTCCCAGCGCCATGGCCGCGTGGAAACCGTTGCGAAGGCCGGGAACGTAGACATTGGAATCGAGGCATTGCTCGTTCATATAGCCATGTAAGGTTGTGCGGCCGTCGGCATCGGGCAATTCCAGGTCATAACCACTCTCTCGCACTACCATCAATGCGTGGCCAAGTTCTTTGGCATCTGCCTGCAGGCGGTCCTTGTAGCTCTGGGGAATGGTCTCGTCATTCTTGATCACTTCCCAAGCGGCCCCGGCTGCAGCCACCCAGCCGATGTACTGATCCCGGCTGCACGAATCCTCCCAAATATACTCCGGATAGAGTCCGCCCGAATTGTCCGCCCGCCAGGCCCCGTTGTTCTTCACTTCGGGGAGGGGATTCCCATCCTCGTCAAAGAGGGGCACGAGAGTCTCGTGCTGGCCATCTCCGGGCACGTCGGTACGAATGAAACCACGGGCGATAACACCAGGGACTCCGGTAATTGCCGTTGCCAGGTGGAGGCTATCGAGGACCTGCAGCAGGAATTCTCGGGCCCGGTCCACTGCCACACTATCGTAGTCCTGGTCCCGCAATACACCATATCGATAGGCATCGGCCGCCATCCCGACGCCTCCATATAGACCGGCCACCTTATGCCAAGAGGTAACTACATCGACCTGCTTCAGGCCGCTCTCTGCCGCAAAATCCCAGCCGTCACCATCCTGCAAGAAAGCTCGAATAGCCTCACGGTTGGCCTCCTCAGTCGGGTCCACTGAAAGGTCCTGGTTGGCTGCGCTGGGGAACGCATTGAAGGCGTAGAATTGGCGGTCATATTGGTGCGCCAACTGCTCCAACACCTCGTTGTATCCTTCCTGGCCGGGGCCGGGGAGGAGCGGAATGGCCGCAATGGGTGGGTCCACGGGGAGTTCTCCCGCGGTATCCGGCAGGTCAATTTCGGTCCCGTCATGAGAAGCAATATCAGAAGTCGCCGAATCGGGGGGAACAACATCGACGTTGGACGATTCGCTCGAGCATCCAGCAAGAACTACCAAAGCGACAACCAGAACCTGACCTAGTGACCTCATGAAATACCCTCTCCGTCATTTCGGTCCATACTGCCGGTGAGATACCTGGGAAGTCAAGAAGGCAGCGACGCCGTCTTCCGTCTTGTTCCGTTGCCGAGGCCTGAGGCCCGACGCCGTCTTCAGTCTTGTTCCGTTGCTGAGGCCTGCGGCCGTCCTTCGTCGTTAGACCTCCGGGCACCGAAAGTTGCCAGACCATCGGTTCCGCCCTAGCGTTGAGTGACGGTCACGTCTCGTCGTGGCCCAGGAGGTAGATAGTGACAGCAGTTCGTATATTGCCGCTGCTCGTAGTGCTACTTGCCGCCGCAACAGCACTCGCTGACCCCGCGCCGAAACTCCAACTGGTGGAAAGTGTACCGGTGGAAACCAACTGGGATACCAAGGCCCCTAACACGCAGGAAACGTGGGTTGGGCTTTTTGATGGGGCGAAGAGCACCATCGACCTGGCTCAGTTCTATCTGGCGCACAAGCCAGGCCAGGCCCTCGACCCGGTACTGGCTGCGCTGCGCCGAGCCGCCAGCCGTGGGGTCAAGGTGCGCATCCAGGCTGAGAAAGGCATGGCTGACGAGAGCGCCGATACGCTCCAGGATCTGGGTAGTCACCCAAATATTTCGTGGGCCTGGTTCGACATCTCCGAGAAGACCGATGGGATCATTCACGCCAAGTATATGGTTATCGACTCAGCCGTTATCTTTCTGGGGTCCCAGAATTTCGATTGGCGGGCCCTGGAGCACATTCACGAGTTGGGGCTCCGTGTCGCCGAACCTTCGGTCGCCGCAGCATTCCAGTTGCTCTTCAATCTCGACTGGGAGGCCATGAGTGACAACCGCTGGGAGCACGAGAGGGCCCAGCCTGATAAGGACCACGACGGACTCCCTGACAAACTGGACCCAGCCCCAACGGAGAAGATGTGCAAGCCGGACGTGGGGCCAGTTGTCTGCCCCGTCTTTGCTCCTCCCTCCCTCTTGCCCAAGGGTTTTGTCCCGTCGCTAGAAGCGCTGCTGAAACTACTGGACGGCGCTACAGAATCTATCGACATTCAGCTCATGACCTACGACATCAGGGACGGTGAGGAGGGCAAGTGGTTGGTCCTTGACGAGGCCCTCCGGCGAGCCGCTAAGCGTGGCATCAAAATACGGATGAACATCGCTGACTGGAGCTTGAAACCGCCTCGGATAGATCACCTGAAATCCCTCCAGCGAGTAGAGAATATCGCGGTTCGCATAAACGCCATCCCAGAGTGGAGCGGCGGTTACCTCCCCTTCTCCCGGGTCGACCATTCCAAATATATGGTGGTGGACAATCGGATCGGTTGGATCGGCACGAGCAACTGGGGCAAAGGGTACTTCGATTCGGTGCGCGCGGTGGAAATCTACTTTGATGACGCCGCTACTGTAGTTCAACTTGCAGCGATCTTTGAACTGGGCTGGAGTGGCCCCTACGCCTTCGACCTTGAGGTCGACCGGGAATACCCACTACGCAAACACGACTGATCATTCGCTTGCCTGGGCGCCCGTCTGGCATCTTCTAAGAGCACTGCATCAAGCCCCAGTCCACGAGCCATCTTCAGGGATTCCCGGTGCACACACCAGATCTGGGGCGGCAGGCCCTCACTGCCGTACGAGTCAACAAAAGCCCGTACCTCTTCCGGGCCATCAAAGAGCAATGCATCTGCCGGGGGCAACCGCTTTGGCAATTCATCTGAAACCTCGCCAACGGGCGATGCCAACGAAGAGCCATCCAGCGCCCGAGGCCGAAGCACGGGCCAGTGGAGCAGGTGGCCGAGGGCTCGGTAAGGGCCTGGCAAGTTGCCTGCATAGATGACCACCGGGACCCGCTCATGCGCGGCCACGGACGCACCCGCACCAACCACGAGCAGTGCCGGGGAACGAACCGCATTGTTAGACACACAATCCGGCAGGTCATCAATGGTGCAATGGTGCAGGCTCTCGTAGATCATGGTTGCCCTCTCGACAACGCGCACCGGCGTTTCCGGTGACCACGCCTGCGCCAGCAGCCTCGCCCGAATTGCCGGGGCTGCTTCCAGCCCCATGTAGATTGCAAGAGTATCTGCCTGGGGCAACTCAGGCACCACCCCGCCACCCTTTGCCCGCGCTGTTGCCGCGGCAAAAGAGCGGCCCCGCTCACGCACCGTCAGCGGCACTCCCGATGCCGTTGCCGCTGCGGTTGCCACGCTGGGGCCGGGAATAGCCTCCACGTCGATGCCAACCCGGCGTATGGCAGCCAATTCTTCGGCGAGGCGGCCAAAGACGCCCGGGTCGCCCCCTTTCAATCGGGCCACCACGAGCCCTCTCCGGGCAGCGCGGATAAGCTCCTGGTTTATGCGCTCTTGGGACCAGCGCTCCCCCTCGCCTCCCAGCCTCACCACCCGCTTCGAGGTGAGGGAGAGCGGAAGCTGTCGCAAGTACTCCGGGGGCAGGAGCGAATCAACGATGATGACATCAGCCTCTTGCAAAGCCGCAAGCCCGCGCAGGGTGAGCAAGTCGGAGGCACCTGGTCCCGCCCCAACCAGATAGACTTTACCCGTCATCTCTCTCCCCCGCGGTAACAACGTCTGGCGGCGGTTCCGGCAGAGTGGCGAGATGCTCTCTTGCCCGAACGGCGGTCCGGCAATCTTGCGCATTCGTATGGAGCGCAATGGCCACGTCTCCCCATTGGTGCATGGCCGGGAAGAGCACCTTAGAGCGGTTGCGGTCTGAGACGAGGCAGCAGAGGCGGCCGCGGCGATGAGCATCATCGGCGATTTGCTGATTCACTCTGGAGTCGCTGGTGGAGGCGATGATGAGACTGTAACCACGCAACTGTCCCACCGAGTACTGGCCTTGAATCCAGCGCACTTTGCCGGCGTGAAATTCGGGGGCCAGATGTTTCGATAGGAAGGGGTCAACAACGGTCACCTGGGCCCCATGTTCAAGCAGTAGCCGCGCCTTGCGCATACCGACACCGCCGCCGCCAATCACCAGGGCAGCAACTCCGTCAAGGTCTACTCCAAGGGTCAGGAACCGTCGCTCGTTGTCGCCCATGTTCACGCCCTCTAGTGGCGCGTAATAAGCACACGCCAGTGGTCTTCGAGTTCAGTCACATCCTGCACTTCGTGGCCGTCCTTTGCAACGCTCTCGGGAACGTTTCGGGCCCCGGCTTCGTCCAACAACACCGAAAGAACTTCGCCGGGAGTCATCTTGTCCAGAACCATGCGTGTCTTGACGTAATTCAAAGGGCAGACGACGCCTCGAAAGTCGACCTCTTTGTCCGAATCAACTGCTGCCACTTCCGGGGCCGAGGCCGAGGTCGCATCAGAAGTTGCGTCGGGGGCCGGAGAGGATTCCTTAGCGTCGGGGTCTGGGAGTCGCAACGACTGGTCAAGGCGCCCGTAGAGATCGCGCACGGCAGCCACTAGCCCGCTCACGGTCTCCGCCACAACGCCGTATGCCGCAGCAGGATCGCCAGCATAGCTGGCACCAATTGCCTGCTCCACCACCGCCCGAAAGGCAGAATCCACATGACCAGGTTGAACGAACTTCTCGGAAAAGGCCCGCATAGCCTGCCGATCATCACCAGCCTCGATGCCCTGAGTTACCAGCAACGCGCGACTGGCTGACACTGTGGCCCGATAGAGGGCACCTTCGGCGAGGGCCTCATCGGCCGCCGCGAGATCGATTTCTATCAGGTCAAAAACTCCTGCCCCGCACTCTCCCGGACTACGTCCGGCCAGGGAAAACGGAATCTCGGTTCCCCAGTCGACGTGGACGTCGGCCGCGCTCGACTCGTAGCGCTCGCGGGCCAGGGCCAACTCTCCTTCCAGGAAATGTTCGCCGGAAGTAGTGGCGAACTCGTAAAAATCAGGTTCTCCGGCCGTGCCAGCAAACTCCTCCAACAAACCAACTATAGTCTTCGGGACTGTTCTGGCTGGGATGACGGTCTTGCCATCGGCGAAGGCTAGTGAATCTGCGGTCGAACGGCTACCCAGACGAACCTCGTAGTGGGGAGCAACCTCGCCAGCAATTCGCCTTGCTCCGCCGGAGAGCCCCACGTCAGCCATCAAATGCCTGCCGCATGAATTGGGGCAACCGCTGATGAAGACCTTCAGGTCCTTGAGGGCCGCCAAATCGAGACTGGACTCCTCCAGCAAACCACGCAACTCCTCTGCCAATCCCCTCGATTGACAGATTCCCAAGCGACACGTTGAAGCGCCGGCGCAAACTGCCATTTCGGAGATGAGACGGGGCATGGGTGTGGCCAGACCTGCACCCTTCAACAGATGGAAAGCCAGTGGCAGGGCCGCTGTGGAAACCCATGGGACAACGAGGTTTTGAGCCAACGTAGAGCGCAGTTTCCCCGCCCCGCATCGGTCCGCCATCGCGGCCAACTGCTCGGCAACCGGCCCCATGATAGTCCCCAGAAACAGGGGAATCTCGACTTTGTGAAATCCCGGCTGCGGTTGCGCCGTCACATGAAATCGCCGCCACTCCCCAAAGGCCTCTTCGTCCACCTCCAAGACCTGCTTAGCCGCTCCATCCAGCCGAGGGTCCTCTGTTGCATGGATTTCCAGGGGCGGAACTTCGCGTACCTCAACGAGGGCTTCCTTATACTTGGCTTTGAACCCCTCAAAACCTAGCTGCTCCACCAGAAAACGGAGTCGAGCCTGGTGCTTGTTGCGCCGATTTCCCAGTCGGTCAAAGACCCTCTTTACCGCCTCCGCCACATAGAATATCTCCTCTTCAGGAATGAACTCTTCGAGGAGGTTGGCAACGGTGCTCTTGCCTCCCATGCCGCCTCCGGCATAAACCGCAAATCCTCGCTTCCCGTCCACAACTTTGGCGATGTAGCCGACGTCGTTGGCCCGGGCCCCGGCGCAATCTTCATCACAGCCAGAGAAAGAGAGTTTGTACTTACGGGGCAGGTCCAGAGCGAAAGGAGTTTCCAGCAGGTCAGTGGTGACGGCGCGGGCGTGATCCGCAACGCCAAAGCACTCCTTGTCACAAAATCCAGTATCTGCACATGCAGTGACATTGCGAACAGAGTTGCCACCACCACCGATCGTAGAGAGACCAGACTCGGCAAGGGTGACAAGAGCGCGGTGGAGGTTCTCCACCGGGACATCATGCACCTGCAAGTCCTGGCGAGTGGTAACGTGGATTAGCGAGTTCCCATCGCGAAGGGCGGCCTGAGCCATGGCCCGAAGTTGCTCGCTCGCGAAATCCCCGGCGGTAATCCGAATGCGCAACATGTGGCGGCCAGCCGTACGCTGTTCATAGACCCCGAAAGGCACACGAAAGGCGCGGAAGTGGTCAGCACTGGTTTCGCCATTGCGGTACTTCTCCGTCTCCTCATGGAAACGGTCCAGTCCCGCCTGAAGTTTCTCATCTATTTGCATTCTTGAGCACCTGCTAAGCCGTCGGGTTGCCTTCGCTACCCAGGATATCCGTGAAGTAGCTGCCATACTTGTAGCCGCCATCCGGGGAAATGCCTACTGCAATCCCCTCTCGGCCTTCCAGGTAGAGCCCCGCAGCATGGGCGATCGCCCCGGTTGAGGGACCAATAATCAGGCCCTCTTCTTTGAAGAGGCGCCGAGTCATTTCGTAGGCGGGGCCATCGTCAACCTGGATCACTTCGTCAATGGCATCCCGGTCCAAAATGTCCGGTGTCTTCGACTCCTGCAAGTTCTTAAGCCCGGGCAGGCGGTGGCCCTTCTGGGGCTCCACGGCAATTACCTGGATGTCTGGATTCTGCTCCTTCAGATACTTGGCACAGCCGCTGATGGTGCCGCACGTGCCGTACCCGGCAAAGAAGTAGCGTACCTGACCGTCAGTCTGCCGCCAGATTTCGGGGCCCGTTGTTTCGTAGTGTGCCCTCACATTGTCCTCGTTGGCATACTGATTGGGCATCACGTATTTCCCGGCATTGGCGGGACTATCGACGAGGGAGTGGGCCAGCGCAATGGCACCGTCTTTGGGGTGATCGATTGGACAGAGATCATCCGGTGTCTCCCAAACCTCGGCCCCGAGCATGCGCATTACCACCTTCTTCTCCTCTGGCACCCCATCCGGAACCGTCAAGGCGATCTCTTTAGACATGAGTGCGGCAATCGCGGCCAAAGCAATTCCTGTGTTCCCGGAGGTCGGCTCGACGATCGATTTCCCATCCAATTCGCCCCTCTCCAGCAATCCGTTGAGCAAATAGAGGGCGGTACGGTCCTTGATGGAGCCGAAGGGATTGTACCACTCCAGTTTCAGGTAGAGACTGGCGGGCCCGTTAGGCCCCACCTTGCTCACCTTGAGCAACGGAGTCGGCGATTCGGGATTGGCGATGAGTTGTCGGATATCGTCATAGCGTCTCGCTTTGCAATCTGCTTTCAAGTCTGTCGTCATGGTGCACCTCACTAGTTCTAGTGAAACTCCACGTCCAAAGATTGTCCACTTTCACCGACCGCTGTCCACTCAGTTTTCACTAGATGTAGTACTCGGGCTCCTTCGGCTTGCCGAAAGAAACGCGGTTCCAGGCCCTCTCATGGGCGTAGTAAGTACCTATCTTAATGATCGTGTCGGTCGCACCAACCGCTGCCGCGAACTTGAAGCTACTGGTGACAGCGTAGGTTACCGAGAGAGTTATGGCCATTGCCACAACTCGCCACGAAAGCGATTTTGCAATGCTTCTAGCTGCAGATTCCATCGCACCCTCAGGGCAAATACCCTAAATCCTACCAACATAGTAGGGAATAAGTGACGACTAGTCAACTATTATCTCCGTGCTCGGCCACAGTTGTACCCACGGCGGCAGCGTAGCGAGCTGTGGGCTGCGTGGCTCAGACTGTAACTCCCGTGCTCGGCCACAGTTGTACCCACGGCGGCAGCGTAGCGAGCTGTGGGCTGCGTGGCTCAGACTGTAACTCCCGTGCTCGGCCTCAGTGGTACCCACGGCGGCAGCGTAGCGAGCTGTGGGCTGCGTGGCACTATCGGGACCTATTCTAACGGAAAAAGGAACCTCAACACGGCGGGAAAACGAGCCTCCCAGGCTCCCTCAGTATGAAACTGGCCTGCACCAACGAGGTGGAGGAGATTGGCCCCGGGCAAGAGATAATCATCCCAATTGGTGTAGTCGGCCGGAGGATTTGGGGACCAGAAAAGGGTGGGGACAGTGGTCGGCACAGTATCCTCGGGAAAATTACCGGGAGGAGTCTCCACCAGCCCATCATCATCCCATTCGATACGGTTTGACCAGCCGAGCTCCACCAGCGCATTGCGGGTCCAATCGGTGTAGCAGCGAGCATCTACGGTGTATGGATTGGGTGTTGGATCCCCCTCCGGTGCCGAACCGGAATCAAGGTAGACGGTGAGCGCCAACTGCTCCCAGGTCGGCTCACAAGCCAACAGGAGATCGCGCATGGCAGGGTTGTTGGCGGTCCCCGGCGTCTCGCCAATCCAGTAGGAGCCAGAAAGGCTGGCCACCTTGCCAAAGGTCTCGGCGAAGTACCATCCGAGATAGAGTGCAGAGATGCCTCCCAGCGAGGAACCGGCAATGGCAGTGCTCTCACGTTCCGACCTGGTAGGAAAGTGGTCATCGATGAGCGGCTTGACGGTCTCCACCAGGAACTTCCCATAGTCGGGTAGTTTCGGATCGACGATGATGAACTCCTCCCCCATGTCGAACATAAGGTCGGTATACAGATACTCATCAAAGCGGTTATCAGTATCGATACCCACGATGATCACCGGGGCCACTTCACCTTCGCCCATGAGGTAATCGGCGGCGACGTCCACGAACCAATTGCCAAAGGGAGCGTTGGGGTTGTCAAAGATGTTGAAGCCATCCTGCATGTAGAGAACGGGGAAACTCAAGCCAGGGTTCTCAACCGCCATCGCCGGCAAATAGACATAGAGATTTCGCGTGTTGTCGAGATGCGGGGAATAGACCTCCTCGACTAGCACGAGCCGGCCATATCCCGAGGCATAGAGCGCACTATTTAGAACACCTTCCGCAAAGCGGAAATACCTGTTGAGAGGGTCACGCAACCATTCCTCAGCCACGTAGAGCTTGTACTCCAGCACATAAGCAAAAGGCAGTTCATCAAAGAGGTAGTAGAAGCAACCCGGGGAAAAACCCAGTGCGGTCATGGGAGTCTGCTCCCACTCGTTGAATTCCCCTCGCAGATCAACTGCCTCAGCCCCATCGACGCAGGTTACAAAGAGACACGCTTTCTCCTCGCAAAAGGGCCCGTCGTAGTATTTCAGAAACTCCTGGAAGCCAGGCTCATCACTACTCGCGACGAGTCCCAGAAAGTCGTCTATTGTCGCCAACGGCACATCTACTGGAGGTAGCTCCTGAACAACCTCCACCAACTCAGGCTCCACGTCGACAAACTCGTAAGAATCGACTTCGTAGTTGCGCGGATTGTCGGGCCCCAAGTCCTGCTCGATGGCCAGCTCTTCCACCTTGTCCGCAGGCATTGAGACGTCGAAGAGCCCATCACCGGGAACATCCGTGGGGGCAATCACATCACTCTTCGACTCGTTCCCACCACCGCAACCCACCGCCGCTGCCAGTAACACTATAATGAAATTGCGCATTGCCCCCTCCACCATCGCTTCACACTTATACCCAGTGCCCTGAACCCACGCAACCGGAAGTTCTTCTACTATATGTAGTATCATTCCACGCTTTGCAAACACACTCGCTTCCTGAGGGCCAGAAACGGGCCTGTTGGGCTGGCACGACCATTGCAATTACCAATTTCGAACTGAATCGGAGGCATGCCATGAACCTCTTTCTTGCGACACTTATTATCACCTTCGCCGGGACGACCCATCCCTCCCTTGCACAAACCCCATACACGCCGGTCGTTGAGTCTGCCATCGGCCACTACGAATCGTCCACATGCCTGATCCAGATGGACGGTGAAGTGTGGGCGGGCACTGTCGGCGGAGGCCTGGTCAACCTCGATAACAGCGTGGCCATACCTCTTGATGCCGCCAGGGGATTGCCCGGCAACCGCGTGAACGACTGCGTCTTAGTTGAGGACACACTATGGGTGGCCACCGACGTTGGATTGGCAAGTCACGAGCCTGGTCACGACCGCTTCGAAGTCTACGAGTACGGTCGCTTCCTGCGAGTCGCCGCCGCGGGGGATACCCTGCTGGCGGCCCGGGATGACGGCAACCTGCTTGAGCTTCATGCAGGTACCGACCCTACCGGGGCCTCACGCCGCCAATTGGACATGACGGTACTGGCGTTGGCAGGGCACACTGATGGTGGCTGGGCGGCCGGCAGCATCGATGGTAAGGTACTGATTACTCACCCCGACAGCCCTCAGGGAAAGACAGTCCGCACGGGGCTCCCCATCTCCGGCCTGGCGTACGACGGTGACGCGCTCACCGTCCTGGTCCCCGGCCAGTTGCTGCGACTGGAGCGAGGGAAACTTGCGCCGGTACCCGGCAGCGCAGACGTCGCTGCCATTAGCCAGGCAGGAGAAGCGCTCCACGCACCCCAACTGGCACCATACGAGGTCGCGGCCTCGCTCAGGATCAATCGCACCTTCTACGCTTCCACCGACAACGGCGTCTTTCGCTCCATCGGCTCAGGGACCCCGACCGATACCGCGACCCTCGGCCCCCCGGGGAAATGGCACCGCCTCCCCCCACGCGGCTGCCCCTGCGGTCCCCGCATCGCTTCCATCGCCTCTTTCAACGGGGACCTCTGGGTGGGCGGATTTGACTCAGGCCTCTGCCGCTTCGACGGCAACTCATGGCACCATTTCCGGGCCCCGGAAGACCTGCCGTCTGATATGGTCAATCATATGGCAGTGGGGCGACACCGGCTCTATGTTGCTACCCTGAAAGGACTCGTCGTGATCGATGACCGAGGCCATTTTACCACCCACAAGCGCAGCCAATGCCTGGAAGACACTTCCGCCAATTGTCCCTGGTACGAATCCATTACAGGTATCGGTGCTGACCCGGTGAGCCGCAACGTCTGGATCGCGGATACCGGCTCGGTTCACCGTTGGAGCAGCCGAAAGTGGAAGCATCTCTACCGCCGAAGGGGCATAATCTCCGAGCGTATCACCCGCATCGCCGCCCAGAACGGCCGTATCGCCGTGGGCACCAGCGACCAGGGGATCCTCTGGTCCGACCAGGCCGCTGACTTCATCAAGATGGACGACCAGCAAGGACTGGCCGACAATTGGGTCATGGACCTGACCTTTGACCGTTCGGGGGCCCTCTGGGTCGCCACCTGCACCAGGGGCCTGAGCCGGTACTATAACGGCCAGTGGCGCACCTGGAGCAAGGCCGACGGACTGGCAGATGACTACACTCTCAGCGTAGCCGATATTGACGGCCGCATCTGGGTCGGCCACTTCGCCGGAATTTCCATTCTAACGACCACAGGGACTGTGCATCTGGGGGCCGAAGATGGACTCCCCGGCGGCGAAGTCCATGACATCGTCGAGCACAACGGCAGAGTCTATCTCGCCACCGATGGCGGCCTTGCGGTGGTGCGAGTCGATGGTGCGTAAGTTGAACATTTACTTTTCGCCTCATATTGCTACACTTGATAGACGGCCACGGAGGACGCATGGCAAAAATGCGCCGGGATGACCTACTGGATGCTCTTTTCGACCTCCAGCACGACCTGGGAAAATACCTCTGCCAACCCCTCGCCTGGCTCCCCGCAGACGCAAGCCCACAAGAGGTTCGCGAAGCTGCCCTGCAAGCACTCCTGACGACCCGCAAAGGACCCACGGGGACACTCTCCGCCGATGACCTCTGGCAGGGCTTCATCGACGAAGTCGGAGAGGACCTGGATGGCACGCAAGAGTGGCCAAACCTGGAACACGCAGTGGCCCGCGCACTCGCATGGTCCGAAACGCTTGAAGTGGCGGACGCACCGCCAAATCGCCCAATGATTACCGAGGATTTCAAGCGCGTCGCAGATGCTATCAGGAATCTCATCAAGGAGTTGGATGATGCCTAGTAAACCCCGCATTCTAGTTGTCGATGATGGTCTCACGTACGCCCAGGTAATAGCCCGACAGATGCCCGAATTCCAGCTCGTTGGCGATGGAGAGCCAGCGGCCGCACCAAGGCTGCAAAGCGGCCCTGCAGCGCTAGAGTTTCTAACGAAGAATGCGGGTGAAGTCGATGTGGTCCTGCTCGATATGCACTTTGATATTCCTGAAAATGACCTCTTCCATCTGCCCGAGGCCCCGACCCTCCGGCGACGCAAGCGCTTCCAGGGGCTTGCCATTTTGAGGGCAATTCGCCAGCAGCTACCTGACCTGCCCGTTGTCCTCCTCACCTCGGTGCAGGACCTGAGCCTCGGCGATGTGGGTAGCGAGGTGGCCGCTCAGTCCATGACCTATTTCCTCGACGATGACGACCTCGACTCCCTGCGCATTCGTATCCACGCAGCGTTGCGGGAGGCACAAGAGGGTGTGGAGGAGGCAGGAATCCTCTGGGGGGCTAGCCCGGTTATGCGAGCCTTGCGTCGGCGATTGGCAGTGGTTGCCCGCGGGCGCATGCCGGTTATCCTTGAGGGCGAGACCGGTACCGGTAAGTCGTTCCTCGCTGAGCAGTTCATCCACGGCAACAGCGAGCGGCGGGGTCCCTTTGTCACCCTCGATCTCTCGGCCATCCCCCAGGACCTGGTGGCTGCACACCTCTTTGGAGCGGTGCGTGGGGCCTACACTGGCGCGGTTTCGGATCGCAAAGGTGTCTTCGAAATGGCCGATGGCGGAACGCTCTTCATGGATGAAGTCCAGAACATCCCCCTCGACGTTCAGAAGCAACTCCTCATGGTGCTTCAGGACCGACGTGTCAGGCCCCTGGGGTCTACTCGGGAATTGGCCGTGGACGTCAAAGTCGTGGCCGCCTCCAATCGCCCCCTCGCCCAGGCCGTTGCCAGAGGCCTCTTTCGACGAGACCTCTACATGCGCCTCTCCCCGGCAACCCTGGTCACCATCCCTCCGCTCCGAGAGCGCCCAGAGGACCTCTGGCTACTCACCAAACGGCTGGTGGCACAGGCCGCGGAAGAACCGGGCAACATCGACTTGAAGAATTCAGTCGCTTCTGCGGTAGGAGCAGATCAGAACAAAGTCATGGGAGTGGCCACCGGTCGAGGGGGTCTGCCCGCCGGGGCGCTCGGTCTGATCTTGCCTGGGCCGGCCTGGGCGCAACTTGAAACTCATACATGGCCGGGCAACGTGCGGGAGTTGGCCATGGTCCTCAACAACCTCGTCACTTTCACTCTGGTTGAAGCGGTCGATGCTCTACGGGCCGGATTGCCCCTGCGCAGTCGCCGACTTCAGGCTGACACCGGACTCCTCGCCACGCTCCTCGCCGGCTACGCGGCCATTCCCACTGAAGGCCTGGAAATCCCGACTGGTCCTGCCATGGATCCTGATGCCGTGATCGTCAACGTCCGGGGCGGCGAGACCCTCAACGCCGTCTCCTGTGAAGTGGAAAGGCAGTACATGGTCACCCTCTTCAAGGCCTCCGGCGGGGACTTCGAGAGAATGGCGGAAAGGCTCCTGGGAGATCCGGAGAAGGGACGAGCCGTACGCCTACGCTTCAACCAACTCGGGCTCAAAGTCAGGGAGTTGAGGTAGCCATGAACCGTTTCACAATTCTACTCCTGGTGGTGCTTTACCAGCCCCTCGTTGGAATCGGGCAGCCCCTGCCCAAGCTCCCTATGGACGAGCCGGGATGGGATGACGAGGGTCCCGTGGGTGGGCTCTCTGGCGGCGGCGTGGCCGCCGAGGAGGAGGCGCCAGCCGCAGCAACAACAATTATCCCGCCAGCGCAAATCCCCACCGACGAGACCCAGGAAGCACTGGACAAGTCCTTCAAGAAGTTGGCGAAGCTACGCCACAATGAGGCCTTGCGCCACTTCGAGAGCAAGGATTACCCGAAGGCTTTGGCCGCACTTCGGGCGGCCTACGACCTCCACAAGCAAGACCCGGAAATCGTCAATGATCTCGCATACTTGCTCCACACTCTCGGCAACAGAGACGATGCCGTTCGTTTCTATCGAGAGGCGCTGGTGCTGGCTCCGGGCCGCTACACCGCGAACATCAATCTGGCAGACCTGCTCATGGAAGGAACAGAGAGTGATGAGAATCAGGCTGAGGCGGCCACCCTGCTGATGCGGGCCCGGGAGCTCAGCGGCAATAAACCTTCCGTAATACTCAGGCAGGCAAGGGTGGCGGCTCGCCGAGGACGTCTCGAAGAGGCACTTCTATTCTACAAAGAGATCGAGATGCGCACCGATCTCACCGCGGCCAGATTGCTGGAAATTGGTGACTTCTATCGCGATTTCGGCCGCCGCGAGCTGGCCGAGGGCTACTACAAGCGCATCGCCCCAGACGGCCCCCACGGCCCCGCCGCAGGTCGCCGTCTCGAACAACTGAACGTCACTCGAACTGCCCGGCGCTACGGCTGGGCCTCGAGCTTACGTCCGGTGCCCGTCGCCGCCCAGGCCCTTTTGGCCCGGGCCCGGCTCTTTCTTGGCCAGGACCGCCTGAGCGAAGCACGCTCTCTGCTGGAGGATTCCCTCTCTCAAGCCCCCCACTACGGAGAGGCACGCATGTGGCTGGGAGATGCAAAGCGGCGACAAGGGGACCTTCCTGGGGCCGAACTAGCCTATCTCAGAGCCCTGGCTCTTGATTCATCGAGAGCCGAAGTGCACCTTCGACTGGGGGAACTCTACCTCGCTGACGACGAGCGTAATCGCAGCGCCGAGGCAGTTCTATTCTTGCACAATGCACTACAACTACGACCCGAATGGTACCAGGTGCGGCTTCGCCTGGCTCGCGCTTGCCAGGCCGCGGGTGACCTCGCCGAAGCACGTCACTACATAGACCATTATCTGGAGGAAGCAGAAGCAGAAGATCCGGAACGAGCGGAGGCGGTGCTGCTTGCTGCCGCGCTCCAGGGAGTCTCCGTCCGTCGGGGTGACCAGTCGAGCCAAACCGGTGCTGCCGTCGAATCCCTGGGAGCGGAGGTTGTCCAGGTCCTGAATCGGGCCCGCAGTTACCTTGAGTTGAACCGTCCCGATGCGGCGATGGCGGAGTTGCTCTCCCTACCTCAGTCACAACGCCACTACGCTGTGCTCAATCTGGAGGGCCGCATTCTAGCGGCCACTGACCGTCTCACGCAGGCTATCGCTCGCTTCGACGAGTCGCTAACCCAGCAGCCTGAGCAAGCCGTGACCCACGAACAACTCGGCCTGCTCCACGAAAAACTGGGTGACCAAACTGCAGCTTCTGACCACTACTTGCGAGCTCAGAAGCTGGGCAGCGACCTGGCGGGACTCCACCTCGTGCGTCTCCAGCTTACCGCTGACAGAACGCTGCCGGAACGTCTGGAGGAGTTCCTCAGGCCCGACCGACTCTGGCAAATGCGCAGCGAACTTCGGGGGGCCATAGCCGCAGATCCGGAGGGCCTCTTCGCCAAGGAAGCGCAGAGCCTCCTTGAGCAAGTTGAGAGCCGACTGCTTGCTCTGGCCCTGGCCTATAGCCTGGCCATCTTGCTGCTCGTCGGTGGGTTCGTCCTCTGGTGGCGACACCGCTTTGGCGGCAAGGACCTGGGTATGTTGGTCCGTCTTCATCCGGAGGCGGGACCCGAGGTCCAAAGAGTGCTCGCCGCAATCCGTCATGAAGTTCTCAAGCACAACACGATGGTGCTTAGTGGTCTGGTACAAACCCTCGAGGCCGGTGGTGATGCAAGCAGTCAGGCGCAGCATCTACGAGAAACTCTCTTTGGTAACACTAGAGATGATGCGGTGCTCGGGCACCTGCTCAACTACTGCGACCAACTGCGGCAAATCGGGCGGGCACATGGGTTCCACCTTAACTTGCGCCACCGTGACGCGGCCATGAAAGCTATCCTTGAGGGCTTCTCTATACTCGAAAAAGCCGCTGGCGAATTGGAGCGGGTCGAGTTTATGAAGCCGGCCCGGAAGAAACGGCTCGTGAAGTCTCTCAAGGAGGCGGCGCAACGCCTCAACGTAGAGGGCTACGAAGCCGTGCGCACTCTCCTGGACCGCTTGCGTCTACTGCGTGTTGACGGCCACATGCTAGAGAAGATCCACCAGCGAATCTGCAAGGAACCGAAGCTTGCCGGGCTCGGCCTTCAGGGTCCCACAGTTGATGTCGATTCACCCGGACCGGTGGCCATCCTCGTACCCCGCAATGCCTTCGAAGACGTCCTGGGGAATCTCATCCGCAACGCCATTGTATCAACCTTTGACGCGGGGCTGGAATCGCACCGCATCGGTCTGGGAATTACCACGGAGGTGGACCCGATTACCGGTTTTGAAACGGCCCTCTTCTCAGTTCGAGACCGCTCCCCGCAGCCCCTCACTACAGAGATGATCCGAGGCCGTTACATCGAAGGTGGACTGGGGCTCTCCAGCGACCTGGTGGCTCGCCACGAGGGCTCAATCGATGTCGAGGAGGGACCGGGCAATTGGGCCAAATCCGTGATCGTCCGTTTCCCCCTCGCCCCCGGGGAAGGAGAATTGGAATGACCCTCAAATCCCTCACTATCTGCATCGTCGAGGACGGGGACGAGTATCTCGAAAACCTCTCCCGCTTCGTCCCTGAACCCGATTATGTCCAGACCCACAACGGGGCCGAGGTCCTCTCCACGATGCAAGCAGGAGGCATCGACCTTGTCTATCTCGACATGCGCTTCGACCGCATTCCTCTGACCGACCTGTTGGGTGACCACGTTCTTGCCACCAAGCAGCAAAACGGTGACCCCGCCCGGGCCTGGCGCTACCTCCAGAACAATCAGGGCCTCTTCATTCTTAATCACTTGTCACAAAACGGCTTCGCCAACATCCCGACCATCATCTCGTACGACTTCTCTCGAGAGACCAAACGCTTCGCGTTCCTCCAAAAGAGGAACCCCAACATCGGTTGGGTCGCCGATGCCGTAACCCCAAACGACATCCGGCAATTGATGTTGGACCTTTGTGGCGCGTAATCAATGCTACCCCTCCCAAATCGTCTCCCCGCTCCCCCAGCCAGATTTGAACCAGTGACTTCTAACGTGTGAAGGTCCCCGCAAAACAGGCAACCATGCGGCATTGCCAATTTCCCCGCGCTCATTTCGTCACGTTACGCTCATTTCGTTAGGTTACGCTCGCTAAAAAGGTCCGCGAAAGGTCCGCGCTTTTCGGGTGCGGACCCTTCTTCGAACGACCCAATGCTTCTGCCTTGCGCTTCGCTTCACTCTGACCTGCAACAGCGGCTACCGAGGCCGTCGTAGCTATCCAACGGGGCACCAGCACTGCGATTCGACGCGCGGAGGCTGACGTCGTCGTAGCCGAAGCTGCCACCGCGTACGCCCCGGTCAGAGCCGCTACAGTTTATTGTCCATGCCGGGTAACCGACACCCCAGTCACCCGCTCCATCGCTGTTCAAGTCGTAGTCGTTGTGCCAGCAATCTTCAACCCATTCCCACACATTGCCCAGCATGTCATACAACCCGTAGCCGTTGGGGTCTTGCCCCTTCACATCGTACTTGTGCTTCCCAGGCCCATCATCCGAGTTGACTGAGTACCACGCCACATCATCCAGGCAACCGCTATCATCACCACAATTGTACTTCGTAGCAGTCCCGCCTCGGGCAGCGTACTCCCATTCTGCTTCGCTACAAAGCCGACCGTTGGGGTCCAACGCCTCGCAAAAAGCTTTGGCTTCTTCCCAGTCAATACACTCCACTGGGGAGTTTGAGCCGCCTCCGCCGTTGAGGTCGCACGATGGCTCAGGGTCGCCTGGAACCACCGCAGCCCACTGCGCCTCCGTCACCTCCGTCTCCAGAATCTCAAACAATGCGACGGTCACTTCATGTGGCGGTTTCTCATTGTTTTGACAGTCTCCATCCCCTAGTGAACAGCCCATCATGAAACAACCCGCCGGGATTTCCACCCAGACGAGTCCATGTTGCACGGCTGTCTTCTTCCCGCTGCTCACACCCGGCTCACAGAGGCATTTCCCGCAGTCCCCTGGGCATGAATCGCAGGTCTCCGCCGCGTTGCATGCCCCATCCCCGCAGAATTCCAAAGATCTGGCGAGGCGGAACCCCAGGAAATCGTAGCGGGTGCCCGGCGAGAAGGAGTAACGATTCGCCGAGCGGCTGTCCTCGGCGGAGTCGTACCAGCTGCCACCACGACCAACCCGGCCAGAGCCCCCTGTACCATACGGGTCCACGTCCGGCAGTTCCTGCGTTCCACCGGGATATGTCACCTTCCAGTCAGAACACCACTCCCACACGTTCCCGCTCATGTCTTTCAGGCCCCAGCTGTTTGCAGCCTTCTCGCCCACGGTCTTCGTGCCCGAAGGACCGTTGTTTCCGCAGTACCACCCGATCTTGTCCAGGTTCAGGTCCAAACCGCAACCTGCTTCCGTGATACTCCCATCGTTCCCGGCACTCGGGTAGAACGCGGTCGAACTCCCAGCTCGCGCCGCGTACTCCCATTCCGCCCCCGTCGGTAAACGAAATCCCTCGCATGCGTAAGGTTTGCTAGCCGCCCCCGACAGCGTCACTGTCGCACTGCCGATCCCCTTCTGCGTCCCGTTCATGCATCCCTTGTAGTTCGAACCTACACTGCTCCCGTCATCACAGGTGACTGATGAGAACAAATAGCACGGGGTCAACAACGCTTGCTCAGACACCCAGTTCGCATATGCACACGCGTCGAACCACGAAATCTTCTCAATCGGGTAGCTGTCCCCTTTCGAGGACCCGGCCGGATTCCAACCCCCGAATGCCGTGTTCCATCCCCCCTGCGTAACCTCGTATACCATCATCTCGTAGTCGTGCGTCAGCTTCACGTAGTGCAACGTCTCGCTCGAGTCTCGCCCCTGCTCCGACGTGCAGGCCCCAGCGTACCCCTCTGGACTGGGGCATCCCCCGGGACTTCCCATCCAGAAGCTGGCCTTGTCGATCTTCAAGAATCCGTCGGGCAAACACCCCCCGCAGTCCGCCGGGCACGTTTCGCACATCTCCCCGTTGTCGCATTCACCATTTGGGCAGCAAGGTCCGCAGTCCTGAGAGCAGTTTGCACATGTCTCATCTCCTGCTGGAGTGCATTCCCCATCACCGCATTTCCACACGCATTGCCCGCCCTGGCAGCTCTTCCACTCTGGACAACTGCCGCAGTTCCCACCGCACCCATCATCCCCGCAGTCCTTCCCGTCACATTGGGGCAAACAACACGCTTCTCCAAAACAAATGGCCCCAACAACGCAACATCCATCACTGCACTCTTCAGCGATGCAGCTACACACGCCCGTCAGGCACTCAGCGTTATTGCCACAGGTGGCGCCATCCTGAAGTGGTGACCAGGCCGATGTGGATTTCCCTGGCATACATTCCACGCAATAGTCCGATCCCTTGACCTCGGCATCAATGCAGTCTCCAGTAATTACGCAGGCGTTGTCCGGGGTGAAGAGACAGGAGCCATTGTTGCAAGCATCGATGGTGCATTCGAGGTTGTCAGTGCACGCTCCACAACTGTCTCCACATCCATCATCGCCGCACTCGTTATCGCCACAGTCAGGTGAGCAACAACTATCCTCATCGCAGACCTGCCCAGCGTCGCAGCAGGTCTCTCCACACTCTTCATCTTCGCAGGTACAGGTTCCTGAAAAGCAATCGGCGTTGTTGCCGCAGGGCATGCCATCCTCGGCGTTTGCCCAGGCCGTCTTGTCCACGATTGGGTCGCATACTTGACACTTGTTTCCCGGTTTCAAGGTGCCCGAAGAAGTGCACATGTCGTCAATCACGCAGGAGAGAGCATTGACCTCGAATGTGCATTGGCCGTCATCTTCGCAAGCATCGTTTGTACATTCCAGGCCATCCTCGCAGTTGCCACAGACCCCCTCGCATTCGTCGTCTCCGCACTCTTTGTCTTCACAGTTGGGGACGCAGACGCACTTTCCCTCGTCGCTGCACTCCTCCCAGCCCTCGCAGGTGCCACAACTTCCCCAGCAGCTATCGGTGCCACATTCCTTTTCATCACAGTCAGGTACACAGCATTCGAGGGGAAGCACACCGCTCGGGTCTTCGCCATCGCCACCGCATTCGTACATGGCAATCTTCCAACCGCAGGTGTCGTAGCCTGAGGTATTATCTCCGCAGTTGGTGCGTACAACTTCACTGTCTTCGCAGTGGAATAGCACGTTGCCGACGCAGCAACCGAACTCCCCCAGCCCCTGGGCACAGTAGTCGGGGTAGCAGCCACCATCAACGCAAACGAGCCCCTCCTCACAATCCCCGCAGATGCCGCCGCATTCGGCCTGGCAGACATCGGCATCATGGATGCCGTCCGGCAGGTCTGGTTTGGTGTCGTCGGTGTCCGGTGCGATGTCCTTGATGTCTGAGTGAAGGACCGTGTCAACGTCCTCTATCAACTCCACAGAATCGATAAGACCGTCGACTTTCACATCGGGGGCAATGTCAGGCAACGTTGCTTCACCGACACCAACGTCCCCCTTCCCGTCAGCATTCCGGGCTCTGGAGTCTGAGACAACGTCGGTGGCGGCATCTGGCTTCCACGGCTCTGGTTCGGATACGCAGCCGAATGCCATCAGCAAGGTTGGGACTACGAAAATGAGCTTCTTCATATACGATTTCCTCGGTTCTACACGGGCAAACATTAGCACTATTCGCGCGGGTGGCAAAGGGGATCATTCCGATGTCGGGCGCAAGTGTAATTGGGCCTCGATGTTCAGTCCCTGTCGGTTCAATACTACACCTTTGCATCCCGGTCGAGGCACAGAAGTTCCAGGTGCCCGCCTCGATTGGTGGTCACCTGCCGCCCGAGGATGAGGACCTTATTCCTCGTCAAGAAACCCGTCGGGATTGGTCTCCAAGCACTTCTCAAGCACTCGTGGTCCGCAAGATTTCAGTGCGACCGCTAATCTACTTGCCCTTCTGCAATATGTGGCGGCGGTCAAGCCGGATGCGAGTTGCCATTGGTGCTTTGAGTCCTCAAATACTCTCCTGGGCGACCGGGATCAGATCATGAGGAGACACAGAGCAAACTGTTGGCCTTCCGAATCGCATCCTCTGTTCCTGCAATACCGAGGACGTCTCCGGCTTTCAGCGCCTCCCGACCTGTGGGTAGCAGCACGTTCTCGTCCCCACGGCG
The DNA here is from genome assembly GCA_964522395.1 of uncultured Myxococcales bacterium. Taxonomy (GTDB): domain Bacteria; phylum Myxococcota_A; class UBA9042; order CAIXZC01; family CAIXZC01; genus CALGBT01. The sequence goes on from CAZFVN010000003.1 coordinate 87,802, forward strand.
AATCGCCACCACCGTCGCACCCGAGAGTGCTCGCAGGTTGAGCTCGATCAATGTCTTGCCGATGGCTGGACTCCCGGGGAGGACCGCAAACCCAAAGACCAAGTCGAAGCCAGGGATCGGTGACGGTCTTCCCGGATCGGTATCTGGGATGGGAGCAGCCTGTCTAGCCAGGAGACGAGCTACCCCCTCGGCCTGGGAGCGGAACTCGGACTCCATATCATCGACCCCTCGCCATAGATAGAAGCCCGAAGCCAGCAGCGCACCGACGACGACCAGGACAAACGGTGCAGCCCCAGTGACTGGCTGGAGCGTTGCGCTGAGGGGGATGCCGATTCCGAGCATTACTGCCAGCCATATGAGGGTTCGGTAGGTTCCTTGGAGCAGGGGAGTGGCGGGACGAGTTTCAGCCGCGGTCGACGATACGACAGAGCGGCTGACCAGCCGAGCGAGGGAGGCGGTGCTATGCACCAACCCGATGAGGAACGGGAAGGATACTGTGAGCCACCCCGCAACGAGAATGCCATTCATCACGCTTCTGGACAGAGCCAGATGATCCACGAGCGCGCCTCCCAACTTGTCCCGAGACATGACCGCGGCAGCGGTTAGGCCAAGCAGCACGACGGAATCCACCAGGATGACCCGGACCGCGCGGCGCATTGATGACTTGGCCGCACTCTGAGTAGCCCCCGACCTAACCGACTCGAACCAACGCTCATATAGCTTCAAGATGTGCAGCATCCGCCCTGTCAGACGACGCTGCACCCAACCGACAACTCGGTGAGCGCGGTCGAATAAGAGCGGAGTAGTGAAAGCGGTGATGACGGCCACGGTGACCAGCATCGACTGCGCATCGACCCGGACGATGCCGGCGGCAACCCCGATGCCAGCGATAATAAAGGCGAATTCGCCGACTTGTCCGAGGGCCAGGCCACCAGAAATAGAGCGTCTCAGTCCATTGCCAGAAATGAGCCCCGCCGATGACACACTCAGGAACTGCGCCAAAATCACGACCATCACCAGGGCCAGTGATTGAGGGAGAACGGCTACGGCAGCGACCGGGTCTACTGACATCCCGACGGAGACGAAGAAGACGGCTGCAAAGATGTCCCGCAAGGGACGAATCAGCGGCTCGATGACCTTCTCCTCGCCCGACTCAGCAACCAGGACACCAGCCACGAATGCCCCCAGGGCAACGGAGTATCCAAGTTGTTCGGCGAGAACTGCCGTAGAGAAACTCAGGCCGGTCACGACGACCACCAGGATCTCCTGGCTCTCGAACCTAGCAGCGAGCCGCACGATACGCGGTATGAACAGCATTCCGCCGATCACCAGACCTGCCAAAACGACCGCCAGTTGTCCCAGGGTGGCCAGCAAGGCCCCGGACTCGAGGCCTTGGCCTGATGCGATTCCGGTCACTATAGCGATCAGAACAACGGCGACCAGATCTTGGATCACCAGGACTCCAAACGTGAACTCCCGAGTCGACGAGTCGACGGGACTCTGGTCGAATAGCTTACTGACGACCATGGTGCTGGAAATGCATACCGCTGCTCCGAGGAACACCGCTTCCAGCGTGGACCAGTCTAGCAGCTTGCCCATGGTGAGGCCGCACCAAAACAGGAAAGACATTTGGAGAAGCGCGGTCAGCCCCGAGACGGGCAGTACTTGTAAGAAGCGACGTATCCGGAACTCAAGACCGATCGCGAACATTACGAGGAGCACACCGAACTCGGCCATGCTCTCGACGCGGCCCGGTTCTGCGAAGAGGGGGATGGGGATATACGGTCCGACCACCAGCCCCGCCAACAGATAGGCTACCACGCTTGACTGATGCAGCAGCCGCATGACGATTGCCGTGAAGGATGCGACTCCAAGCACGACGGCAATATCGGCGATGAACGTGGGGGCCATCATGGGGAATCCTCAGCTCCTTCAATGCTGTCGCCGGGAGCACTGCCGAACAGATGGCTTACCCCGGCTTACGCCTCGTGTCGCCTGAATACCGATGTCTATGAAGGCTCTTCTCTCCGTCGGCGCGCGAGAAGGTTTTCCGGCAGTACTTGCAGGCGTAGATAGCCCGCCTTCCCATCCGTCCCCTGACCTGCTTGTGGCCGCAACGTGGGCACCTCACTTCTACAAGTCCGGCCGCAGCCGCGATTCCGTAGAGCCCGCTCATAAATTCGAAATTAGTAAGTCGAAGGACAAATATCAACGTTGCAGCAGCCTCCTGAGGGATGCCTCTCGTCAAGTTGTGTAATGGGACCATTGTCCGGATGGGTTTTGAGGAACCGCAGGGTGTTGCCTGCCCTGCCGGCCGGGCTTTCACCGGATTTGGGCTAATCGGGGACAGTCAGAAATGCAGGGCCCGCCGGGCCCGTTCGCAGGTCGCTGGCGCTCCCGTTCGCAGGTCGCTGGCGCTCCCGTTCGCAGGGCCCGCTGGGGCCGTTCGCAGGTCGCTGGCGCTCCCGAATATCCCTTCACCCTTGGGGGAAGCGCCCAAAGGGCGATGGGGCGCAGCAATAGGTGATTCCCGTGGCATGTGGTGCGGGCAGGTCAGCTATGGCTGGTGCCTATGCGAAGGCCCGTACTGTTGCTGTCTAGAACCAGAAGCCGAGCTGGAATGCGGCCGAGCCGGTACCAAAGGTGAAGTCGGTAGTCTTGACGGTTTTGGTTTCGGAGGTGGAGCGCATGATGCCCAGGCGGTACTCGGCACCGGCGCTGACGTTTTGCGTGAAGAACCAGTTGGCACCCACGACCCCGGCAAGGGTCAGGCTGGTCCCATCAGTTTCGTTGTCTTTGCCGTGCGGATCGAGGGACGAGATTCCGACCTGCAAAATCCCACCGGTATAGATGTAGACGTTGTCTCGACGAAAGAGAATCAGGTCCACGCCACCTTCGATGGCGAAACTACTGGTCTTGTTCTCGGTAGTGTCGGCTCCCTCTGGATCGGTCTCACTGCTGGAGCTATCAATGCCCAGGGCGGCCCGAAGCAACATCTTGTTGGCCAGACCGTAGCGAGCGCCAACGCCGATACCCTCGAAATTGGTCGGGGCCGAAGAGAAGAGTCCCCCCATGTCAAACATCAATGCGCCGCTACCTTTACCCACATCCAGGGCCGGTTGCTGGTCACAACACTGGGCATGTGCCTCGGCAGCCATGAAGAGAACCATCAAACTTGCTAAAAAGATTCGCATCTACTTCCTCCCTCGGCCTCTCGGGCCGGCTATATTTTGGTCACCGCCTCGCAGTATCCTCCACGTGCGGTCAAATAGCGCTACATGTCGCCGCCTTCCCTGCAGGCGATCACACAGTCATCGATATACCCCGGTGGCAAATCCGACTCCCCAAAGAGGTCTTCGCAGTATTGCTGGCAATCGAAATCGGGCTCCTCGATGGGATCTACCGGCTCCTCATAGGGATCTTCCGGCTCCTCATAGGGGTCTTCGGGTTCATCGTAATCATAATCGTCTTCAACTCCCTCCGTGCACTCCTTCATATCATCACAGGTCGCGGCGGCACCAAGGCATGCCAACCAGGCGTCGGCATGCTCAACCTCGCTGACCGCTTCGACTAGCGAGTCAATGCACTCTTCAAGAGTTGCTTCTTCGATTTCGAAACAGTCCAGGTCGAAAGCCTTGTTGCAAAGTGCCGCATAGGAGGCCCCACCAGTGTCCAGGCCACCCCCTCCGGAGCTGGCCCCGTCCCCGAGTCCACTAGGATCGTCTGAGCTCTCGCTGGCTAGACCATTGGGGACATGGTTGCCGCCATGACCCAAACCATTCGGTTCGCCAGACGGAGTAGTCCCGAGGCCATTTGGCTCCGGAGCTTGTTCATTTCCCAATCCACCGGTCCACACAGTGTGTGGAACCTGGCCCTCATCATCTTCGAATCCATCGCATCCACCAATTACAAGCGCTAAAACAATCAGCAGTAGGAAGAGTCGGTACCGTTCCATTAGCTCCACCTCATCTCTGGTCGGGAATACCCCGTTCCCAAGTTAGCTCTGGCAGGTCTTTCATTCCTGTTTGAGTTGACCGTGATTGTCACCTCGACGAAAGGCAGAGTCAAGGACATTTCGATCGTTCTGATTCGAGGCTAATCTGCAGGTCTTTTTGAGACGTGGAGGTATTTCACGAGCTCTCTAGCAACCGGCAATCTCTTCGGCGAAGTCCTCCTCGAACTCCTCTTCTTCCCAGATTTCGAAGTCTTGCTCGAAACGGTTGCGGGCTCGGTCGCGGACGATGATGCGGACGGTCACAGGACCTTCGGGGAAGGTGGTGGGGAGGGTTATCTGGCCAACGTAACGGCCCGACTCGACATCTAGCTGAAGGTCGATGCGGGAGTCCTTTGTGCCGGGTATGGTGAGGAAGACCTCGGAAACTGTTTCGAAGGGGTCTACTTCAACATGAATGGTCTCGCCAGGTGCCGCGGTGGCAGGAATCTGCGTTTCAAATTCAGGGGCGGTGCCGTCGATGTAGTACTCGATGGTGCGCCATTCGAGGCGACTATCAACATGCACTATGAGCACTCTAATCTCGTAGAGCCCGTCAGCCACATCACGAGGCACAAGAAAGCGGACGTTCCACTCGCTGCGAATTTCGTCGAATTTCAGACGCTTGACCAGACCGAAGGGGAAGTATGCAACTACCTTTAGAGCCTCGGCCGGAGCGTCGACGGTAAGGACGGGGTCGCCCGGCGGAATATGTTGCATGGAGAGCTTGATTCCCTCTACCGAGTCGATGAGCTTCTTGTCATAGCCTCGCGTCCCCTGCCGAATCATCTCTTTGATCTCTTCAGTCTGCAGTGACTCCGGCACTGCCAGAAAGGTCGTATACTCAGTCACCAGATTGTAGATGATGCCCAGGCGGGTCACTTCGGTTACCAGTTCTTCGGCATCACCCCGCTCACTAATGGTGTCCATGAGGGAGTCGATACGCTTGCGGGCCCAGAGCTTCTCAACATACTCGAAACGCTCCTCGGCATCAGGGAAGCGAACTGGGATGGAGATCTCTTTCTCTTCTCCTTTGAGACGACCGGTGACAACAATGCGGCCAGGACCGCCACGCTTGTAGCGACCAAGGACGATGACTTCGCCGTCCCGGTAGAGGTCGGGGAGGCGGTTAGGATAGACCGAATCCACGTTGACGCCCTCGAAGCGAATGTCCAGGTCCACCATGAGGGGCGTGGAAATTCGGTCGTAGAGCCGCCGCATCTCAGTTTCCAGCTGATCGGGGTGAGAAACCAGGGTCGCGATCCCCCGGTTTTCCCGGGCGATACGTTCCAGAAATGGACGATTGACGCCATTGCCGACGCCAAAGCTGTAGACTCGCACGTCACTGTCGCGATCGCGCACCTCCTTGACGATTACGGGGGCAGGATTCATGCCCTGGCCATCAGTGAGGAAGATAATTGCACGAGGCCGTTCGCGGTCGCCTTCGGCCGCCAGCACATCCAGCGACTTCTTCATGGCGTTTAGGATGTTAGTCCCACCCTGACTGACCAGTTCCCCCACCACTGTTTGACCGTGCTGCCTCCACTGAGGAGTGGCTTCCTGCAGCCCACCCAACAACTGGTATGCATTATCATCGAAGCTCACAACTTCGAAGCGGTCTTCAGGATTGAGCTGGTCGAGGATGTGAATCAGGGCCCACTTGGTTTGCTCAAGAGGCTCACCGTCCATGCTGCCAGAGATATCTACAACAAAAACAATGTCCCGACCGATAACGTCATCGGCGACCACCTCATCTTTGGGAGTTACCACCAACATGAAACTCCCCTCATCAGTGCGATCACGGTGGGCCATGAATCGTAGTTCGTAGTCGTCAGCGGCCAGGGTGTAACGAACCTTCAAGTCACGGTCGAAGGTGACGTCCTCACCCTCGATAACGACTCGATAGTGGTGCTTCCCCTCTCGCTTCACATAGGCCTCGTACCCCAACACCTCGACTGCCTCAATGGGTAGATCATCGGTAATATCAACCACCAGGCTAAAGGCCGTGGGCACCGCCGGAAGGTTTTCTAGTGGAACGACATACTCTAGTACGGATTCTTCCTTTTGAAGCAAGGAGAGATGGCGCACATCCACCGGCTTCGTCTCCCCTGGCTGCACGGGATAGACATGGAACCTGAACTTGTCCCCCGTCTGCTCCAGGAGCCCCGGATCCCGATGCTGAATCTGAGTCAGCTCCTCGTAAACCTCTTCCGCCGCCGACTTCTCCAGCACCGTGCCTACGATTCGCTCGTTGCCGTTAAAGTAGGAGAATCCCTCAACGAACTCCGTGGAGCCCAGGACAAACTCGCAAGTCACCTCCAGATCAATCTCATGGTCGTTGCGAAAGTGGAACCAACTCTGGGTCGCCGCCACCTGATTGTGAACTGAGACTTCCAAGGACTGAAAGGTCAATGGGATGCGGTCCAACTCAGGTACCTCTCCATCCTCGGTGCGGGCCGAAATTGTCAGTGCGTAAGCCGGGAGCAAAGGTGCAGCCAGCACCAGCAACCAGACCAGAGCGACTATTACCAGACGTGCCTTATCAAGGGTCGAAACCAGAGTGCTTTGTGCCGTCTTCATCACTTCCTCCTAGTGGGTTGTCATCGCAATCGCTGAAGTAAAGAGCAAGGGCCGTGCCAGCCGCCAAAACGGCACAGCAACAGGGCCATCCGTGAACAAGACGGCCCACGGGTATACGATTGAGAGCAATTGGCTACTTTATGTGTACGTCATGCCAGGAATGTGCTGTGCGGGACTTTTGGGGAACTACTTCACACCTTCCATTTTGAGGCAGACCTTGTTGTTCACCTGACTGCTGAAGGTATTCTGGATATATCCTTCTGAGTAATCGTGCATGCCCCAACTGTGGATGCCTCCCATATACAGACCTTCACCGGTAGCTGCAATCCGGCCATTATTATCGGTGGCCTTGAGCGCAGAGGCATTAAATGACATGTACCCGTTGGGGCAGCTACCAGTGTGTGGCGTTCTGATATTGTAGAATGGTTGGCCGTCCCGGGTATAGTAGTTCCAGCAGACGAAATTGACATGGGAGTAATGGAAGTGGACTTGCATGTAGTTGCCACCGCCGTGACCCCAGTCGTGCATCCCGCCAATGATTGAGGCATTTCCGGAGTACTGGACATAGGTGTAACCATTTGATGAATCGGTATCGCTGGAGGTCTTGACGTTCCAGCCGTTGGGACAATCGGTGTCGTTCTTCAGCCCGAGTACCACCGGGAAGACCCCGCTGGAGGTTGCGGCATCGGAGTCGACCCCCATGACCTTGAAGCAGAGGGTACCCACGTGGGAGGTGAAGTTGCGGCTCAGGTAACCGGTATTGTCTTCGTGAGTGTGGGATGTTTTGGCCCAGTCATCAACGTAGCCAAAGTAAGCGCCAGCCTCATTGGCCTGGAAGTAGCCCCAACCGTTGTTGCCTTTCAGCGTGGAAGCTGGCAGATGGTTGTACCCCGCAGGACAGCTATTGGCACTTCCACCGTTGGGCATGAAGACGGAGATATGGGGTTTACCGGTGGTGGAAGTGTACGTTTTAGAGCAGATGTTAGCTGGTGCATTCCCAGAATTCACCCGCACGTAAAGGTACTCCTGTCCATGGCCATTACTGTTCATCCCGCCCATGAAGAGCCCCTGAGAATTGATATTGATGCGCAGATTCTTGTCTGGGCCCCGGAGAGTCTCCACCGTCTCTTTGGTGTACCCCTGGGGACAGTACGCGGTATTTTTCACGTTTAGCACCACGGTGTAGCGCTTCTTGTCCCGAGAGACCACCGGCGAAACCTGGCTGGCCACAATCTGGTCCACGTAGTCCTTGTTGACAGCATCTCCACCATCGGCAGGAGTCGCAACATTGGTCACCGAATTGTCGTTCATATCGACGTCTGCTTTGAAATCTACGGCCTTGGCGAAATCGGCCACTCCATTGACATCCAATTCGCCGTTGAAGGTTGCTTCCCCGGCGGAAGTGAGGGTGCCGCCATTGATGATGTCGCCGTTATTGCTGAAGTTGCCAATGTTGGCCAGCGCACCGGAGCTGACAGTTCCCGCGACATGGGCGTTGCCATCGACTTCGAGGGCATCCTGCACATAGAGGTCACCGGCACCGTCGGCAAAGTTGTTGCCCCCGGCGATGCCGATGCGAACGAGCCCACCGGCGACGTGAAGCTTGCCGGCCGGGTTGATATTTCCAGTGCCGATACCGATGTCCCCATTGTCGAAGATGGAGCCAGAAACCAGAGCTGTGCCGTCAAAATAGGGAACTCTATTCGTCTGGTTCTGCCCCACTTGAGGGTCGTCCTCCGCCATTACCGGCTGGTCGGCTACACAGTTGACCGCCAGTCCGTCGGTCGTACACCACTTGTTCTGGTTCAAGACTCCAACCCGTGGGTCCAGCTCCACTAGCAGACCGTTGTCAACGCCGTCTGCAAAGCCTTCCGGGACACCAGTCAGCTTGGCCCATGCCACGTCAGTGATATTGGCGTCGGCCACTGCCCCGGCCTGGATCATCTCGTTGGAGATCGCGTTCTCTTCGTCCTCTTCCACGTAGGCACCGTCGAGCACGGACTTCTCTGCAGCAATGTTGCCATTGGCAAGGGAAATGGCCCAGCCAGCGCCATAGCCGGTGTTTTCATCGGCCGCGCAGACCCACTCCTTGCCCGACCACTTCAGAATCTCATCCTGCTCGCAAACACTACCCGTGAGCGAACCACAATACTCGGCGTGCCGCGCTTGCATCGCATATCCCACTGCGGCCAGTCGAGCTCGCGGCAATTCCGGTCCGCCATCCACCGAGATTCCTACCCACAGATCATCGAATTCCTCGAACACCGGTGGGTCATCCAGAGGATTCACGGTTCCCAGGACCAGGTCAAAATGGCCAAATACGAGGGGAACGCCTACATGCGTCTCGGTCCACTCGGCCACCTGCCCGCCCACTCCTTGGTAGACGCTAAAGGTCAAGTCTACGGGACCGTCCACGGCTTCATCGGCGAGGTTGGTCAAGAGCCCTTGTACCGCAATCTCGGGTGGCCCCCACTCGGCCAGAACCGGGGCGGCCCACAGGCACACGGTCAGCACCACTGCCATAATTCGCGTTGTCTTTGTCACGATGTTCATTTCTCTCTCCTTCCCTATCTGGTCGCCCCAAGCTGGATTTTGTAGCCGCTCTCTTCGCTGCTGATAACCGCGCCCGCCGGGCGCCCCAGAACCACCTCGCCCTGGACCTGGCCGGAGGCACCGCTCACCATCGCCTGCACCTGATGCAGTGAAACTTGGGTCGGCGGACAGCCTTCGTCTTTTACATCATCACAGTCATCATCGAGACCATTGCAGGCTTCGTCAGCACCGTTGTAGATCGTCGGGTCTTCGGGAGCGCAATCGGAATCGTCCAAATCGCCATCGCCATCATCGTCATCATCAATGCAGTCGGCCTCATCGTCGTCATTGAGGTCTGGATAGCCTTCATCAACGATGCCATTGCAGTTGTCATCGAAGCCGTTGCACAGCTCCTCGGCCCCAGGGAACACATCGGGGTCGAGCCATGCACAATCGTCATCGTTATCGAATCCGTCCCCGTCAGCATCGGGGTCACAGACGTCGCCTAGCCCATCACCGTCAACATCGCTCTGGTCAGTATTGGCGTCGACAGGGCAGTTATCGAGTTCGTCATGGATCGTGTCGTTGTCGTCATCAGTATCGCCACAGTCGGCAACGTTGTCCCCGTCAATATCTGGATAGCCTTCGTCCACGAAGAGATTGCAGTTGTTGTCCTTGCCATCGCAGATCTCATCGGCTCCCGGATAGACCAGCGGGTCTTCCGGGGCGCAGTCCCAGACGTTGTTGGAGCCGTCCCCATCGATGTCCTCATCACAGACGTCCCCGATGCCATCCAAGTCCAGGTCCTCCTGCAACGGATTGGGCTCCGTCTGACAGTTATCAGCGTCATCCGGTGTGCCATCACCATCATCATCATCGTCACAGGCATCTCCGACCTCATCTTCGTCGAGGTCGGCCTGCCCGACATTCTTCACCAGAGGGCAGTTATCGGCGATATCCACGACGCCATCACTGTCGTCGTCGGCATCCATGCAATCTGCCTCCAGGTCGCCGTCCGTGTCGGGGAAAGTCTCGTCAACGGCCCCATCGCAGTTGTTGTCCAATCCGTCACAATCTTCTGCGGCCGGAACCGGAGCGTCGCAGACAAGCCCCTCTTCGCCAAAGCAGTTCTCTGTGCCGACGCAGACTCCGAACTCGTTCTCCAGGGTGCACTCGGCCGGCTCGATCTCCTCGTCGATTGCGCCGTCACAGTCATTATCCAGCCCATCGCAGAGTTCCGCCTCCGGCACCATCGCATCACACTCGCTCCAACCCTTCGGCCCATCGCAGAGCATTTCCCCGAAACACTTGCCGAAGTCGTTGCTGTTGGAGCATTCCTCGGTGGTCTTGTTCAACTCCTCAGTGCAAACGCAACTCCAGGTATCCGGAGCGCAGAGCATGGCCGGCTCGTCCAGACCATCCACGTCTCGCTCGGTACAGGTGTAGCCGCCGGGACAGGGCTGTCCCTTGGAGCAATCGTTGAGACAGTAATTGCCGGTATCACCAACGGGCACGCAGAGGTCGCCCTTGAAGACGCAGTCCGGATCGCCAATGCACTCTTTGCAGGAGTTCCCCGTGGGAGGCACGCAGAGGAAAGTAAGGTCGGGGCCGGTTTGGATCCCTTTGCAGAGCCAGTCCTTGGGGCACTCCTCAACGCAAGTGATGGTGCAGACCGACTCTTCCTCAGAGATCTGGATGCAATAACCTGACTCACAGTCCTCGTTGCCGGCGCACGGCTTGTTCCAGTCCCCGAAGGGCTGGCCTACGTCCCCGAGGTCCACCTTGAGATCTGGCACATCCCATTCGGGCAGGTCTAGGACCCCGAAATCCTGCTCCACAAATGGAATGTCCGGGGCAATCTCAGGCACCGTATCCGCAACGTCCAGGGTCACCGGTGCGACAGGGTCACTGCCGCAACCAAAGAAAAACCCTGCCGCCACGGCGAGCACACTAAGGCCCCACCACTCTCTTCTCACTTTCATCAATCGCACCTCGCTCGTGCGTTGTCCTTTTGCCAATTGTCTGACAGTGGGGACGGGTGTGTCAAGACCCGCCCTTGCCAAATCTGCTACTCAGAGATGATGTCAGGATTCTCTTCTTGCTCCAGGCACTGAGCAGGGGTGGCAAACCAGCTTTCCCCGCACTGCGCCTCATCAATAGCCAGTTGGCAGGCATTCCAGTCGACATCGGGCTTAGTCCCGGCGGCACATCCCAGACCGACATAGAGGACCTCGCAGTCAGCCTGGCTGTCAAAGGACAACGTACCCCCCTGCCCGCCAAGAGCACATTCCGTACCACCACACTCACATGCCCTGGCACACACCGACTTGTAGGCGCTGCTGCAAGAGACCCCATCGTCGCCACTGTCGCAACCACCAACAAACATCCCCATAACGAGCACAAATGCAGCTAGAGCTATTCTCATTCTCAAACTCCTCTAAGGTTGTCATGTCATCGTAGCAGGCCTGACATGCTGACATCAAGATGGGATTGGCACCAAGCGCGATGATGGAGGCTGCTGCGGGAGCAGTTCAACCAGGTAGTAATCCGCAGGCCCCTCGCTACGGAGTTCCTCCACGCAAGTCGATAGAGGCCAGGACAGTGAACTGCCCGTCCGCACCCGCATAGAAGCCGACGCGACCGAAGAGCCCCACGGGGAATTCTGTTGCCTCTCCATTCATGGAACCAGCGAATTTCCCCGTGGGTAATGCCCCCGAGATTTCGCCACCTAACATGACCTGTTCCGACGTGAACCGCACCCCAGGAAAATCGCTATCTGGAAAGAACTCGCCGGTCTCGTAGGTGTAGCGAATGCCGAGCCCCGCGTCCAGCAACCGATGCCCCAGAAAGGTCCGGTCGAGAAGTTGCCATTTGAGGTGCACTGCGCCGGAAACGATGAGGGCCCGCATGGAATCGGGAAAGGCGATCGCGGCATTGGAATCTTCACTCGAACCCTCGCCGGAATCCTCGTCGAAGGGGGCCCAGACGAGATCGCCCTGGACTTCGATTGCCACTGGCACGGATAGCACTGGCCGCACGGAGAGCCTTCCAGTTATCGGAAATATCCCCAGCGCCGCCGTCACTTCCCGGTGGCCGGGTACTCCAGCGTAGAGGAGTGCGAAGATGGCGGACTCAAAAAGTAAGTTCGTCTGAGGCGTGGAGTTGGCCATACCAAACTCGAACAAACGCAGTCCCGCCAGCGATGTGCCCAGTCCGGAAGGGATGGACTCAGTTACAGATGCATCGGCGTAACTAGCTTGGTAGATGCCTCGCTTGTAGAGTCCCGGGCCGGTGGAAATCGCACCGAAAAGGGTAAACCAACCCTCTTGCCGGAGCACCAGTTCCTCCGGTTCGTCGGGCTCTACGCTGGTGGCCTCAGGTTTCAACGTACCAAAGTCCTGTGCGTGGGCGGAAGACATCACCACCAGATTGAGCAGTAGTACCGACAGCAAGAGTATCAACGGCGCCGGCCGCCTGATCGCCGCACCGTATTCCAACGCATTCATATACTTCCTCTAACAAACACAAAGGGTCCTGGTGAAGCTGGCCCGTGATAGCTAGTCATGGTCACTGAGGAGTGGAACCAAATGCACCACATGGGTACGCAGTTCCGAAGCCAGGTCATCTCTCTTGAAGAGTTCCCTGAAAGAAGCTGCCGCTGCCTCCGACTCACTGTATAGCCCGCGCAGTGGTCGACCCGTCAACTCAAAGGTTGCCAGGACGACATTGGACCGCCGCTCGTGGATCGAAATGATTGCGGCCCCGGTACAGACGGCCGCCGCGGCTCCGGCAGAACAGCGAGCCTCAAGCTGAGTGGCCAATATCCAGAGTCCCTCACCGGCCGTGCAATTCTCGATTGTCGCTCCCAGCCCCAGTTCGGCAAACGCGCGGGCAAGAGAGTCTGACGCAAGGTTCTCGGTTTCTGAGGGGACATTATCAGCCCGCACGAAATCGAAGCAGGGCTGAATTGCGTTGCGAAGGTCTCTGCCCTTTGCTTCCACCATCAAATGAAGTTTGCGCGCCGCCATGAGCTGCTTCGGTCTCTCTCCGGTAACTGCTCGCAATTGGGCGGCTTCCAACTCAACCTCGGTCATATACTTCACGAGGTTCTGGTACGCTGCCATGTAACCCTTGGCATCCCCTGACTTGGCCGCGCCTATAGCTGCTGAGGCGGCGTCACCATGACGCTCAGTCATTTCGTCAGCCTTGCCACCAATCGCCCGTGCAAGTTCGTCCCGTGAGGCGCGAACGACGGTGACAAATCCCCCACACCAGGGAAAAGTGCTGGCAGCCTCCGAATGGACAAGCGTTCCGTACGAGAAGGCTGTGCGCGAGACAACAACTTCGTCCAGGGTCTCCACATACGAAGAAGCCTTGTTGTTCCGGTAAAATGACCTGGCGTCCTTTAGCTCAGACTCAATCTCGACGCTCACCTTGCGGGACAAAGCGGCAGTCGCAGTCTGCACAGCGGCCTGGTAGCTCTCCCCCTCTCCCAAACCCGTAATGAACTCAGCCTGGGGAAAGCGTGCCTCCAACAAACGCTCTTTGCCTACCCGGTCATCCCACTTCTCTGCCTGGCAGGATGTTGGAGGAGGGGCAGCGCTACAACCAGCCAGCACCAGTATCAGCGCCAGAAATATCACCAATGGGAGCAATCGTCGGGTTCTCATAGGTGCAGAGTATCACCTGTATATAGACACGCCAAGACAGAAAAAGTAAATGCCATAGTTGTACTGTTGAGCCATGTTGGCACCTATGATATATTGCTTGCACAAGAGATTGGAGGGAGTCTGTGGCTAAGAAGGCCAATTCACCCAAGCGCATGGCGAGGAAGAGGGGCCGGACGACTGGTAAGAGGCCCCCTGACCCAGGACGCAGGCAACTCCTCAAGAGAGGTTGGTCGTTGGCGATTACGGCGCTATTGATGCCCCTTGCGGGCAAGGCAGCGGGCTGTGCCGTGGAGGACTGGGAGTACTCTGATTGGGTCAACGACTCGCCAGATTGGGTCAACTGGGAGAATAACCACTCCGATTGGGCAGACCAGTACAATCCGACCTGGTCGAATTACTCTGACGGAGAATGGGAGGACTACTCTGACTCTGGCTGGGACAACTACTCTGATTCGGAATGGGGCGACCATTCCGACTGGGGAGATTCCTACGGTGATTGGGGTGATTGGGGAGACTCCTATGGAGATCACTCCGACTGGGAAGATTCTTATGGTGACAGTGATGACTAACCATCAGACTATGACCGTTCGGGCATACCGTTGCTTCTCGTAGTCAAGCCAACTCTGCAATGCAATGCTGCATGCAAATACTGCGCTTCGCCACGCAGTTCATCGGATGGGACGATGACTCTGGCGACGCTTGCAAGGGTTTTCGAGTTCGCGGGGCACGTGAGTTCGGCGCAGCAAAGCGGTCGAGGTACGCACCATATCCAGCTTCTCTGGCATGGCGGTGAACCCCTACTCATGGGGCCAGCCTTCTTCAGGCGCGTCCATCAGCACACCACAGAACTCCTGCTGCAGGGCATTATTGTCAACCACCGGTTGCAGACCAACCTGCTGGCCTGGAATGACGAGCTCTCGCAAGCCCTCTCGCCGCTCCTGAGAGGTGGAGGACTATCCTCTTCTGCTGAACCCCTTGGCATGAATGATCGGAGCCTCCCAGGTGGGAAGTCATATATGGACAGTTGGCTCGCTAAGCTGGATGAAATTTGCAATGAAGGACTCAAGGTGGGACTGGTTTGCGTTGTCGACCGGAAGATTGCGACCCGACCGCGGGAGGCATACTACTACTTCAAGAACCTCCACGGAGTGGCCAACGTCCGGTTCAACCCGCTCTATCCTAGCAAGCGCGGAATCCCAGTACCAAAGGAACTGCGACTGGATCCTTCGGGGTGGGGCCGATTTCTAGCTGGCCTATGGGATGTTTGGATGGAGGACGAACGGGCCTTTAACGTTGAGCCACTCATCGGCTGGCGGCGCGTCGCTCAAGGTGACCCTCGGAAGGGTGCTTGCGATATGTCTGGTGGTTGCGGCAGCGGCTTCCTCGGCATCTCTCCTGACGGTGGAGTGTTCCACTGCGGGCGCGCTCTCGATGCCTCCATTTTACACTATGGCAATGTTTGCACTGACCCATTTGACAAGATTGTCGAAGCCCCCTTGAGGGTAGAGATGCAGGGCCGCCTCGAGTCCCTCAAGCAAGGCGCCTGTGAGAGCTGCACCTGGTGGTGTTTCTGCCATGGCGGCTGCGGCGTTCAGACCTGGCAACAAGGTGGTGACTGGGTCGACCCCTCTGCCTGGTGCAAAGGTCGGACGCTGTTCTTCGAACATGCGTTTGGGGAAATCTCGGAGCGAGAGGCCTATGGGGGCTGATAGAAAACGATATGTCAGATTGAATCTCCCGGCTGGTTCCTTTGCGCCAAAATGGGCTGACGAAGTCTTCTGGAAGCTCGACCGCCAGACTGACTCGCTACCCCCGGCAGTGCCCGGCCGTCCCACCGGTTACGAATTCAACGGCTGGGTGCCCGGCGAAGACGTACTTCCAGAGATCGCTACCGATTCACGACTTCGATTCCGTCTGGCTGGCTCTCAGTTCGCAGCTCTCCTGAATCTCCCCCTTGAAGGCTTCCGGTCCAGTGCGGCAATAGATGCTTCCGATCCTGAGCTTCTCAGGGGGGCGAATATTGCAGTCAGTGCAGGTGTAACTCTCTCCATTACTTACTTCAATCCCAGCCGGATTCGATGGCGTGACTTGACGGAGTGCTGGCATCGCCTGCTCAAAACACAGAAAACGCCGGTCGCAGTGCAGCCCTTCGTGCAGGCCCTGAAGTTAGCCACCGGGAATCAGCCATTCTCGTTGCGTCAGCTACTTCTGCAGCGCCCAACCCAGGAGATTTGGGGGACCGCGAACGGAGGACTCTTCGCCCTTCCTCCAGAGACTCCTGGGCCTACTATCCCGCTGGGCGACGTTAGTGACGGGAAGGCAGGACTGCTGGCTCAGCCATGGTTCTCGCGGGTCGACAATTTTGAGCATAAGACTTTTAGAGATGGGTTGCGCTGCTCAACCTGCCCAGGATACCGCGCTTGCGGCGGCTATCTTGAGTTATTCGGGGAGAAGGATTGTGAATCGGCTTGTGAGTTCTTCGCGGGTGTCGACCAGACGATCGCGGCCCTGCGCAGGGACCTTGCCGATGTGGGTCGGGCAGGTCGCCAGCAAACTCCCGTTGACGAGCTTGCGGTGTTGGTTTCTTACAGTTGTCCAAACGATTGTCTCTTCTGCGCCCCGGCAAATCGGCGGCGGGCAGGCAAGGCCCTTTCGCCAGATGAGATTCTAGAGTCCATTAGGGCGGCCGCTCTGCGGGGCGCAACCACGTTGCGGCTCTCG
The DNA here is from genome assembly GCA_964522395.1 of uncultured Myxococcales bacterium. Classification (GTDB taxonomy): domain Bacteria; phylum Myxococcota_A; class UBA9042; order CAIXZC01; family CAIXZC01; genus CALGBT01. Next base: position 104,296 of record CAZFVN010000003.1, read on the forward strand.
GGGGCGGGGGAACCTCTCCTCGTTCCCGAACTAGAACTCTATGCGTCCGTCGCACAGAAACTGGGATACACCCGTATCTCGGTCTTCACCAATGGCCACGGCCTCACTGAATCCCGGCTCACCAGCCTATGTAAGGCTGGCGTGAAGGACTTCCTCGTTTCGGTCCACGGCCTGGGCGACGTTCATGATCGTGTTGTCGGGCGGCGTGGCAGTTTCCGGGAGGCTGCCGACGCATTGGAGCTGATAGTCGCCCGGGGCCTACCGGTGACCGTGAATAGCTGCCTGGTCCGGGACAATCTGGAGAGTGGGGGTATTGTGCAGTTGGGTGGAGGAGACCAGAAGCAGCCACCACTCCCTGACTCTGCCGGAGTGGTCGGGCAACGGCTTGCGCCATCAGGAGAAGCTCGCCCGCTATTGCGAAGCCCACCAGGCCCTGCAGGAAATCTCGCCCCGTCAAGGACTCCGGTTGGTCAATTTCCCTTCCTGCATAGGCGCCGACTCCTTCGAGCGTGTACGGTCAACCCCCGTTCTCTTTGCCGACTCGGAGGGGACCAGAGTGCTCGATGGCAACCGCGCCCACAACCAAATCCCCGGGAGTTGCCGAACCGCTCGTCTCGATTGTGTGGGCAGTTGCTGCGGGGTGGATAGGAACTACCTGAAACTGGTTGGCGAGCGCGAGTTTCCAGGGAGGGTGAAGCAGTGAAGGGAGCGTCCCGGAACCACTTCAGCATCATCTTCCTGCCAACATCGCAATGTAACGCAGATTGCACCTATTGCTTCTCTGGGGCAGCGCCAAGATCGATGAAGCTCTCGACCGTCTCGGTGGTTGCCAAACGTATCAAAGAGTACGTGTTGGAGAAGCGAGTTGCTCAAGTCACCTTCTTCTGGCAGGGCGGAGAGATAATGGAGATGGGGGTAGCCTGGGTGAGGGAGGCCCACGCCATCCTTGAAGAGCGACTGGCCGGATGCGGGGCAGAGTTGGTGCACCGCCTGCAAACCAATCTCCTAATGGTTGATTCGGAATGGATCTCCGCCATCAAGGAGCTCTTCGATGGGCGCATCAGCTCGTCCTTCGACTATCCGAATCTATATCGGCGAGAGGTTGCTCAGGACCCCGGCGCCTACACTGCTACCTGGCTAGAGAAATTCGCGCTGGTCAGGGAGGCAGGCTGCCGCTGCGGCGTTATCTGCATTCCATCGGCGGAGACCGTGCGCTTGGGTCCGGAGGAGCTTTGTAGCTTCTTCTTCGAGACCGCCAAAGCTGATGGTTTTCAGCTAAACCTGCCCTTCCCTACTCCCGCCTGGAATGGGCGATCAGGCCCGGACTTCGAGCAACCGTCGGTTGCTGCTTTGAGCCGGTTTTGCAGGGAACTACATGACCACTGGGTAGAAGTCTACCTCCCACAGGGGAAACAGGTGCAGCCCATCGCTCGGCTAAGAGCCTATTTCACGGGCGGAGACCGACGTCTCCCCTGTATCTGGGGGAAAGACTGTACGGCTGGATTCGTCTGCATCGGACCAGACGGCGAAGTAGGGTTGTGTGATTGCTGGGTTCTCAGCTACCCGGAGTACAATGGCGGCAATCTTCTCGTCGACTCTCTGGACGACATCATGCGGTCACCATCTAGAATCCGGATTCGCGACCGCCTTGAATCCCTGGCCAGCGGTACTTGCGGGGAGTGCTCGGAGCTTGAAAACTGCTATGGAGGTTGCCCTATCAGAGCCTTTGCGCTCACGGGCGACCCGGTAGTAAGAGACCCCTATTGCGCACTCTACCGGGACCTCTTTGGACATCTGCAGACTTCCTTTAGCAACGGAGTGAAAAGAGAGGTTATCGGATGAGCGGGCGCTTACGGTGGTATGCG
>CAZFVN010000004.1:0-96283 GCA_964522395.1 uncultured Myxococcales bacterium
TAACGCCATACCTCCCTTCAAGAACGGACCGGGGTACAGCCGTGATCAGATCGACCGAAAGTCACCATGGTGGCTTTCCTATTGCATAACCCCGACCTCCCCTATATGTTCTCCCTCGTGACGCGCGAGGTTATGAGATGAGAGTCTGTCTACTGGCTGTATTGTTGCTGCTAACCACCTGCGCAGAGCGGCATACCTACGAGGTGCCCCTGGATCAGACCCAGGAGTTCCGCATCACCATCTTGCACACCTCAGACATCCATTCACGGTTGCTGCCCTACCGGATGCAGGTGACCTATACCGACAACAGCCAGGGCCTCAAGCAAGAGAACGAGCCCTTCGGGGGAATTGCCCGGCTGGGACACATTGTCAATCGGGAGCGGGCCAGGGGTGGACGGGTTATCTACGTCGACTCAGGTGATATCTTCCAGGGAGCCCCAATCTTTAACATCTTCATGGGCGAAGCTGAGTTTCGAGCCATGAGCTACTTGAAGCCCGATGCCATGGCCATCGGCAACCATGAGTTTGATACGGGACTGGCAAACCTCGTTGCCCAAACCAGGAAGTGGATCACCTTCCCCTTCCTGGCAGCCAACTACTTCTATATGCCGGACAACGATCTGCGTGAGCTCTCGGCCCCCTACACTGTCGTCAATTTGGACGGCATCAAGGTCGGTCTCATTGGACTGGGCGACTTCGGCTCCCTCTCTTCCCTCACCGACGTCGGCAACAGCCTGAAGATGATGCCTGCCAACATGAACGATTCGGTGACCAGATATGTGAACGAACTTCGGCCCTACGTGGATCTCGTTTTCCTGGTTTCCCATGCCGGCCTGAGTGACGATGAAGAAATTGCAGCGCAGACTTCCGGGGTGGATGCCATCTTCGGGGGCCACCTTCACATCGTCCTCAAGCCGCCCAAGACCGTGAAGAACACGAAGGGCGAGGATGTCCTGCTGGTGCACTCCGGTGCCTTCGCCAAATACGTTGGCCGGCTCGACATTGTGGCAAAGCGTAACGCCGAGGGTCAAATGAAGGTAGTCAGCCACGACTACACTCTCTTTCCCGTGGACTCCACCGTCCCGGAAGACCCGAAACTGGCCCAATTGATGGAGGAGTATCGGCTTAAGCTCAACCAGGTAATTGACCTTACTTCAGTGTACGGTTACAGCCCGAAATTGCTCACCAAGTATGGCTACGAAGGTGGTGATTCGTCCCTGGGCAATCTCGTATCCGAGGCCATTCGTCGATATGCCCGAGTAGACATCGCCTTCACCAATACCCTGGGGATTAGAGCCAATATGTACCCCGGCCCCATTACCCTGGATGACCTTTTCAACGTTTTCCCTTTCGAAAACTCCATTACCCTAATGTACATGTCGGGCACTGACTTGCGGTCGCTATTCGACTACGTGGCACAACGATCCTCCGGACGAGGATGCGTCAGTCAGCTTCAGGTGGCAGGCGTACAATTCACCATGAACTGTAACAGCAGCCCACCGCCAGCCTATTCAGATTGCACCCAGGAAGGCGATGACGCACTCAAGAAGTGTGTGCCAGAGTGCAATGATGACCCCTATTGCATCCCCGATTGTATAGAAAAATACAAGGCCTGCGTAGTGGGCAAGACGGGCATGTTCGAAGACCAACTCTGCCTGGACAAGTGCCTGCCGAGCGGACCAACGTTCCTGACGGTAGATATGCATGCGGAGGCCGTGGCCTGCTACGAAGACTGCTTCCCGAGGGCGGAGGACATTGCCCTGACCGATTGTCCAGACCCCATGGCCGTGGACGATATCTCTGAATGTACCAAGTCGCCCATCATTGAGGCGCAGGTCTACGAAATCGCCACCAACGACTACATCGCACATGGCGGTTCGGGCTTCACCATTTTGAAGTCCAACAACACCCAGGAAGACACTGGGCTGCCACTGCGTGAAGCCGTTTTAGAGGTAATACTCACTGCCGATTCCTGCCTTGAATTCTGCCGGGACAGGGACGGGGATATCGACCTTGCCAATTGCTCCGTTTACCAGGGTTGTCTCGAGAAAGTTGATACCTTCTACGCCGGCTTCTGCGAAAAGATGGACAAGACCGGGGGGACCGAGTTCTCAGGCTCCATCATGGGCTGCGCACTCGATACGGGTAGCTGCTACTATGATAGCCACTGCTACTACCCGGAGCTTGATTGCACCGGGGGAGAATGTGCCTCCTGTAAATCCTCTGCCGAGTGCCTGGGCAAGAATCCCAATAGTCTCTGTGTCAGTGGCTACTGCGTCGAAAAGACCCACGTTTGCGTAGAGGGCCGCTGCCGACGTACTTGTTCCAGTGACGGCGACTGCCCGGGCAAAAACTCCGGGCGGGAAATGCTCTGCGTAGATGGTCGCTGCGAGCCCATCCCGGCAATCTCCTGCAATGGCGACAAAGAGTGCGCCAACCCCTACACCATGTGCTACGGAGACTCCCAGGTTTGTAACGGGGATGACGAATGCGATGCCGGCTTTGCCTGCCGCCAGAAGATGTGTGTGCCGGCCCGACCCGAATGTGTCAACGATGGCAACTGCGCTACTGGAGAGGTCTGTGCGTTCGGCCTCTGCAGTGGTGAGCAAGGGCATTGCCAGACCAGCCAGGAATGTGGCGACGAGGGGTCGTGTAAGGGGGGAATCTGTTCAGTGCCCTGTGGCAATTGCAAGGCAGATAGTGACTGCCCGGGCGGCCTGGAATGCATTAAGAACTACTGCCTCCACCGCAACGCAGATTGCGAAGGCTTCCGCTGCCGTACGCACTGCGGCAACAACAGCGACTGCAAGTCGGGGGAGGTTTGTTCCGACAAGCTCTGCCAACCGGCCATGTGTGACCTGGAGCTGACAGCCGAGGATGCGTGCACATACAATTCCCTTTGGCGGGCCAACGAGAAGTGTTCCAGTGTCGCGTGTGTAGATTCCCGGGTCGACGGCCGCATCAGTCGCATCCTCCCCGAGAATCTGGGCGACCTGGAGTATGGGTTCGTCCCCGAAAATCCGGAGGACATCGACTATGAATAGGATGTTCAAAACCGGGATACTGGCCGCCGTTTTGCTGTTGGGCGCATGCACCACCGAATACGTGGAACCCAACGCACTACACTCTTTTGGCGTGACCCTCACACCTGAGATGGGACAAGAAACTGGCAATCCAGAGGAGCCCCTCGATTATATCTCTGGGACCTCATGTGCCGAGAATCCTTGCCCCGGCAAAGAAGAGTGCATTGGCTACTGCGCCGTGAACAACCATATCGCTTGCTTCGCGGATGACGATTGCCCCACGGGCGAGTTCTGCGCCCGTATCTGTGCCCAGCCCGTCTTCCTGGACGTTCGTTCACTGGGGCGGGACGGCAAATACTTCCCATTGGAAGGTGAGCTTCAGGTCCACCTGCAAGTCGTTCCAGGAATGATCCCTGGTCCGTACGAATACATCACGCTCACCGACGGTGAAGTCAAAGCTGCCAAGGTCTATATTGCGCAGACCTTTGGGGAGAGCTTCATCTGGGTGGAAGACAATGGCGATGGTCACAGCGGGGAACAGTATGGCCCCTGCAACAACGAACTTGATGACGATGGCGATGGTTTCATTGATCAGGCGGACCCCAACTGCATGAGTCCGAGCGATCCGGTAGAGGAGAAGGCGAGTTTCGCCACCGGTCTTTCCCCGGCGCTCCACTTTGAGAACCCTCGCATCTGGCACCTCCAGTACACCGACCAGGTTTCAACCTCCCCCCTGGCCGGGCAGAATGTTTTCGTAGAGGAAGGGGCGATGGTGGTTACCAACATCATCGCCAACGGCTTCTTCGTTACCGACCTCGATGACCAGCACCACCCTCTGGATGACGAGGGCACACCCGGTTACTACAACGCCTTCTTCTTCTACACCTTCAACAAGCCCGAGGGTATCGGTTATGGAGATCTGCTCTGCTCATTCACCGGCGGCGTCGTAGAGTATGAAGGGAATACGCAAATGACCTTCCCAACCTACGAGGCGGCGATTAAGAGCGAAGGGCCAACAAAGGCGTGCAAGAACCGGGAGATTGACCTTACATTGCAGGTTCCGGATCCTATTGACGTCACCAGCCTCCTGGTGGCGGAAGAGCCCGAAAGCAGTAGCTACTCCGACCAGATGATGGAGAATGCTCGTGCCCTGGAGCCCTTTGAATCTAACCTCATCCAGATCAAGAACGTGCAGGGGGCCAACCGCTTCATCGCATGCGATTCAGACGAGAACGGGCAATTCCCGGCCAACTCCGACGATGATGCCTGCCGCGACGAATGCCAATTGGACCCCATCTGCACGCAGCTTGAGAGCTTCTTCAAGTACTCCCAGATGTCCGCCTATGCAACTCTAGGCAAGAAGTTCTTCGTGGGCATCGACATGCTCCAGGATAAGGTCCCACTCGAGGTTCCCTACGTTGGCTCTCCTGACCTGTCGGGTAACTGCGGCGACATTATCGATGAAACATCCGGTGAGGTCCTGGTGGAGAATCCCCACAAGATTCTTATCGGCGATACTCTCTTCTGGGAGTACCTCTGCCCAGAGCAGAATCTGAACTCCATTACGGGCAACCTGCGACACATCTATCTTTGTGATCCCAAACCGGGGCAACGTGAGTCTTGCGGCCTGCAGATGACCATGCTGGTACCGCGGTTTGACGACGACTTTGACTTTGCTGAGTAGAGGGAAGGAATGCGTACTTTGCGTTTGGTAGTGGTGGCAGCATTCGTCGCGGTGAGCTTTGGCGCGGCAACTACGGTATCGGCACAGCCATTTGATGAGACTACCATCTCATTTTCGTTCGCCGATGACGACATCCTCAAGGACCCCGGTGAGACCCGTAGGAACAGCCCCGCAGCCTACATTGGCGGTCAGGCTGAAAATGGGGTGGACCGGGTAGGGGGTAGTGTTTTCAGCAAAACCGCTACGCGGATGAGCCTCTACAAGAAGGTCGAGACGGGAGAAATCTACCCCGAGGGAAACATGCGGCTGCGCATGTCAGTTGATGGCGACGGGGAGTACTCCCTCCACGACGACTCTACCTACCTCTCCCTCAACTGGGCTCCAATCAAGGACCACAAGGTGCAGTTGAAGATGTACCCGGTAGATTCTGACCGCATCCGCCTGGGCTACCACTACGACATATCCTGGGGTGGCACCGGGGTCTTCCCCGCCAACTTCACCAGATTCGTGAAGGTACCGGCGGTCGTGGTGGCAGCAGAGACCCCATTCGTGGGGGGGTTCATCGGCCTCAAGACGGCCCTCGTTCGTTCACCGGCCGAGGACATCCTCGACAACCCAGGCGGCAATACCAACCAGTTCGTTGAACGCACCTACTACGGTCTCCTGGGTGGCGGACACATTCAGCCCATCAAAGGCCTCAAGTTCCACCTTTCGGGCGGCTATTACGGTAAGGGTACCAACACTCGGGCAGACGTTCTCGGCTCTCCCATCCACTCTGGCGGCTTCAGTACGATGATCTCCTATCACGCCGGCGGTGAAGTGGGAAAACGCCTCGATTTGCGGATGTACTACGAAGATCCTGAAAAGAACCCTCTGGCCCCCGACGCGGATGCCTATGTCCAGGATTTCGGTTTCGACATGGCGGTGGAGTATTCCCGCCTTATCCAGACCCTGGAAGACCCCGACCGATTCGCCTCCACTACAAACGAAAGTTCCAACGCCCTCGCCTTTTCCGCGGGTATGCGCGTCAAGAAGCTGCGCGTCCACTTTGATGCAATCTATCGGGATCTCTCCTATATTGTCTGGAACGTCCCCGGATTTGTGCCCAATCAGGCCCTGCCCAAGAGTGCAGACCTGAGCCACGGCGGCAGCTTCGCTTTCCTTCCCGAGTTTCTGGGTGGCGAGATATTCGCAGTACTCTCGACTGACTACTTCATCGAATTCGCCAGATCGATGGGCTTCACGCCAGCCATTTCTGTCGGCTTCCTGCTCCCCGCCACATACACATCAGTGGCTTCATCGGTTGGTCAAGGCCCATTCCCTGGCGACCATGCCAAGGGGATCCAGACCACGGTCATACGCGGCTCCAACGCCAACGATTGGGATACGCTCCCACCGGGTGACGAGGAGTTGCCGGTATTCATGGCCAAGGTCGACTTGCGCTATAACCTGAGCCAGCATTTCTCCATGGTGGGTGAAATCTCCTACGCTAACGACCCCAACTACTCGCAGGTTGTTCTCGACGCTCATGGCCATGCTCTTCGAGAATTCAATGATCCTCACATCGTCGGTCTCGGAGTTGTCTCAGAGCTTGCCTTCTAGTACAATCGGCCCATGTTCAGGGCGATTTTCATTGCTATTCTCCTAACTTCACTCCCGGCTCAAGCTGCCCCAGACTACTCCAAGGACCCTGTTGTCATGGTCCACGGCTACTTTCTGGGCGAATTCGGTTCCTGGGCCTGGATGACCTCTCGCCTCGAAGAGGCTGGATGGCCGCCTGAATATCTCTACTCCTTCCAGTTCAAGAATATTTTTGGTTGCAATCCTGACCACGGCAATGAACTCAAGGCCGTAGTTGACAAGGCCCTGGCGGAAACTGGAGCAGAGCGGGTCGACATTCTCTGCCACTCCATGGGCTGCGTCGATTCCCGCTACTACATCAAGTTCCTCTGCGGCTATGAGCGGGTGAGGGATTTCGTCTCCATTGCCGGGGCCCACAAGGGCTCTATCACTGGCTGCCTGGAACCCTTCAGTTGCGGGGCAGAAGCAATGTGTGTCGGACCCACCGATGGGGCATGGATGCAAAACGATTTCCTCATGTCTCTCAACTGGTGCGACATCACTCCCGGCAAGAAGATTAAGTACACCAGCATCTGGTCACCCCTCGATGAGATCATCATTCCGCAGAAGAACAGCATCATTGAAGGGGCAGTGAATCTCAAAATTGAGTCCCTGGCAGAACACGCCTTGATTCTCGCCAACGAAGAGACCGCAGGATACGTTATTGAGGGCCTGGATAGCGGGGGTACAAACAGTAATCAACCCAATGCCGCACCGCCCTGTGTAACGCTGTGCGAAGAGCCGGACGACCCCTGGCCGGAACCAGACATTATTGAGCAGGGGCCGGAAGTGGCTGAGCCAGCCTCGGACATTGTGGAGCAGGAACCATTCGAGGTTCTCTTTGCCGATACCCAACCCGAAATCCTCGTCCCGGACACGGCGCCGGATGACATTCCCGAACTCGACAGTTCGCCACTGCCAAAGGATGGACTCGGCCCTCCGCCAGCCCCAAACACCGATAGCTCGAGGCGTTACGCGGATGAACCAATCGGGACTCAGCCACCCCGCCACTCTCTGAAGACCGTCGACAGTGGCTGCTCCGCCGGCAGTCGCAGATGCGAGCCACTACCGCTCCTCCTGCTACTCATCGCCCTCTTTGCTGCCAGATATGGACGGATAGGTTCGAGGTGACCACCTTCACTCAGCCCGGAACTTCCACAGAGCCGGAGTGTCGAATGCCCACCACGAGGGGCACATGAAGAAGGCGGAGCGACTGCAGAAACCATCCAAACTGCCACTGCTGCGGCGCCTCGTTAGAAAGGCGATTCTCATGCGCATGGTGCGTGAGGGCCGAATCACCAGGAGACGCCTGAATCGGGCCCGCACCATTGCCACCTACGCTGATCTCAACCCCACCCTCGGTCGCTGGAACCGGCTTCGGGTCAGGGGACGGTTGCTCGCTGTCGAAAAGGTGGAACCGCGCCACCAGGCGACTCCCTTCCGGGATATTGGCGCCAAATTCCTGCCTGACCGTATAGTCGAAGTCCAGCTCCTCGATTCCACCGGCCATCCGGCCAGCGAACGCTACGCTGCCTCCAGTGACAGCTTTGGGTTCTTCGAAATCCTGGTGACGCTCCATCAACCGGTGGACGACCGCACCCGCTTCACCGTCCGGACCTTCCGGGAGGGATTGGTTCTGCCGGGAACCGCTGAGTGTTATGTGCTGCCGGAAGATGACCGTGGTCCGATACTCATCAGCGACATCGACAAGACCTATCTGGAATCGATCATCCGCTCCCCCAGGGACATCGTCCGCATGATGGCCTATCCCGGCCACGTCCGTCGGCCACTCCCAGGGATGCCCCTTCTCACTGCCAGCTTGAGTGGATGGCCCAACGGTATCCCACTGATTTTCCTCAGTGGTACACCGTTCTTCTTCAAACGTTCACTGGAGGACCGCTTCTATCGAGACGGTCTCACCCTAGCGGGGCTCTTCCTGCGACCTCCGTCTCCGCCCATCGAAGAGGAGCTTTCAACAGATGAATTGGAGCGATTCCTCGACTCACTGCATTATCAATTCGGGTTCAAAGTTCTCACCATCCTGAAGATCCTGGGAGATTTGCCCGATGGAATGGAGCTCTTGCTATGGGGAGATGACAATCAGCATGACCCCCATGCCTATTCGACGGTAGCAGGATGGCTGGACGGCAGCCTCACTGGCGCTCAGGTCCTCGACCTTGCCGACCGCTACCAGATACTGCCTCAGCAACGGACCGAATTGGTCCGCCTGCTCACGGCTCCCCCCCGAGGACAGAAAGTGCGGCAGACAGCCATCAGAGATGTAACGATACGACCCGCCTCCTGGCCCAAGGAACTTGTCTATAGTGCGTCACATTTTAGTACCGCGGGCGAGTTGGCGGCGATTTTGGACGGGGCTGACCTGGGGCGGACTTGAAATGATGTCGTCCCATCCCCAACTTCCCTTGCGGTGGGCGACACTACAAATGGAATCAGTTCGAGACGAAAGTCGGACGGGGGTGAATCGAGTATGTTGGGGAAGAAGAACAGACTGAAAGCCATCAAAGAACAATTGGGCGACTGCAACCTCTGCGGCAATTTGTGTGGAACCAACCGGTTGTCGGGTGATGTCTCCATGTGCGGAGCTGGTCCCACAGCAGAGATCTCCCACGTCGAGATACACCACGGCGAAGAGCCACCTATCTCCGGGGAATCGGGCTGTGGGAATATCTTCTTCCATAACTGCAGCCTGAGTTGTGTCTACTGCCAGAACTGGCAGATCAGTAGCGCCAATGTCATTGACAAACAAGTGTACACGGTTGCGCAGTTGGCCGATGAGATGATCCGCCTTCAGGAGGCCGGGGTTCATACCCTCGGTCTGGTCGCACCCACATCCCATCTTCCGACACTGGTGCCAGCCCTCTACCGGGCCAAAGGAATGGGGCTCTACATACCAGTGGTGTACAACTCGAGTGGCTTCGAGACCGTTGCGGCTTTGCGACTTCTGGATGGACTGGTGGATATCTACCTGCCTGACATGAAGTATGGGACAGATGAGGTTGCCCAGGTCTATTCGGGAGTCGTCGACTATGTAGGAGTGAACCGACTGGCCGTGGAAGAGATGCTGCGACAGGTCGGCCCGCTCAGCATCGATAAAGATGGTATCGCCCGCCGAGGCCTGCTGGTTCGACATCTGGTCTTACCGGGAGGGATGGCCGATACAGTCGACGTGCTCTCATGGATCGCCCGGAACCTGCCCCCGGAGGTCCCGATTTCCCTCATGAGCCAGTACGCTCCACATTATCAGGTAGCAGAGGGCTTCTTCCCAGAGATCGAACGCAAGTTGACCGAATCTGAGTACGAGTACTACGTTGCAGTGGCCGGGGAATTGGGGCTGCAAAGTGTCTATACGCAGGATCTCGAAAGTGCCGAGGTTTACGCCCCTGATTTCACCAGAGCACAGCCATTTGAAGCGCGCTAGGCCTCTCACCTCGCAGTGCTGGTTGCCATTTCGTCATCAGGCGCTACCATGTGTGCTTTGATGGAGGTTTGATCATGGGTGACTTCGGGATCATCGACGTGAAGTGGAGTACTTTCCTGCTGGACGGTGGCGCTATGTTCGGCATTGTTCCCCGGCCGCTCTGGTCGAAGCTCATTCCCCCCAACGAGAACAACGGCATCCGGTTAGCCATGCGTTCCCTTATGATTACGGCCGGAGAGCGGCTTATTCTGGTAGATTGCGGGGTTTGGAACTACTTCCCTGAAAAGCTTCGCGAACAAATCTACGCCATTGAGCAGCCTGATCTGGACAAGACTTTCCGGGCACGAGTTGGCAGAGGGTTAGACGAGGTCACCGACATCATCGCCACACACCTCCATTTCGACCATGTTGGAGGCTTCGTGAGCCGCCGGGGCGACGAACTCGCCCCCACCTTTCCCAACGCTTCACTCCACATCCAAAAGGAGCAACTTGAATGGGCCCTGGCCCCGTCGGACAAAGATCGAGGCAGTTATGTCAAGCCACTGGTCGAAGCCATCGCCGGGTCCGCCAGCCTGGTCGTTCATGAAGGCCCGTGGAGCCTCTTGCCAGGGATTGAGATCGACATCGTGAGCGGCCACACCAGGGCCATGCAGATTGTCCGGGTCCAACATGGTGGCCAGTGGATTATTCACACCGCCGACATGGTGCCTACGTCAGCTCACGTACCGCCACCATACATCATGGCTTATGACAACGAGCCAATGGAAACGGGCCGAGAGAAGATTCGCTACTACTCCACCTGGCCTGAGGCCATCTACTTCTTCGAGCACGACCCCGAACACCCATTCTGGACCATCACCACTGATGCCCGAGGTACCACCGTCCGCGGTGAGAAGGTGAGGCTGGACTAGGACCCGCGCGCGCCCGGATTGATCGTCTGCATCGGACCAGACGGCGAAGTAGGGTTGCTAGGACCCGCGCGCGCCCGGATTGATCTGTTTGGCTCACTTTTGTATACTCTTTCCCGCATACGGACACAGGCTCGTGCGGCACTCGCGCGGTTTCTGACCTGTTCGGGAGGAACAGAGATGAAGAATCTGGGGCTCATGGCGACAATTCTACTGGCTTCTTTCTACCTTACTGGCTGTCCCGGCTCGGGACGGGGAGGTGGTGGCAAGCCGATCACTCTGGACGGGTTCTACAAGCCGACTCCCGGTGACATTAAGTCGGGCGACAACATCATTCCCACGGATGTCACTGGCGACACCGTCATCAATCCTCCCTGCGAGACTGACGCTGACTGTGAGGGTGGGTTTTGCCATTCCGATTGGTTTGTCTGTGTCGACTGCTACGAAGATTCGCACTGTCACGACGGTATTTGCGTGGACAACCAATGTGTTGATCTGTTGGCCTGCGACATTGAGACCCCCTGCCCGAAGGACCTCGTCTGTGACTATGAACTCAATCTCTGTGTTGAGTGCGTAGACAACGAGCATTGCCCCGATGGACAGGAGTGCGTGAACCACTTCTGTAAAGACCCCGCAGTTCCTTGTGAAAGCACCGAAGATTGCCCTCCCGGTCTGGTGTGCAACGTCCACAACAACGAGTGCGTCGAATGCCTTGACGATGCTCACTGCGATGAACTTGAATGGTGCGAACTCGATTTTGGTATCTGCTTCCCGGACATGTGCATACCGGGCATGACGGTGTGCATCGGTGACGGCATGAAGAGCTGTTCACAAAACGGCTCCGGCTATGGCGAAACTGTGGTCTGCCCTCCCGGCACCGTGTGCGAAGAGGGCGAATGCATGCCCCTTTCCCTATGCGTTCCAGGCGAATCGTATTGTCTGGATAACTCGACCTATCACGCTTGTAGCGCAGATGGATCTGAGTGGATGGAATTCGTCTGCCCCGCCGATGAGCCCTTCTGTGAAGACTTCGACGGCCACGCCCAGTGCGTCGGTTTCTGTGAACCTCTTTGCGAGTTGCCGCCCAACTTCTGCGGCCCTGATGCCGCCGGATGCGACACTCTTTGCAACGCCTGCATGCCCGGCTTCGATTGCCCGGTTTGGGCCTCTGACATGCCGCCGGGAGAATCTGTCCCCTGCGAGGATACCTGCAGTTGCGAAGGGAAAGTGTGTGGTGACGACGGCTGCGGTGGAAGCTGCGGTGAATGTCAGGCTGGGTATGTCTGTCAGGTGGGCCAATGTGTCTATCTGGGTTACTCCTGTGCGGAAGGCTTCGAGTGCATTCAGGGCTGCGATGCGGCGCCTCCCGGAGCTTGCCTTGAGGCCTGCTTCGCTGGTACGTCGCCGGAAGCGCAGGTGCCCCTTCAGGAGTTGGTTGATTGCGTCTATGACTATTGTGGTGAATGGCTCCCCGGGTGCGTCCAGGAGGTCATGGACGGCCCCTGTGCAAAGGTCAAGGAGATTTGTGTGAGTTGCACCCCTTCATGTTTTGGCATGGAGTGCGGTAGCGACGGGTGTGGTGGAAGCTGCGGGCTCTGTCCAGATGGCTTCGGTTGTCAGGAAGGGAAGTGTATCGGCCAGGGCGGCTGTGAAGGCGTCCTCGACTGCATTTTGAACAGCCAGGCACCGCCCGATATCACTTTGCCTCTCTGTCTCTCGCAGGCGACACCAGATTCACAGGCGATCTTCCTGAAGCTGGCTAGTTGCGTGGAAGATGTGTGCAACAACTTCGAACCGGGGACCGAGTGCTACAAAGAAGCGATCACCGGACCCTGCGCCAAGCCTTACTCCCAATGCACAGACTGCATACCCTATTGCACCGGCAAAGAGTGCGGTGCCGATGGCTGTGGCGGCTGGTGCGGCTTCTGTATCGAGGGCTACGATTGCGACGATGGCAAGTGTGCCTGTATTCCTAATTGCGACAACAAAGAGTGCGGTTCTGATGGTTGCGGTAACCTCTGCGGCGCCTGCCCGCCCAATTTCGCTTGCACACCATGGGGCAAGTGCGATTGCACTCCCGATTGTGTCAACAAGGCTTGTGGTGACGATGGCTGCGGCGGGAGTTGCGGCTTCTGTCCTCCTGACCTTGAGTACTGCACCGAAAATGGCAACTGCATCCCCTTCAACTGCGAACCGGGAGAAATGGTCTGTGACGGCAACACGCCGATGATCTGCGCGGACAATGGCGAGTGGATGCCCCTGGGAAGCTGCCCCGTGGGGTCCTTCTGCCAGGCTGGGTCCTGCCTGCCATGGATATGTGAGCCAGGCACCACCAAATGTGAAGGCAACGGAGTCTCGGTCTGCGCAGACAACGGTGCGGGCTGGCTGCCGCCAGAATTCTGTCCCGCCGGCACCAAGTGCCAGGCAGGCCAGTGCATTCCCACCTCCGGCTGTGGCGACATCCCAAATGTTGGTTGCTGCGACGGCACCATCTTCATGCTCTGTTCCGACGAGGGCGCCATCGCGATCCAGGAGTGCGGTGCAGATGGGTGTGGCTGGATCCCGAACTGGGGCTATGGCTGTGCCGGCATCGGCGCCGACCCCAGCGGCCAATTCCCCCTCGCTTGCCCCGGTTCCTGCCAGCCCGATTGTATCGATGACCTCGGGCAGTTCTTGGAGTGTGGGCCCGATGGCTGTGGCGATGTCTGCGGAAACTGTGCGGCTGACTCGGTCTGCAACAACGGGCAGTGTGAGCCATTCTGTCTGCCCCAGTGCCAGGGACAGGAATGCGGCAATGATCTGTGCGGCGGAGTGTGCGGACTTTGCGCTCCCAACGAGACCTGTCAAGACGGTAGCTGTCTGGTGCCGCAAGCCTGCAAGTCAATGATCGACTGTGCAACCGGCTGCTTCCCACTGGGTGACCAGTGCTTCAATCTCTGTACCGCCGGCGCCGACCAGTCCTCCGCCGAATACACAGAGTTCAAAGAGGTTTGGTATTGCGTAACCGACGCCTGTCCCCCCGGTGCACCAAATAGCTGCTACAAATCTGCCCTTCTGGGTGAATGCTATCAACTCTATCTTTCCTGCATCTCCTGCACTCCCGCATGTGACGGCAAGAAGTGTGGTCCGGACGGATGCGGTGGCGCCTGTGGCGACTGCGGTGATGCTGCAGAATGCGTCGACGGAGAGTGTGAGGCTGTCTGCGTACCGGAGTGTAATGGCGTGGAATGTGGGCCCAATGGTTGTGAGGGTCAGTGCGGTATCTGCAAGCCCAGCTACGTTTGCAACGACGGCCTGTGCGAATACATCTGCCAGCCCCAGTGCGTGGGCAAACAATGTGGCCCCGATAGCTGCGGCAACCAATGTGGCTTCTGTCTTGACGGCTATCAGTGCACCGACTTCGGCATCTGCATTCCCGACTCCATTTGTGGAGATGGCATCTGCGAGGCTGACCAGGGAGAGAGTTGCGCCAATTGCCCGGGAGATTGTGGCGAATGTTCCAGTGGCTGCGAATCCTCCCCTTTCCCGGCCTGCGGCGGCTGCAAGTGTGAGGGATGTGTCTGCGCCCAGGACCCCTTCTGTTGTGAAGTGGAGTGGGACAGTATTTGCGTCGAACTCTGCTACGACTGCGGCGGATGCTGCCAGGCCAACTGCGCCGGCAAAGAATGTGGACCAGACGGCTGTGGCGCTCAATGTGGTACCTGTCCGGCGGACTACCAGTGCAAGAGCGGCAAATGCGAGGTCGTCTGTACTCCCGATTGCGATGGCAAGGAGTGTGGCTCCGACGATTGCGGTGGAAATTGTGGGGTCTGTGAACCCAACCAGACCTGCCAGAATAGCGTCTGTTTCTCGGGCAAGCCCTGTGGCGAGCTAATCCAATGTTCAATGGAGTGCATCGCAGATTCGGGTGCGGAATGCCTCTTCGAGTGCCTGGATGAGGGGACTCCAGAAGCTCAGGATGAGTTCTTTGACCTGGTTCAGTGCATCCTGTGGCAGTGCGGATTGAACCTCGATGCGGCCTGCATGCTGGGAGCCATGAACGGTGCCTGCCAGGAAGAATTCCAGACCTGTCAGGATTGCGTGCCGGACTGCACCAACAAGCAGTGCGGACCCAATGGATGCAATGGCAACTGCGGCCTCTGTAACGACGGGTACTTCTGTGACAATTATAAATGCAAGCCCATCTGTGAACCAGACTGTACCGGTGTCGAATGCGGCTCCAACGGTTGCGGTGGTTCCTGTGGAACCTGTGCCGATGATGAGGAGTGTCTCACTGGGGAATGCATTCCCATCTGTGTGCCTACATGCGTCGGCAAACAGTGCGGTGATGATGGGTGCGGGGGCCTCTGCGGTACCTGCCCACCCGCCTTCGCCTGTGAGAACAACCTCTGCATACCCGTTGGTCCCATCTGTGGCGACGGGGAGTGCAACTTCTGGGAAGGGGAATCCTGCGACAACTGTCCCATAGACTGCGGCAAATGTGGCGACGGCTGCTCTCCCACTGACTATCCCGGCTGCAAGGGGTGCAAATGCGAAGAGTGTGTCTGCGAAATGGACTCCTTCTGCTGCGAAGTCCAGTGGGATGACATCTGCGTTGGCGAGTGTCAGGATTGTGGTGGTTGCGGTGGCTGTGAACCCGATTGCCAGAAGAAGGAGTGTGGCGGCGATGGTTGCGGCGGCTCTTGCGGCTTCTGCGGCCCGAACATGACCTGCAAGGGAGGCAAGTGCATTGACCAGTGCCAGCCCTCCTGCCTCGGCAAACAGTGTGGGGCCGATGGCTGTGGCGGTTCTTGCGGTCAATGCCCCGCTGGTTTCAAGTGTGACGCTGACTTCTCCTGCGTACCCATTTGCGTGCCCAACTGTGACGGCAAAGCCTGTGGTCCCGATGGCTGCAACGGACTCTGCGGACTCTGTGGACCCGACGAGGCCTGTCTCTCTGGCTCCTGCCAGATAGCGTGGGACTGCGAGACTCTGCTCAACTGCCTCTGGGATTGTCCCGAGAATGACGAAGTCTGTACCGATGGCTGCTGGCAAAACGCCAGCACCGAGGCACAAGAGCAGTACATCATGATCTGGGAGTGCATTCTTGAAGTCTGCGGACCCGAACCAGCGGAACCCTGCCCAGGTGAGGCGATTCTCTACGGCGACTGCAAAGATGAGTTCAATTCTTGCCTGGACTGTACACCACAATGTACCGGCAAACAGTGCGGTTCCGACGGCTGCGACGGCGATTGTGGCGAATGTCCGCCAGGTTACACCTGCGATGCCTACGGTTATTGTGACTGCCTCCCGAGCTGCGAAGGACAGGAATGCGGCTCCGATGGCTGTGGCGGCGAGTGCGGTGCTTGCCCCGACGGATTCGTTTGCAACCTCTTTGGATGCTGTGTCTGCCTGCCACAGTGTACAGACAGTGAATGCGGTGGTGACGGCTGTGGTGGAAGCTGCGGAAAATGCCCCGCCGGCTTCGACTGCAAGTCTGGGAAATGCGTTGAGGGCTGCAAGCCTCAGTGCGTCACTGACAACGGTACACCGAAGGAGTGCGGGCCAGATGGCTGCGGAAAGACCTGCGGCTTCTGTCCCCCCGGACTCTCCTGTACTCCACAGGGACAATGCACCCAAATCGGACCTGTGTGCGGTGACGAGGAGTGCGAACTCAACAGCGGCGAGAACTGCCTCGAATGTCCCGAGGACTGCGGCAAATGCACCGGCGATTGCTGTGAGGCTCACAATGGCGTCGGTTGCGAAGACCTGGGCGTCACGAAGTGTGTCTGCGAGCTGGATCCATATTGCTGCAACACGCAGTGGGACGGTATTTGCGCCAATGAGGCCATTGACGATTGCGATGCGAACTGCGGATGCGAACCTCAGTGCCTGGGCAAAGAGTGCGGTCCGGACGGCTGCGGCGGTACCTGCGGCACCTGTCCTGCGGGAGCCATCTGCAATGACGAAGACCTATGCGAAGTCGTTTGTGAGCCCCAATGCGTAACTGCCAACGGCACTCCCAAGGAATGCGGTTCCGATGGCTGCGGGGGCACTTGTGGCACCTGCGGAGACGGTGAGCAATGCAACGCTCAGGGCCTTTGCGTCTGCGTTCCTAACTGCTGGAACAAGGAGTGCGGACCGGACGGTTGTGGCGGTAGTTGCGGGGAATGCGGGCAATTCCAGACCTGCACCGGGTCGGGCAAGTGCGCCATTGTCACGCCGCTGTGCGGCGATGGCAACTGTATGGCTCTGCTACAGGAGAATTGCGATTCCTGCCCGCAGGATTGTGGCGAGTGTTGTGGCAATGGAAACTGCGAACCCGCTTATCTCGAAAACTGCAATAGCTGCACCCAGGATTGTGGCACTTGTTGTGGTAACGACTTCTGTGAGGAGCAGTTCGGCGAAGGTTGCGATAGCTGTCCCCAGGACTGCGGACCTTGCCCAGCCGAGTGCGGCGATGGATTATGCAACGAGAACTTAGGGGAGACCTGTACCAACTGCCCCGACGATTGCGGGATTTGCCCCTCCTCTTGTGGCGACGGAGAGTGCGACGCCGATGATGAGGACTGCACAACATGCTCCGATGATTGCGGCAACTGTCAAGGTGATTGCTGCGAGGCCAACGGCTCTGTCGGGTGCCAGGAACCGGCAATTCAGGAGTGCGTATGCGCATTTGACGCATACTGCTGCAACGTCCAATGGGACGGTATTTGCGCCAATGAAGCGGTTGACGATTGCGGCGCAGATTGCGGCGTTGAGCCAGGCTGTGGCGACGACATTTGTGACGCTGACCTCGGCGAAAACTGCTTTGACTGTCCCCAGGATTGCGGCCAATGCACGGGCGAATGTTGTGCCGGCAACACCACGCCCGGCTGCGAAGACCCCGATATTACACAGTGCGTCTGTGCGAAGTACCCCACTTGCTGCCAGGGAGCCTGGTCGGACAAATGTGCGGTGCTCGTCGAAGATATCGGCTGCGGAAACTGTAGCTGCATACCGAACTGCCTCAACAAGCAGTGTGGCGACGATGGGTGCGGCGGGTCGTGTGGCACCTGCCCGGACAATATGACATGTAACGCTCAGGGGTTCTGTCAGCCGATTCAAGCTGGTGATAGCTGCCCTGAGATATTTGCCTGCGCCACCGCCTGCGGCGGCGACCTTGCTTGCATGATGAACTGCAGTTCAAGCGGAACCCCGGAAGCGCAGGGGCTCTTCAGCGACCTGATGCAGTGCATCCTGCAATCCTGTATCGGCGACCTCTCCACACAGTGCATGATTCAAGCGATCATGTTCTCTTGCAATACCGAATATAACGCTTGCATGGCTAACTAGGCAGTGCGGCCGTTGCAGAGTGCGGCTGCCCTCTACACTTTAGAAACGGGTGGATAGCTCCAGGCCGCCGCCAGCCATGAAACCTTCGGTGTGCACGAAGCCACCAGCAACCGACTCGCCATCATCATTGGCACGACCGATGGACTGATTGCGGGGAGCCAGGAAGAGCCCCTGGAAGTGGGCATTAATGGAAAACTCCCCGAGCCCTTCGCTGGCCTTCCACAAACGGTATCCGAGCCCCGCTGCCACTGTATGCCAATCGTTGTCCATCAACACATTGAGATGACCCTGGTCACTCTCTAGAGGGGAGGGCCGGTAGCCATATCCGAGACGAACATCAAGACCCAGAGCGAAACTGTATTCGATGCCTAGACGTGGTTGCCACGTGTTGCGCAAGCGCACTGGTGGACTCCCCTCTGCGGCCACTCTAAAGTCCCCACCGAGGTCATCCAACCTGATAGTGTCATCTCCACCGAGAGCCTCCTCAGAAACAGCCATAGTCAAGATCTGTAGGTTGCTTCCGAAATCCTGCCAGAGGCCAAATTCCACCTCCGCACTAACGGTAAGCTTGTCTCGCAGCAACCAGGCGAGGCCACCAACGATACGATGGGGACGGTAAGCAAAGGTCCCGGCCATTTCGTATGGAACTTCCATCCTCAAAGGTTCCCCCAGATCCAGCTCCATGGTCGCGGTAGCTCCCAGGGAGATGGTGGTCTTCTCCTCTCCATGATAGACCACCGAGAGGCGACCCCAAGAGGCCGGTTGAATCAACAAACCAAAGGTTGGGGCTGCCGAGAGACCAAGGGACTGCTCTGTACTCGCGGAACTTGGGGAGGGCGGATTCACCTCTGGATGGTCAGGGTCATAGGAGGCCACCGGGTTCAGCGTCACGACCATGCCCTCCACTCGCGAATGGACCGAAACCCCGGCCCCAAGCCAGACGCGCCCGGGCCAGATCTCTGCTCCTAGACCGAGATTCATGCGAAGCTGGTTGAAAGGAGTGTTCCAGGAGGGGAAGAAGGGCTGGTCGAGAGTCTGTGCCGTGAAGGAGGCCAGACTGCGTCCTTCGTTGGGGACCATGGTACTCCCCCCAACAACCAGGGCGAAGGGGAGGGCAGAGATCAGCTTGTGGAGAGGAATAGCGAAGCTGATGCCCAATCCTGAAAAGCGATCGAGGTCGGCGGCCCTGTCGAATAACCCTTTGATGTGAGCTCGGGTGGCCGCCCCGTCCAGCCTGCCATTGAGATCGGACTGCTGATAGGCTCCGACCTGCCCGAGACTCCCGAAGTTAGTGACATCCGCCGAGATGGACGGGAGCATAGTGGTATACCAGAGGGAGAATCCACCGCTGGAAAGGGCACCAAGCGCGGCCGGGTTGTACCAAGACGCATGGCCATCGTCGCAAACAGGCGTCACAGCTCCGGCCAACGCGGCGTTACGGCTTCCCAGGCCAAACAAGTCTGCGGCACGCGAGGGCGCAGCTATAAGTAGAATTGTAATTAGGAAAAGGCCCGGCAAGACCCGCCAGTCCCTCATTTAGCCACCTCTTCGACGGGGGGTCCAATACGCTTGAAACGCCATTTCAAAACTGTTGTCAGCATCTTCCATCCGGTCTTAATGGCGGTCCAGAATGAGCCAGATATCTTGGAGTCTCCGGGCCGCTTTCGATAGCGTCCGGGGATCTCCTTCATACGTAGCTTCAGCCGAGCTCCCTTGGCTTGCATTTCCACGGTCCAACCCCAGGTCCGATCAACCATGTGGAGCCGCCGGAGTACTTCCAGCGGCATTACCCGAAAAGGACCGATGTCGGTGAAGCGAACTCGATAGAGCCGCCACAGTAATCGACGGGCATACCAGATGGCGAAGCGAGATTGAAGCGGCAACGCTCCTGGTTCACGGATCCCGGATACTCGCGAAGCGAGAACCATGTCCGCCTCATCATCTACCAGGTAGCGCATCATATCGGGAAGGTCTTCTGGGTGGTCCGCGTGGTCGCCATCAATGAACACAACATAGCGAGTGTCGGGAGCCTTCTCGGGGATAGCTTTGATCCCAGCCATACAGACATTCCCGTAGCCTTTCTCAGTTTCGTGAACCAGAACTGCGTCGGTGGCCTCAATGATTGGGATGGTGCCATCGGTTGAGCCGTTGTCCACAACGATCGGCGTCACCCCGCGGGGAATATCTGCCAGCACATCACCGATGCCTTCCTCCTCGTTCCAAACAGGGATGATGGCCACCGTATGATCAAGGGCCTCCTGTATCCGGCTGGAGATTTCACTCGACTGGCTCATCTGTACCTCCTTACACTAGTTTCGGTGGGATCCCGTCCTGACCGGGCAACTCGCCCCGCAGCCAGCCGTCGGTGGCCGGGCAGGGAGACTCCCCCTGCTGCGCCCAGGCCCGGCGCCGACGATCGGCCAGATTACGCAAGTCCTCAAGGTAATCAAGATCGCTCAACTCCTCCAGCCTGGTTGTGGTCAGCCCAAGAGCGTGAGCTGCTGCTTCTGTCTCAGCGGCCACCGTTTCTGTACTCCAGTTGATACCCAGGAACAGGGTAGGATGGTAGGCACGCATGCCGATCAGGTAGTAGCCACCGTCGATCGCTGGCCCCAACACCACATCATAGTCCTCCAAGGAGCGGAAAGCTCGCTCCAGCAACGTGGCCGAAATTTCTGGAGAATCCGCTCCCGTAAGCAGCGCCGATCCGCCCGACTCTTTCACCGCCAACTCCATCGCTGCACCCAAACGAGTCCCAAAGTCATCCCCCTGCTGCTCCGAAAGGCTGTAAGCCGCGAAAGGGGCCCTCCCCAGCGGGTCCAGCGGGGCACTACCGTCAGCGGGCAAACCGGTGAGCGCTGCCAGACAACGGCAATGGGGAAGTTGCCCCCCGCTCCAGGCCGTGTCAGCTAACATCGCTTCGTAGAGTTGCAGGGTCGCCTCATCGCCCAAACCAGCGGCCAATCGAGTCTTGGTCTGGCCGCGCATGGGGTATCGGGCAAACATTATCAACGCTCGTGATGGCTCCACGACAGTCCTCCCTCGACCTGGGTCAGTTCGACAGGGTTGCATGCAGCGTTCATCTGCGATTATGCTACAGTCACCGACGGTGCCACAACAGTTTTTCCGGTCCGTCCACGGAAGGAACATGCACCGAGCCGCGTTGCTCCTCATTTGGCTGACCTGCACGGCCGTATTCACGCCGGTCGTTGGCCACGCTCAATACTACTTCACAGGTGACCGCCCAAACAAGATCGTCAACGTGAAGGCTGGCCTGGCTTACCAGAAGCACCACTCCGATGACGAGCGGATTTGTACCGAAACCGACCAGTTGAATGGAGTCTTCGCACTCCAAACTGCAATCTACCCCGTCACTGCGGAGATCGCATTTTACACCGACATTGCCCTGGAACTCTACGCGGGAGGGTACTGGCCCATCGCCCGAGTCGGACCGTGGGGTTGGGTCGTGGTACACGGCGGACTATTCTGGAGGACCTCTCGCGTCGAATTGGCAGATAGTGACTTCACGACCTGTGGCGGCCCTCAGATCACTGAAACTGCTGATACGTTCGGGATGGGAGCAACCATCGAGTACCTCATGTACGACGGCTATCTGGGCTTCTTTCTGGAAGGACGCCAGAGTTTCCTGTCGCCAGTCTTCACAACGGTCGCGGCCGGGGTGGACATCAGTCCGCTGCTCTGGCTCCTCTTTCGCAACTACTGAGCCGCCGCCAACCTATTAGCGCCAGCAACGTGAGGAGCAACCAGGCTGAGAGAGGGGCCGACCTCGTGGCTGTGGAGCACCCCCCCGCCTTGTCCCCTTCTCCGTCAGAGTCCTCGTCTTCGGCAACAGGGACGCATTTGCCGTAGCGCTTCTCCTCACCCTCTCCGCACTCATCATTGCCGACCTGCCCGGACCCTGCCGTGTCCTCAAGCACGATCCCGTTGCCCGCGCCATCCTTCCCGCCCCACTCAGCGGTATCCTCATCGGACCATACTTCTTGAGAGGAGATCACATCACCATTGTCTGCCGGAGCGATTACACAGAGCCCGTTGGTACACGTTTCATCCTCGGAACAAGCGCCGCACGTATCGTCACAGCCGTCGCTACCGCACTGCTGCTCCGCACAGTCTGGTTCACAGACACACTGGCCACTGCCGTTGCAGAGGAACCCGGGGACACAATCACCGCAACTCCCGCCGCAGCCATCTGTACCGCACTGCTTACCGGCACAATCGGGAGCACACTCACAGATCCCCGCCGCGCCACATACAAAACCGGGAGCACAGTTGCCACAACTCCCTCCGCAACCGTCTTCACCACACTGCTTGTCGACGCAATCTGGCTGGCAGCCGCAATCAGCATTACACTGCTCCAGAGCTTCAGTTGCGCAGAGATTGTCCCAGGTGTTCTCGCAGCAGAAAGAGTCCATTTCGCAGACACACACTTCGACATTCTCATCATCACAGCCAGGAGACCCATTGACGGCACAACAATCGCCGGCGCATGAGCCGCACTCGTCCGCCTCCTGAGCACAGAGGGAGTCCCAGGCCGTTTCGCAGCAGAAACTGTCCATGGCACAAACGCAGGATTGAACTGCACCATCGTTGCACCCCGGGCCATTATGGGGGAGACAGCAACTGCTGTCCGAGGGACAGGGACCGCAGTCCTCTTCGCAACTCTCACAATCTTCGCCGACACCGGCGTCGCACTCACCGTCTCCGCAACACTCGCCACAATCAGCAGAGCAATTGCCGCAATCCTCTCCGAGGTTCTCCTCGCAATTGCCATTGCCACAGCAATCGCCACAGTCATTGGGGCAGTTCTGACAGGTCTCATCCGCCGTACATTCCCCATCACCACAGATGGGGAGAGCCTGGCAATTGCAGCTTTGCGCCGCGGCATTGGCGCAGATTCCATCCCACTGGTTATTGCAGCAGTAGGGATCATCTGGACAGACATTGGCTTCACAACTCTCATCGTCGCATCCAGGAGTTCCATTGGATGCACAGCAATCGCCTGTGCATGAGCCGCAATCATCGGCCTCCGCAGCGCAGAGAGAATCCCACTTGGTTTCACAGCAATATGGGTCCATGGCGCAAACACAGTCTTGCACCGCCCCGTCGTTGCAGCCCTTTCCGTCATGGGAAATGCAACAACTTCCGTCGACAGGGCAAGCGCCACAATCACCCGGGCAACTCTCACAGGTTTCGTCGCCGTTGCAGGCACCATCCCCGCACTCCGGCGGGGCCACGCAACCGCACAGGTCGACGGCCTCGCCAACACAGATCGAATCCCAGGTTACATTGCAGCAGAAACTATCCATGGCACAGACATCGGCCTCGCAATTCTCATCATCACAGCCCTCTGACCCGTTGGCTGCACAGCAATCCCCAGTGCACCCGCCGCATTGATCGGCTTCACCAGCGCACAAAAAGTCCCAGCGAACATTGCAGCAATAGGGATCCATTTGGCAGACACATGACTCCACCGCAGCATCATCGCAGCCCACCTCCTGGCTTTCGATGCAGCAGGAATCGGCTCGGGCGTCACTAACCCAGGACATCACCACCAATATCGCGGTCGAAACCGTCAGTATCTTTCGCATCTAAACCCCTACCAATAGACTCGTTGCAGTCCTTTGCAAGTACGGTCGCCTATCGTACGTTTCTCCCGGCCTCAGATCAAGGGCAC
Source organism: uncultured Myxococcales bacterium (assembly GCA_964522395.1). Taxonomy (GTDB): domain Bacteria; phylum Myxococcota_A; class UBA9042; order CAIXZC01; family CAIXZC01; genus CALGBT01. Next base: position 23,684 of record CAZFVN010000004.1, read on the forward strand.
GCTGCCCCACGACATAACAGCCTTGCCGAGGCGCGTGACAGCCTTGCCCCGGTATGTAATTATCTACGGTCGATAGAACAACAACGGTTGAGAACTGAGGTCGCTGCGGCAGGCGGGGTGGAGGCAGTCATGGATTGGAGAGTCGTTATGTGTGCGGTGCCGTTTCTCCTTACGTGTTGCGACGACCAGAAAGGACAAAGCGAGGATGTCCACCTGGCAGATTTGGCAACCGATTCCGTGACCAAATTGGATGTCGGCACGACGGATGGAACCGAACTCCCCTTGACCGTCGACACATTTGACCTGAACAGGGCTTGTGACCCACTCTCCCAGGTCTGTTTCGGCAATCAAGTATCCACCTGCCTCCAGGACGGCTCCGGTTACATTCCCTTCGCAGATTGCCCGGGAGAGAAGTTCTGCTACGCCAACAAGTGCTGCCTGCCCGATTGCACCTTCCTGCAATGCGGCAGCGACGGATGCGGTGGAAGTTGCGGCACTTGCCCGCCTGAAGATGAATGTGAAGCGGGCAAATGTACGGGGCCTGTTTGCGTACCCGACTGCACCCTGAAGGTCTGTGGCGACGACGGCTGTGGCACCGCCTGCGGAGAGTGTCCCGAAGGAGAGGAATGTCTCTTCCAATGGTCACGCACCGAAGACGAGGATATGGATACCTGCTTCCCGACTTGTGATACCTGGTGCCAACAGATGGATTTCACTTGCGGTGGATACTTCGTGCCCGGCCCCAGGGAAGAGGAAGGGTGCTACTGCGGCGACTGCCCGGAAGACGAGATCTGCGTCTTTGAAGACGGCGTCCCGATCGATGAAGGGGGAATGGACAGCTACGGAATGGCCAGTATGTGCGCGTGTCCGCCGGTGTGCGAGGAGAAGGAATGTGGCAATGACGGCTGTGGAGGGGCTTGCGGCACCTGCCCCGAAGGTTCCGGGTGCGTGGCTGGGCTCTGCCTGGAAGAGACGGACCCTTGTGTGGAGGCGTGTGCCAACCAGGAATGTGGCAATGGCGGCCTGGCCGATTGTGCTTGCGGGGAATGCCCGGCACCAGACGATTGCGAAAACGGCCTTTGCCAATGTGCCCTGGACTGCAGCGGCAAGGATTGTGGCGACGACGGTTGCGGTGGGAGTTGCGGCAGTTGCACAGCTCCTGCGGTTTGCGGCGGAGGCGGGGGAGCAGGACTCTGCGGCGAGCCGCTGTTGGGCATGGTTGCCGTACCAGCCGGGTCATTCTGGATGGGCTGCAATGAAGCGGTCGACGACGAATGCACCAGCGGTGAACATCCCTATCATCAAGTAGAAGTGCCCCCGTTCGAGATAGATATGACAGAAGTCACCGTCGGCCAATACGCCAAGTGTGTCGCCGCGGATGCGTGCGACCCTTCAACTGTTGGATCCTCTTACTGGAGTCTCTGCACCTGGGACCTGGAGAATGTCGATGCTCACCCCATCAACTGCGTGGACTGGTACCAGGCCAAGGCCTACTGCGAGTGGGCCGGCCGGCGTCTGTGCAGCGCCGCTGAGTGGGAAAAAGCGGCACGGGGAGGATGTGAACTCTATGGCGATTGCGCGGCCGAATCGCCCCACTATCCCTGGGGGCTTGCCGCCGCGTCATGCCTCCTCGCGGTAATGGATGACGGTGGTGCTGGCTGCGGCATATGGGGCACCTCTCCGGTTGGAACCAAACCTGCGGGGGCCTCTCCCTACGGTCCCCTGGATATGGCCGGAGGAGTTACTGAGTGGGTCCGGGACTGCTGGCACATCAACTACTACGAGTCGGAGGAAGGATTCTACGGTCCACCACCCACCGACGGCACCGCCTGGGAAGAGGCTGCTTGCGCAGATTCGTACAAGACTGTTCGAGGAGGCTCCTGGTACTATTTTGCCCAGCATCTGCGGGTCTCATTCAGGGAAGGCCGAAGCCCAGAGGAGCGAACCGCTATGCAGGGTTTCCGCTGCTGTAAATAGCTCACGTACCTTGCCCCTGTTGCCCCCCCCCGGGGCCATCCGGACGGCCCCGCTCTCTCACCCCCTCAGACTCATCAGCATCTCAGTCGCAAGGTGGTTCGGCGCAGTTGACAACTTCCACCACGGGACGTAAGATATGTTTTGGGTGTGGCTGATCCGGTTGAGCCATGGGGGAAATCCATGAGACGCCCGACCGGACGCGACAAAGACAACCTGATCATTACTTCCCGTCTAGCCGTTCCGGCTACGGGCCCCCCCGCAATTTGCGGCACAGAGAGAAATTCATTGACGGGTCCACCGTCATGTCAGTAGACTTTGGAAACCTTTTTGGTTTGGCGACCGTTCACCGGCGTCAAAATGCAGGAGGAAGCAGATGATGAGTAAGCGAACTTTTGGGTTCTTTCGGGTTCTTTTTTTGGCAGCATTGCTGGCATTTTCGGTAGGTGCTTGCGGTGGTGACGGTGGTGGTTCCGGCGACCCCGACAACCCTGACAACCCGGGCGGTGACGGCGTTGGCAAATTCCCGGTTATTGAAATTGCCCCCAGCGAGATTTGTGAAAAGGACGGCGACAAGCTGACCGGTTGCGACTACGACTTTGACCAGGGTTCCGTAGCCATCGGTGAGCAGGTCAAGCTCACCCTTAGCATCAAGAACTCCGGTGAACGTAGCCTGAAGATCACCAGCATCGAACTTGAAGATTATGCAGCGGGCGAGGGTGCTGTCGAGAGTAGTCCCGCATTTACGTTGGAACTCCCACCGGCCTTCACCGATGCCCAGGATGCCGGTGATGACTTTTTCGTGGCCCAGCTCAACCAGGGAACCGACGAGACTCCCGATGAGTTGGCAGCCCGCGTCGTCTTCACCCGGCCGGCGGACGATATGCCGCGGACCGTGGTCCTGAAGATCAACTCAGATGCGTCTAATATGAAGGACGGTATCGTCACGATCGATCTCAGATCGAACCTCGGTCACCCGAAGATCCAGGTGAGCCCGGAGTGGGTCGATTTCGCCCAGGTAAGCCTTGGCGAAGAGAACGAGAAGCAGATCAATATTCTCAACACGGGCGCGGCCGACCTTGAAATTACTGGCTTCTCCCTTGTCGGCAGTGACTTCTACACGCTCCAGGTCCAAGCCACCGATTACCCGGCGGGCGGGGAGACCGTGGACGTCACCTTCGAAGACTCCATCGTTATCGCCCCCGGCGACACCACCTATTTCCGGGTTCGCTTTACGCCAGCAAACTCTGACCCGGCAAACGCTACATTGGTAATCTTCTCCAACGACCCGGAGACCGCGCCCCTCACGAAAGATGACCTGGGCGGAACAGAAGTCAGAATCACCGGGAATGAGTCGGTTCCATGCATTGCGGTGAACCCCTCAAAGGTCAACTTCGGCGGCAAGAAGTACGGTGAACAGGCCGTGGTGCCCCTCGAGATTTCGGCCTGCGGCGACGCTCCACTGGAAATCCACGACATCTTCGTCAAAGAGGGGTCATCCCCCGACTTTGATATCGACGTGAGCACGCTGGATCACGAACCAACGGCTGAAATGCCGGTAATCGTGCCCATCAGCTCTTCAGCAACTGTCAACGTTATCTTCATTCCCGATGCCCCCAATCCGAAGACCGAAGATGGCTCACTTATCCTCGATACCGGGATGCTGGTCATCGTCAACAACTCCTTCGAGAAAGAGAAGGAAGTTGAACTCTCGGGAGCTGGCGTTGAGATCGAATGCCCCACCGCCATTGTAAAATGCGCTGACGGCGACGAAGTGATTCCGCAGACCATTCTCCACCTCTTTGGTGACGAATCCTATGCAGCCAATGGCACTATCCAGAGTTGGGAATGGGATGTGAGTCAGCCGGCCGGCTCCCAGTCGGTATTCGTGCCATCTTACACCTTCCCCAACCCGACCTTCGAAACCAACGTTGCAGGCGTCTACACCTTCTATCTGACGGTGTACGACCAGACCAATACACCTTCCTGCTTCCCCTCGGAATACGAAGTTGTGGTCATCCCCGATGAGGCAATTCACATTGAGCTGCTGTGGCACACCCCAGAGGACCTCGACGAAACCGATACCGGCCCGGAGGCCGGCTCCGACCTTGACTTGCACTTCCTCCACCCGTGGGCCGCAGGCCCCGACCTGGACGGCGACGGTGCAGCCGACGGTTGGTTCGACATTCCCTTCGACTGCTTCTGGTTCAACGCACATCCCAACTGGGGTAGCTACGATCCCGGCATCAACGACGACCCGGGCCTCGACCGTGACGACACTGACGGTGCTGGTCCCGAAAATATCAACCTCGACATTCCCGAGAACGTCGTCTATCGAACTGGCGTCCACTACTGGAACGACCACGGCTACGGTGCCTCCTACGCAACGGTCCGCGTTTACATTTACGCGCAGCTTGTCTTCGAGGTGCAGGATGTGATGCTGGTCGATTCTGATATGTGGGAAGTCTGCAGCGTAGAATGGCCATCCGGCAAGGTCCAGGTCATTACCGATGATGCCGGCCAGTACAAGATTACCCCTGCTTACCACAACCCCTACTTCTTCCAATAGACACTGCCGGTCGTACCGCCCGTAAGTTTCTTGCGCGCACCTGTGCGATTCTGTAATATGTGCTCGGTTTGTTTAATGGGACGCGCGCGCGAGCGTCGTCATGGTGGGTCGGTGATAAGTTTCCGGGAGACATTGATGAACAATTCAAGTCTATCATTCCTCTTCGCTTTCCTTTTCCTTCTGGCCATTGGATGCGGTTCGGATTCTGAGGGCAACGGGGGTACCGGAGGGCCTCAGAAGCAGGACTACGCGGAAATCGAGGTACTGCCAGGAGAACTAACATTCGCACCCATGGCGGAAGGTGGAACTCAGAAACTGACCATCACCATCAAGAACGTCGGCTCCGGTCGAGACCTCAACTTGAATCAGGTCTTTATCAGGGACGAAGGCACTCCCTTCACGGTTTCAGATCCCGCGCAAAAGACCCTGGCCACGGATGAGTCGACCCCTGTTGCCGTTACCTACGCCGCTCTCGCAGCGGCTCCAGAAGAGACAATGCTGATCATCCAAACAAATGCTGCGACCGACCCGATTGTGGAGATACCAATTCGAGTTGGCCAGGCCGTCGAGGGGCTACTCGTGCTCCCGAATCCGGTGAAATTCGGGGAAGTCCTGAGCGGCGACAGTAAGGTCATCTCGGTATCCATCACCAACACCGGGAGTGCCCAGGCTGAACTGATGAACGTCTTTATTGAGTTGGGAAGCAGTGATGACTTCTCACTCATCGACCCGCCGAACTTCCCAGTGCAGATTCCGGCTAACGGCAATGCCTTCGTCGACATCAACTACGCACCTACGCTCAGGGACCTCGATGAAGGATGGCTCGTTATCGCCTTCAAGGACTCGGGTGCACAGGCACTTGAGAAGGTCCATATCGAAGGTCGGGAAGTCGGGCCGGAGATAAGTGTCTCTCCGCCAAAACTTGACTTCGGTTGGGTGCCCATCCAGAGCGAAGCCATCCTTGAGTTGGCCGTCCACAACATGGGACAACACGACCTCAAGATATCCGGGGTCTATACCGCCCCCGGAACCAACGAAGATGTGAGTGTCAATAACGCACCAAACGGAACGCTGGAGGTTGCCCCCGGGGAAAACACCACCTTTGACATCAGCTTCAATCCCACTTCCTTCTTCGTCACCACTTCTGCCCCCATTGGCAGCATCGTCGTCGAAACCAATGATGGCGATGAAGCTATTGTCACAATCCCGGTGTACGCCAACATCGACGCCCCCTTCATCCGCCTCGACGCCCCCAACAAGGTCGACTTTGGCATCGTCGCCCAGGGCTGGACCATCGAACGGACATTGGTGCTGCAAAATGTCGGACACGCTCCCCTGACCGTGGACCAGCTTGAAATTGTCAACAATACTGCCGACCTTGAGTTTGCGATTGTCGAGGATGCCGCGTTCCCACCAACTTCTGGCAGCGGCGAAGGTTCCCTCGTGGCCGACGAGCAGGTCGAGGTGACGCTATCGTTCACCAACGACGGCGGGCCTACCGGGCTGGAACTGGGCAAACTCCTGGTCCATAGCAATGACCCCGTGACTCCCGATGCATTCGTAGAGTTGTCGGCCACCAGAGGGGGTTCTCCGAAGTGCGAGATCGGCTTTGTGCCTGCCAAACTGAATTTCGGCATCGTCGCCCACGGTTCCACCGACTCAAAGCAGATCTTCATCAAGAATACCGGTTCCGGTTACTGCTCGTGGAAATCGGGAGTAATCAGGGAATGTGGTGGCTTCTTCGGAATGATGACCAATTGCTCAGACACTGGTGGCCTTTCCAGCGAGTTTATTCCGCAGGGTATGCCGTTTCCCATGATGGACGGCATCGCACCCGGCACAGGACACCCCATCCAGATTCTCTACAAGCCGCCAACCTCGGTTCCCTTCATCCCGCTTTTTGAAGAGTACTACGGTGCCCTGCAAATCCAGTACACAGAACCATACACCGAGCCAGGAGTCTACTCGGAACACAGTTTTCCCGAGGCGAACCAGGGAAGTCTTTCGTGGAACATCCATGGCACCTCCGGAGTTGCTGACATCGCGGTCCTGCCGGACAAGGTCAACTTCGGCCTGGTCACAATTGGCTGTTACTCCAAGGCCTTCAAAATCAAGGTTTACAATGCGGGCACCGCACCGCTTGACGTGACGGACATCTACACCGACGGCTGCGGCCCCGAATTCCAGGTTATCGACTTCCCGGCACTGCCACTCAAAGTTCAGCCCTCCGGTTTTGAGGAGTTGTGTATCGTCTACCTGCCCCAAAACGAAGGCGTGGATGAGTGCAAACTCATCGTGGAATCATCTGACCTCGACACTCCTGTCTTCCCGGTCCCCCTGCGAGGCGAGGGGACATGGGACACTGAAAACACGGACTACTTCACTCAGATATCGGGCAAGAAGGTGGACCTCCTCTTCGTTATCGACGAGTCGGGTTCCATGTGTGGTGAGCAAGATAATCTGGCTGACAACTTCAACAACCTGACTGACATCGCCAAAACCTGGGACAACGACATCCAGATTGCCATCACCACCACCAACGTCACCGACGAAGAGCACATCGGCAAGTTTTCCGGGGAACCGAGAATCATGGACAAGACGACCGTCTCGTCCTTTGGTGGAAACGTTACGGACATTGGATGCAATGGCTCCGGGACCCAGGAATCCGGGTTGGAAGGAGCGCGGCGAGCCATCACCGCTCCCCTGGCTACCGATACCGGCATTGCCTGCAGCGGCGACGGAGAATGCGTCGACGGAAACCTGTGCGTGAAGGGGATCTGCGGGGGATACAATAGAGGCTTCTTACGAGCCGACGCAGCCCTTGAAATCATCATGGTCTCGGATGAAGAAGACCAATCTCCCGGCTCCGTGCCCTTCTACATTGACTTCTTCAAGTCGATCAAGGGCTTCCTTAACGAAGATATGATGCACGTTCACGCCATCGTCGGAGATAAGCCCAGCGGCTGCGGGACCAATGATGATGGGGCTGACGCGGGTGACCGCTATATCGCAGTCCAGGAAGCCACCGGCGGAGCATTCGGCAGTATCTGCCTCGATTTTGCCAACGTCCTCAAGGACATCGGCAACAAGGCTTTTGGACTCCAGAAGCAGTTCTTCCTGTCAGCCCAGGCTGACAGCTCCCCTGGCAGCATTAAAGTTTGGGTCGATTCCGGGGAAGGATTCCTAGAATGCACCGATGGCTGGGAGTATCAAGACGACACCAACAGCGTAGTCTTTGACCCGGCCGGAGGTTGCATGCCCCAGCCCACAGATGAAATCAAGATATGGTACAAGATGGTTTGCAACAACGAGAATACCGTCTCCTGCAACTAGAACAAGGAGTGACGATGACGCGCATATTGGTTATTGCTACGACCCTGGGACTCTTCCTCACACAGACGACATGTGGCAACAAGTTTGACCGTGGCAAGCGGCCGCAGTTGGAGCTGCAGGTAGGAAGCAGCTCCCTCTTCCTGGAACTCGAACCGACAGTGACCAAGGATGCTGATGAGACGTGCCCGGAGGCTCACGAGTTGCAGACACCGGAAATCTGCTGTCCTAACGGCCTGATGTCCCTCGACGCTGGGGACCTCTGCTACCAGTTCAGGGAGTTTCAGCCATCTTTGCAAGGGGAGGGGGCCAAGAGCATGGATGTGGCCATTGACAATTCAGGAAACTCGCCCCTGGTGGTGGAAAACGTTTACCTTGAAGATGGCGGCAACCCATACATATCTATCAAGTGGCTTGACGGCTACTATAACCAGTCGTCCTTCCCGGCCACCATTGAGCAGGATCTACAGGTCTCGCCCCTCAAGTTCCTGATCGTCTATGACCCGGCACCCGGCATCGTAGACGTCTCTCATGCCATGTTGGTCATTGAGACAAACGACCCGACATACGACAACAGTACTTTCGATGGCAAGTATCGAATGCTCTTCACCGTCGAGAGCGTGGGGCCGATAACTCAGGTAGACAAGACGAAAGTAACCTACGGCTGCGTTACCGGCTGTTCCACTACGCCGATCAAGATCGACAATGCAGGAACCGATGTTTTGACCATTACCTCCATTGACTTTGCGTCGCCAACTTCGGAGTTCTCCATTACCAACCCGCCGGCGCTACCCATCGATATTCAGAAGAAGGGCGACCCCACCTACAACGCGGTGACCTTCTCCGTACAGTATTGTCCAGGTGACGATTCCTGGGAGGACAAGAATTCCCTTCGAATTGGCACCAATGACACATCGCTAACCGGGCAGATCTTGAGCATACCTGTAGAGGTGAACCAGTCCCCAGCAATACTTGAGTTCAGCAATTCCAGCCCCTTCGGCTACCTTGACTTCTCGGAGGTCAACTCGCACTCGGTGTCCATATACAACACCCCCGCAGCGGATTGCGACCACCTTTGCTCCGATACCGGCCATTGCTGTGGTTGTTCCATCCAATTGGAAGACGTGACGTTCGACCCGCCGGACACAGTTGACTGGTACTCGTTTAGCGCGATTGACCCTACTACAGAGAATCAGCTTTCCCTCCCCCGCGCCCTCAAGGGCGGAGAGAATATCAAGTTCAACGTCACCTACCAGAAGCCTGCGGGTCACCCGGAAGACCGTAACTCCGAGATGTGTATCAAATACGTGGCTCCTCTTTCCGGTCCGCAGGACTACTGTGTCTCCATGATCGCGAAGAGCGAATGCCAGTTCTCAATTGCACCGGCTACCCAGTCGCTCCAATTCAACTCGGCCTCGCCTTCTGAAATCAAAGAGAAGCCGGTGGTGCTGATCAACAACGGCTCAGCCCCCTGTGTCATCTCGGGAGTGAGCGTCACAAACAAATGGGACTCCGCCTCCGAGGATTATGCGCTGGCAGAGATCTTCACCGGCAACACGGAGATTCCGGCATTCTCGCTTCTCCCCGTGTGGATAGAATACTCGCCTCACACCGACGACCTCTCTGGAAAGGTCGCAGTGGAATACGAAGACTCCCTGGTTGGACTGGTGGAGGAATTCGTCCAGTTGTCAGGGTCCAAAGAGCCGCCCTGCGCAATTCCAGTGGCCGATGCCGGCGACGGATATGACGGCTATGCTCCTGGCGATACCGTTGTCCTCGACGGCTGCGGTTCAACGGAAGGGGAATGTGGAGGACTCATCTATGATAAGGGCTACATCTGGTTCCTGATGGACAAACCCGCTGAGTCCGCGGCGCAACTCAACACCGAGGGTAGCTGCATCATGCAGTTCATTCCGGATGTGGCTGGTGAGTACGAGGTCGGACTGCTCGTCTACGACCAGGAATTTTACTTCCAGTCTGACCTTGACACAACCATTATTGCCGTCGAGTAGAAGACGCCTGAGCGGCTTCCTGACTCGGTCAGGGAATACAATTCCCTTGACACCGTTACCTTCCTGGGGTAAATCGCTGAGTGGTTTTTCGACCCGGTGAGGTGGCTCAGGTGGTTAGAGCGGAGGTCTCATAAACCTCAGGTCGGGGGTTCAAGTCCCCCCCTCACCACCAACTCATTTCTCCCCTGTGACCAGCGACGGAGTCATGAACGCTACAGTCTGGTGGTCTAAATTCCGGTCGTTATCTGCCGCCCGCAAGACGGTTCGGGGAGGGGTTCGTGCGTTGCGGCGGGTTGATGACGCGCGACGTTCATCCGACGCCATGAAGCGACTCGAAAAGACGGTCGCCGACCTTGAGGCCACGGTGGCCAAGAAGCCGCGCGACTACCGCTCCCTGGAACGATTGACGGCAGGTGTCGTTACCCAGCTTCAAACCGCAAAACTCTATCGCGAAACGGCCCCGGTAGTCTGGCTCGCCTGGTTTCTGCCCGGCATCGCCGCAAAAGCCTCCAAGAGCGTACTACGTCAGTACCTCGAGTCTATCGGCTGGGCAGTTGGGATTGCCCTCCTCATCCGCTTCTTTCTCTTTGAGCCCTTCAAGATTCCCACCGGGTCCATGATCCCGACCTTGCAAATTGGTGACCATATCTTCGTCTCAAAGTCGGCCTATGGTATCAAGATTCCATTTAGCGACGACTACCTCGTGCGCTGGGAAGACCCGGTTCGTGGCGACATCGTCGTCTTCCCTTTTCCGGTCAAAGGCCATGTGGACTACGGCAAGGACTTCATCAAGCGTGTAATCGGTTTACCGGGTGACACCGTTCGACTACAGGACAACATCCTCCTGGTGAACGACGAACCGGTGGAAACTGTTATCCAGGATGGTCGCCCAGACTGCGGCGGTACCCCGGGCTCGCGCCCCTGTGAGAAGTGCGTGTTGCAGGAGGAGTCGGTTGGCGAACTCACATACCTGACACAGCACTGCCCTCCAGATGCGCTGCAACATCCAGAGTGGCCTCGCACTTTGCCTTCTTCCCCTCCCCAGGATTTCGTCGTCCCTGATGGTCGCGTCTTTGTAATGGGCGACAACCGGGACAACTCTGCCGATGGTCGCTTCTGGACTGCTGATCCCCTGGACCAATTCACCCCTCAGTATCGCCCGGACCCCGATGTTCAGTCGGTACCCATCGCCGCTCTGAAGGGGCGAGCAGTTCTGATCTGGTGGGCCCAGGATAAGAGCCGTCTCTTCTCAGTCATCAAGTAGGATTCCCAGTGAGCCGCTACCGCAACCCCGTTCCCACAGTGGACATTATCATCGAACTGAGCGACAACCGGATTGTCATTATCGAAAGGAAGAATCCCCCCTTCGGTTGGGCGCTACCCGGGGGATTTGTTGACTACGGCGAGACGCTCGAAGACGCCGCCAGGCGTGAAGCGATGGAGGAGACTGGGCTGAAAGTGGAATTGGTGCGCCAGCTTCACACCTACTCCGAGCCCTCCAGAGACCCTCGCCAGCATACCATTTCGACAGTATTTGTCGCCCGCGCAGACGGTGACCCAGTGGCCGGAGACGATGCAGCAAACGCGCTCGCCTGCCATCGAGACAAGCTTCCTGCCACCATGGCCTTCGATCATCGTCGTATCCTGGCTGACTTCCTCGAGGGCGTCTACGAAGGGTCGTTCTAGCTGGCAATTGTATTGAAATAGCAGTATATTGGGCCCTCAATTATCGCATCCCGCTGTATGAGGTAATGGATGGACGAAGGACGCCTCACATCCGCCGAGCGAACTGACTTGCTGGCGCTGGCGCGTAGAACTCTTCACGAACGTTTGGACTACCCGCCGCCCAGCACCGCGGAACCGACTAAGGGACCGGGCCTGCAAGAAGAGCGAGGGGCTTTCGTAACACTGACTCTGGCAGGCAATCTGCGGGGCTGCATTGGCACCTTTCGAGCGGAATCTCCGCTCTGGCAGGTGGTGCAAACCATGGTCGTCTCCGCGGCCCTCCATGACCCTCGCTTTCCTCCGGTCCGGGCTCAAGAACTTGACGCTATCGAAATTGAGATCTCGGCGTTAACGCCGCTTCGGGTGATCACCGACATGGACAAGATCGAAGTTGGAATCCACGGTCTATACGTCACCCGTGGAAATGAAAGTGGCGTCTTGCTGCCTCAGGTGGCCGTAGAATATGGGTGGGACCGCACCGAGTTTCTACAACAGACATGCCGCAAAGCTGGCCTGCCGTCGGGAGCCTGGCAGGAGGGAGCAACCATAGAAGTATTCAGCGCAGAAGTCTTTTCGGAATCTGCACCTGACGGGGGCAAGGTGTCATGCGCATGATTCGCCAATGGGTACTGATGTTGGTGGTGGGAGTGGCAGCGGCCTGCTCCGACACGACGGACGTCTCCGGACTCTGGGAGATGCCTGAGAACTCCTCAATGGTGCAAATCAATCAACTTGACGCACCTTTTACCGGCCGCGTAAAAATCGCAATCGACCAGTTTGGATGGGATATTTCTGGGATCGTCCTCTTCTATCGCGACGACATCTACTATGACCTCGATTCCTGCCATTACGTGGTCGACGGTGAAGTAAGGGGAGATAGTTTCCTCTTCTCACTGGAACTGGAGAACGAACAACGACTATTAGGGAAGTTGGAGTACTCGGAACATAACGGGGATGACCTGCTCACCGGCCAATTGGTCGACCCGGATGGCGTGAAGCCATCCCTCGAGATTATCCTCAAGCGCGTCGGTGGCGATGCGAAGGTACATCGGGAAGAATGGGACCTCGGCTGTCAGTAGTTATGGCCGCTCTCATCGCGGCAATGGTTGGTGGTAGTGACGTTTGCTCCGCCCAGAAAATACCGCTGCGCCGTTCCCGAAGGGTAGCAATCTGGCCGGTCCAACACCTAGACGCACCCTGCGCTCAACTCTTCTCTTCCGGATCTCGAAGCACGTCGCAACGACGATTTGTCGGGCGGGTCTTGCGGACGGCCCTGAAGCAGTCCTTCGACGTCAAGGTCAAGTCCGCTCACGATCTGCGCCGGGGAGTCACAGGTACCAGCAACTACAAGGACCATGTCGTTCTTGGGAGAGAGCGTTATCACATGGGTCATGAGTACTACCGTGACCTGCGCCAGCCGGAAGCCGCTGAAAGCCTGACCCGGTCAATCGAAATGCTGGACGGTATATACTATGATTCCGTGGAGCCTCAGGCGTTCTCAGAGATTCTCTTTCTGCTTGGAATTACGTTGATAGAGGAGGGCCGAGCGGCAGAAGCTCATCAAGCCTTCAAGCGAGCACTCTTCCTCTCTCCCACGACAACTTTCAGCCCCGGCTTCCATCCAGCACCGGTGGAGCAGGCCCTCAGCGTGGCCTGCGAAGACCTGCAGAAATCGCTGGAGAAGGAAGTCCCGTTGGGCACCCAGGAGCGGACCTTTGCGTTTATGCGAAAGCAGAAACTGGACGTCCTCTTTTACCCGTTGGTCGTGCTGGAAGATCAGGAATACGTCCTTCGTCTCATAGCCTGGGATGGCAAAGCCAAAAGCGTAGTCCTGCGAGAGCGTATTGCCCTGGATGATGAAGGTGATGCGAGTATGGCCATTGACCGGGCAGTTTCTCGTTGGGCTGCCTGTACGCCCTATGAAGACGTGCCGCGTCGGGTGGAAGAGAGGAACCAGTGGGTCTTCTCCGCCAACTATCAGCATCTTCTCTTCCTCCAACAGCCGCTGCGCAATCCCCTCTTCATGATGGGTTTCTCTTTTGATGGGGCTCACTTCTTCAAGCGCTCCTTTGCAATCCTCGTCAAGGCACAGTTCCTCTCATCGCTGCCGGACGAATTCGAAGACCTGGTGGACGGTTTCACCTCCGCTCGCCTCACCATTGGGCCTGCCTTTAGCATCTCTGGGAACTGGTGGCGGCTATTCATGGCACCAAGCATGGAATTCCACTATATGGGATCCTTCAGCGTCACCAGAGATCCCAATTGCAAGCACTACCTGGATGACTCCCCGGGGTCAGACCTCTGTGTGCCCGGTGCCGTCAAGGAGTATCCAGAGGACTTCCTGGCTGGTATCAACGTCTATATAGGGGCACAGTTCTTCGTCGCAGAAGAGATGTTCCTGAGTGCAGGGGCCTCCATTTCTACCTACTTCGCCCCCTTTGACCGTACCTTCGAGATGAATTTCCCGGTTGCAGTGGAAGCAGGCGGCGGAGTTGCTTTCTAAACCCTGAACAAGTCCAAAGCGCGGCAGTGATTGGATATTGGCTCGCGGGCGCTGTTGTTCTATACTACGAGACCAAACCCAGACCCACGAGGGGTTCATGCGATTGCAACTGTTCCTACTATCACTGCTACTCATCTCCGGACTGATGACGGCATGCAACAAGCCCGCGCCGCGGATACCACTCCACACCGTGGGCACCTTCGAAGTCGTAGGCAACCAACCATATACTCGTACCGGCTACGATCTGGTTCCGGGACGCTACTATATGTTCTACCATCGCGCCGGCACGGTCTGCGTCCAACAGGACAGAAGCTGCTCTCCCCCACGGGGCAAGGACATTCCCGGTGAAGAAGCATGGGGACTGAAACTGAAAGTGGGTAGCGAGTACTTGCAGATTCGGGACCGCCTGATCCTGTCGGTTCAGGAGACTACGCCACTGGACTTCTACCTCCCGGAAGGGGACGAGTTGGAATACAGTGAAGCCAAGTTGCCATACTACGAAGACAATACCGGTTCCTGGACCATTGAAGTAACTGCGTTTCAGGAGGCGCCAGAGGTGGAGTTCTGGCAAGGGGCCAACATCACTTCCTATGCCTCTGAGGGCTATTGCGGCACCAAACCCGGGGCTACCATGCGCCGACTTGTAGCGCTCGGTGCCAACGCGGTGCAGTTCGTGGTCGTCTATGAAACCAACTCAAAGTACGTCTACCCTGTCACCTATTCTCCACGTGCCTATTGTATTGTTCAGGCCACCAACGAGGCTAAGGAGCTGGGGCTGAAAGTTGGCTGGAATCTCCACGTTGATCCACCCGATAATGGGTGGCGCGGTGCGATTGAGCCCGAAGATCGAGATACCTTCTTCGCATCCTATAGAGAGTTCGCCACCTACTACGCCGCACTTGCCCAGGAACATGGCGTCGACTTTCTCATTCCAGCCACCGAGATGGTCTCAACGATGAAGACCAAAGAGGATCGGGACCGCTGGCTCTCAATCTTTGCCGACCTTCACGGTACCTTCTTTGGACTGATCTTCTATGCCGCAGACCGCGTTGAATACACCGAACTCGACTCGAGCTTCTGGCATAGCTGCTGTGACCTTGTAGGCATGACACCCTGGTATACCCTGACGGAAAAACCGGTGCCGCAGGCAGACGAGCTGGAGGCTGCCTGGAAGCCTATTGCGACGAATATGGACCGCTTCGTCAATGCGGTTAAGATGCGAATGGTCCTGGTGGAAGGACCTGGATACCGGTCACTGGAATCATGCGCCACTGAACCTGCCGACTATCTTGTCAACAAGAAGCCCAGCGACCTCTGTCAGGTAGAATCCTACAAAGCCTTCCTGCGGACCTTCACACCAGCCCGCAGAAAAACCATCGCTGGCTACTTCATTTGGGAAATCAACCTGGACGATGAGGACCTCAGCAACTACTCTCCCCTGGACTCCATCTCGGAGAGCATTCTGAAGCTGGCCTGGAAAGGCAAGCGACCATAATCCCCGCAGGAGAATTGTGACCCCCCCTACCACCAAGACAGCCTCTCAAGCCGGCCGCGGCGTGCTCTGGCTGAGCATGGCCAAGATCTACTTCATGGGCACCGGTTTCTTGCTCGTCGTCTTCCTTCCGAAGCTCTTCGAACAACTAAGCGGAGACACTACTGGAGAACTATACGGTCGCTATCGAGTGGTGATTGGACTCATCAATCTTCTCAACATGATCCTCATCGGCGGCACAATTCAGGCTGTCTCCAAGTTCATCTCAGAGCGAGAGACAAGGGCCCACTCAGTGAAGTGGCAAACCCTTAAGATCCAAACCGTTGTTGGCGGAAGTCTGAGTCTGGCCCTCTTTTTTGGGGCCGATGCCATCGCCACGCATCTCTATCAGCAACCATCACTGGCGTTCTATCTTAGACTTGCCAGTCCCATCGTCCTGCTCTACAGCTACTACGCGGTGATCATCGGTAGCCTCAACGGGTTGAAGCGGTTCTTTCAACAGGCTCTGATGGACATTCTCTTCGCCAGCGGCAAAGTCGGACTCACCATCGCTTTTGTCGTCGCTGGATACGCGATTGCAGGGGCTATCGGTGGCTTCCTAGTCACCGCTGCGGTAATGCTTACGGTGTCCACCCTGGTGCTAGGACGGCTGGGGAAGGGTGAGCCTTTTCCGTGGCGCGCCATCTGGCGATTCGAATGGAAGACACTGTTTTTCGCTTTCTTTCTCAACGGTCTGCTCCAAGTCGATCTCCAACTTCTTATGGCACTTGCCCCAACTTCCCTCGGGACTCCCGAGTCCCAGGCCGGAGTCTATGGGCTCGCCCTTCAGTTGGGCCAGCTACCCTACGTTGCCACCATCGCCGTGGCGTTCGTAGTCTTCCCACTGATCTCCCGAGCGACGTTTGAAGCCGATGCAGCCCGAACGAAACAGTATGTTTCAACTACCAACCGTTATGTTTATCTATTCCTCGCCGGCCTGGTGGTAACCTTCGCTAGCGAAGCGGCAGGGATCATGTCGCTCCCCTTCTTTCCGCAGGTCTACGCTGCCGGCTCACAGATGTTTGCCATTCTGTCGGTCGGATACTTGTTCTTTGCGATGGTAGTGGTGAGCGCCAACATCTTCACCGGTAGCGGCAGTCCCGTGACTTCGGCGCTCCTCTTCGCCGGAATGCTGGCACTCTCTGCATCACTCAACTTCGTGCTAATCCCTCTCTACGGTGGCACGGGAGCGGCCATCGCCAGCTCGATTGCCATGGCTGTCGGGTGCGTCGCAGCCGGATTGCTCTCCTACCACCGTTTCCGGACCTTCCTCGCCCCACTCTCCTTTCTACGTGGGTTGGGAGCAGTCCTGGTAGTCGCGCTCTTCGCTCATTATCTGGAGCCAGAAGGCACCGGCGTCTTCTGGGTGCTATTGCGACTGACCGGTAAATTCATGTTATACTGTGGAGTGCTTATCGTCTTGCGCGAACTTACCCGCGCAGATCTCAGGCAGGTGCTGGCTCTTCGTCGCGCCTGATTGGGTTTGGGGAAGGAGAGGGCCGTTGTCGGTCGCCGTTGGCAAATATAAGCTGCTGCGCCGCCTCGCAGTTGGGGGCATGGCAGAGATCTTCCTTGCCCGAGTGCACGGCGAAGCCGGCTTCCATCGCAAAGTCATCATCAAGAAGATCCTGCCCCACTACGCGGGAGAGCCAGAGTTTGTCCGGCGTTTGGTTGACGAAGGTCTCCTGGCTTCCCGCCTGAGCCACGGCAACATCGTCCAGGTGCTCGACCTTGGCCGATTGGGCCCCGACTATTTCATTGCCATGGAATTCGTCGACGGTGTCGACCTGCGCGACCTGCTCACTACGGCCTTCGACCGAGAATGCGTGATTCCGGCCGACATCGGCATCCACATCCTCTGGCAAGTGGCCCGAGCCCTCGCATACGCCCACGATAAGAAGAGCGCTAGTGGAGAGTCCCTCGATATCGTACATCGTGACATCTCCCCGGCCAATGTGTTCGTCTCGTGGGAGGGGGCGGTGAAACTGGGCGATTTTGGCATCGCCAAGGCAAGGCAACGGCTTAGCCGGCATACCATGACCGGCGTCTTGCAAGGGAAGTTTCCCTACATGTCCCCGGAGCAGACCGAAGGGGCCGAACTCTCACAAGCGAGCGACATCTTCTCTTTCGGTTCTGTTGCTTATGAGCTGCTCACTCAGTGTCGCCCCTTCGAGGGGGAATCGGACATGATGATTCTGGCCCGTGTGAAGGACGCTGAGTTCCGTCCCATGCGCGAAGTTCGACCGGACCTGCCAGAGTCTTTTGCCGAAGTAGTGAATACCTGCCTCCAGAAGGATCTGGCGGTGCGGTACACCCGGGGATCAGAGCTGGAGCGCGCTCTGGCGACCGTCATGCAGGAGAATGGCTGGGTCGTTTCGGAGGGAGACATCGCACGATTCCTCGCCGACCTCTACGGTGATAGCCGACAACCTGAGGGGCGGAAAGATGCTGCCCAGGAAGAGGAAGCGGGCGAGGTAGTCGAAGCGTCCCCGCTCGATCCCTATGACCTCAAAGCTGGCTTGCCTGTCCCCCCCCGATCATCAACTCCGCCCCCCAAACATGAGTTTACGAGGGCAGTCGCCCAGCCCGATTGGCGGCGACGCCAACAACGCAAGTTCCGTGGCTGGCTGGCCTGGGCGCTGGTGATGGCCGCAGCGGCTATCTTCCTGATCCTGGACTACACAACTTTGCATCTCTTGCTCCGCCCCCCGGCAGCATCAGCGCCAATCACCGGCGCTCAGCCGAAATCACCTGAGGAGGAATCTGCCAAGAGCCTCGTTGGCTTCGAAATCATCCCCTTGCCAGACCTCCAGTCAATGGATGACTTACTCCATTCTCCCCCGGCCGACCTGCTCGCCGTAGCCTCCATCCATGACTCCGATATCGTCGCTAGCCACGTTGCGCCCCCTGACGCTTCAAGTGTTGCAAACGAGGTGGAGTGGCAGTCTTCTGTCGACCTTCGGCCGGGCACAGTCGAAGTAACGGACAGTAGAATTCTCACCGAGACCCGAAACGAGGACGCTACGCGGACTCCTGAACCGGCACGCTCGTCCACCCGCCTGACCATTTTGCCTCCCGATGCGACCATATACCTGGACGGTCGGCTGCTAGGCAATAGCCCCCAAACACTCGCTTTCGTAGAGGGAAACAGTGCGCGGGTGATTCGTGTCGAGAAGAGTGGCTACGAGACAATAACCTTCAAACTTCGTCACCCGGGACCCCGCTCCTTGGGCAAGCGCCTCCATCCCCTCGAAAAGGGTCGCCTCTATCTACGTTACAACCCCGCCAGTGCCACTGTCCTGGTCGATGGCAAGCCGGTTGTCTCCTCTAATGGCCTTAACATTATCGACCGGCAGTTGACGGTTGGCTCGCACACGATTATTGTGCGAGAAGGAGAACAAGAGACGACCAAGACCATCACCATCGAAAAGGACAAGGAATGGCGAGGCACGATAACGGCAACTCCGTAGACCCTGGGCAGGAAACGCGTACCGTCTATCTCGAAGCCAACCTCGAGAGATTGCAAGCCCCTCGATTTGAGTTGGTTGTTCAGCGCGGTGCCAACAAAGGCGAAAGTCTCTCCTGGGAGGGACTCACCCTGCGGGTTGGAGCTGCTCCTGATAATGACCTCGTGCTTGATGATTCCACCGTCTCTCGCAACCACTTTCGCATCGAGTTGGACCCACAGGGCTACCGGCTAAGAGATCTCGACAGCAAGAATGGGGTCGTCGTTCAAGACATTTCAGTAAAGGACGCCTACTTGCCACCTAGTTGCCGGATCACAGTTGGCGACACGGTCCTCAAGTATAAAGAAGGCCGAGAGAAGGTAGACGTCGAATTGGTCAAAGAGAATCGCCTGGGAGAGTTGTTGGGAGCCAGCAGTCAGATGCGCCATCTCTTTGCCCTTGTAAGGCGAGTTGCCGACACCTCAGCCACAGTACTCGTGGAAGGAGATAGCGGCACGGGGAAAGAGCTCACGGCCAGGGCTCTCCACGATCTCTCCTCACGAGCGACAAAGCCCTTCGAGATCCTCGACTGCTCCGCAATTCCCGAATCAATCATTGAGAGCGAGCTTTTTGGCCACGTCAAAGGAGCCTTCACGGGAGCTGTCGACCGCCGCAAGGGAGCCGTGGAAAGCGCCGCGGGAGGTACTCTCTTCCTCGATGAAATCGGTGAGCTACCGCTCCAAATGCAAGGCAAAGTACTGCGCCTCATAGAGCGCAAAGAGGTAAAAGGGGTCGGCGCTGATTCTTTCCGGCAGGTGGATGTACGGATCGTCGCGGCCACGAATCGGAATCTGAGGGAGGAGGTAGCCAACGGCAACTTCAGAGAAGACCTCTATTACCGACTTGCGGTGGTCAAGCTGCGCATCCCACCGCTTCGGGAGCGTCCCGAGGATATTCCCATGCTGGTCGACCATTTTCTGGAATTCTTCTCGCAACGAGATGGTCACCGCTACACCGTATCCCACCACATGTTGCAACGGCTGCTGGCCTACGACTATCCGGGCAATGTGCGTGAACTTCGCAACCTAATGGAGCGTTCCTGCTTGCTCTCGGACGGGGTAGAGCTATCGGTGGAACCTGGTACTCGACCGCCTGTGCCCGCCGGAGGATCTGATTTCGCGGCGCTTATGCACCTGCCTTACAAGGAAGCCAAAGACAGCCTCGTCTCCAGTTTCGAGGAGCGCTATTGGACTCGACTGCTGGAGGCCTGCAACGGCAATATCTCGGAGGCCGCGCGTCAGGGCGGCATCCACCGCAAGTCGCTGGAGTACCTCCTCAAGAAGATACGCAGCGACGACTAGCTACGAAAACCGGGTCAGCCACAGAATGGATGCATCCGGTACGCCATTGCAGATTCGCAGGAAATGACGTGTCTACTTCGCGGCCGGCTTGGGAAGGTTGGTGCCGAGGATCTGCTTGGCACGATTTGCTACCCGAGCGCTGGCGTCATTGGCTGCTGCTTCAAGCAGAGCCTTGGCCTCAGGAATGTCCCGGGCACTAGCAAGGTAGCTTACGGCCGTTAGACGCACATACTCCTTCTCTTTGTCGGCTAGAGCAGCTTCGAAGGCAGCCAGTGCAACCTCTTTCTGGTCGAGATGGAGCAAACCAAGCGCGGCGTCAAGACGAACATGGACCTGCTTGGCTCCCATCGCCTTCTCAAAAAAGGCCAGGGCCTCTTCGTCGTAGATGTACTTGCCATCTTCAATGCCCTTGAAGAAGGCACGCCGCAGTGCCACTCCCTGGTCCAGCATCGACTCCATGAGCGGCTTCGCAAATTCCTTTTCGCCCCACTGGTAAAGCAGGATGGCAGATTCACTCTTGACCGCCAGATCGTTTCCTTCGGCCAATTTCTTGAGCGGCTCAACAAGTCCATCCTTCTTTTCGTTGCCAAGGGCACGAATTGCGGTGGCCTTCTCAAACGCCTTGCCGTCCCCAGTAATGATAGCCTCGAGCTTTGCAAGGTCCCCAGCGTCCCCGCTGCGACCGAGCTTGTAGATCTCCTGGATGCGAGCTCGCCGAATCTGCAGATCTTCCTGCGAGCGAGGAGCAGGAGCTGGCTTGGCAGGTTCCTTCTTCTCGCCGACTGCCTTCTCTTCCGCCGGGGCTTCTTCGGCAGCCTTCTCCTCTGCGGCCTTTTCTTCTGCCGGAGCTTCCTCAGCGGCCTTCTCCTCTACGGCCTTCTCTTCCGCCGGAGCTTCCTCAGCGGCCTTCTCCTCTACGGCCTTCTCTTCCGCCGGAGCTTCCTCAGCAGCCTTCTCCGCCGGAGCCTCTTCCGCAGCCTTTTCCTCTGCTGGGGCCTTTTCCGGTGCAACCTTCTTCTCTCCCTCAGCCGCCTTTGCCGGGGCCTTGGTCTTGCCCTTCTCTTCCTTCTTTCCACAGCCACCCAGGGCCAGGGCCAACATCAGCATCGACAAGAGTGCAGTCAGTCTCATTTGTTCTCCTCCTTCAAGGACGTCAGTACGAAGTATTCGTCAACAGACCCTATCTATATATGCAGAGAGGTCTGTTTTTCAACCGAAAAGCTACTGTTTTTGTTCCCGTGGTCTTGTCAAAGGGGCCAGACCCTTCTATCATGCCAATGCCTGAGTGACAGTACGACCCGCAAATCGAGACTAGGGAATGCCCGATTTTGAAGAAATCGTCCTGGGACGAGCAAAACGAGGAAAGAAGAGCGCACTATTGGCAGGACTCTTCGTCTTCGTTGTCTATTTTGCCCTCTACCAGGGACCCGCGACGGGGTATTGGGATACTTACATTTCAGTGCCGGCGTCGCTTATCGCAGGGGAACCGATCGACTTTCGCAACGCGGATGGTTCCCAAGGCCATGCCAGCGCGATTGAAGGCAAACTTCCCGACGACCTGGTGCGACCAGAATCCTACGGAGTAGCCACCAAGGACCAGCGGATCGGAGCTGCCATTCAAGCTGCCCCATTCTTCCGACTCTTCCGGGTCTTCGGCTTCCGCCTCCTCTACGCACTGATTCCCGCGCTCACGGCAATGCTCTTCTTTCTCGTCGTGCAACAACTGACGGGGCGGCGCTGGATCGGCTTGATTGCGGCTCTCGGACTGGTGTTGAATCCATTCCTGCTCTCATTCCAAAGCCTGAACGCCAATTTCCCAGCACTGATGTTACTCGTGGCCTTGCTGATGATGCTCCAGATCGAGCCCTTCCGACCACTAGTCGCCGGCCTTCTGCTCGGGGTCTTTGGCGGTATTCGAAACATGGGTCTTATCTATGCACCGCTCTTCCTCCTGTGGGTCTACTTCAGTTCGGTCGACCGAACTGAAGGGAAGGCCCTGGCGCGGCGACTCGCAGGCTTGCGCGGCGCTGGCCTTTTTGCTCTGGGCGCGCTCTTGACCATTTTGCCGATTACCTACTGGAAGGAGTTCGCCTTCGGTTCCCCCCTGGCCCACCCCTCACAGTTTGCTGATTTTCAGGGCTTCAGACCGACCTTTGAGCATACCTTCCTGGGGCTGAAATTCGCCTTTAACGGCCTCTTGAACTACCCCTTCCACACTGAGTGGGTCCGAACTCCTCATTTCCCCTTTCCGGTCTTCCTGATGATCCCGCTGGTCTTCATTACTTCCATTGGTCTGGTTGGCGCAGCGGTAGCTTTTCTGGGACTGAAGCCACTGCTGCGGGAACACCGACGGACCGCGTGGATGGCCCTCTCCTGGCTCGTAATCACCTGTCTTTTCTGGGCCTTCCAGGAGAACTGGGAAGAGTTGAAGATGTCCTTTCTCTTCCTCGGTATGCCCCCGCTCTTTCTCTTTGTCTCATTTGGCATCGGCCGTTTCACCGCAATCGGGGAATTGCGAAGCAACATTCTTACTCTCGCGGCAATCTCTCTGGTCCTCATTGTTGTTACCAAGTTCGCCTTCTTCCTCGAATTTCCCCAGGACCAACGCTGGTATCAGCGGTTCCCCAAAGCCGCCACCAACGTCAGTCAACTCTCCGGTCTGCCGGAGCACAAGCGACTGGCTCCGGAGTTCTTCCTTACCCGTGAAACTGACGAGGAGCGCCTCGCGGCCAAGAAACGTCTGACATCCATCTGCCTCTTTCCCTGCCAATATCTGCCGCTGCAAACAGAGTGGCCCACAATAGGTGAAACAGTGGAAAGGGAATTGGAGCAGCCGCGCCTGGTGGTTGGAAACGTGTGGGACACAATCTACGCACAGCAGCAGGCACCGCCTGAAGCGCCATGAGCACCACACCAACCCTTCATCTGGCTTACATCCGCACCAGCACAACATTGTTGCAATTTGACAATGTGACGATCCTCACCGACCCCTGGTTCTCGCGGCGCATGCGCTTCCTCCCAGCGCTCCGAAGGCCGGGGATTCCAGCAGCAGCGATCCCGACGCCAGATATTATCCTATGCTCACACCTCCATGCCGACCACTTCGACCCCAGGTTCATTGCCGCCGCAGCACAATCACATACGACCCTGGTCGGACCCGTTGGCCTTGCTCGAAACCGGCCGCGAGGTTTTCGCGGCAAGCTCCTGGAAATGGCCCCCGAACAGCTAGAAACCGTCCATTCCGTGGCCCTTGCCGCCACCGCCATGGAGCACACCTTTCCGGGGCCCGATGAGGTGGGGTTCCGAATTCAGCTCGGACCTTATGGTCTCTTCTTCGGTGGCGATGCTGCATATGGCAATGCGTTTTCCAGCGTCGTTACCAATGGCCCAGTCGACATTGCCATTCTCCCGGTAGGAGGAACCCTGATCTGGGGAAGAAGAACAGTGATGAATGCAACAGATGCGGCCCGTGCCGCAAGGGACCTCGGGGCCCGATTCGTAGTGCCAACTCACCCGGGCGGAGACTGGCCAGCTCTCCCCCCCATGTCTCGCCATCCCGGGCGATTGAAAGATCTGCTCGGTCATGGCGGAGGACACTTCGATCCAGTGGTCCTACACCCCGGACAGAGAGCCGAATTCAAATGCATCGATGGAATAGTAGAGTTGGCGAAGAGAGTCTAGGTTGGGGGTGACGAAACGGTGCGGAAATGCACCCAACGTATGTACTGCTCCAGAGTCTCTTTCTCAGACTCGCTAGCAAAGTCAGCGAACTCCAAATAGAGACCGGATTCACCACTGCCTGAACCGTCATCCACTTCTAGAACGCGCGCTCGACAGCGTATCTTCTCCGTCTCCTTGCGGGTGATAATTTCAACCACCAGACCAATGCTCTCCTGACGATTGGTCGGGGCCACGGGAGACTCCACGAAGAGTCCGTTTGTGCCAATGGCAGTGACGTGGACGGGAATCGGCATCGCACCGATAGTCATCACGGCCTCGGTATTGACCGGAAGAAGACGCTCCGTCTGCCGGAGACGGTCGGTCATGGGACCTGCAATCCGATGAGTCCCTCCACGCTTGCTGTACTCCCGGGGAAGAACCGGTCCATCGCTCTGTTTCAAGTGCTCAAAATCATCGTCAAAGCGCAGTTCGCGGAAGTACTCCTCGGTGCCTCCCTCCCCTACCAGAATTGGCCCCGTGGTGCGCTCGTCGTCCTCTTTAGTTCCGCTGAACTTGATTGCCTGTTGATAGAGCGGTTCGAATTCAAAGACAGACTTCACCGCCTTATTCGCTCCCACCTTAGCGCGCTTCGCACCGGTGGCCTCAATGCGCAACATCTTGCTCAGGAAATACTCAAGATCCTCCGGAGAAGCATCCGTCATGGCTCGTACCCAGCGAAGACCGACACCGGGGACCGGGGAAACTTGTTTGCGCATCACCCGACCGACCAGATAGACGGGCTCTCCTTTGATGCCGGCGCCATACTTGACGCCCTTCTCACCAGATTTCTTCTTACCACTGCGGGACTTGAAGACCAGAGCAATGGTACGCCCCAGGGGAATCTCTTCGGCGGTGGCTAGAAACATCCCGCCCGCGCTGATGTTCTCGGAGCGCGCATCGTAGCGCCGACCGTCCACGTAAGCGTAGACCCCGGCCCTGAACTCACGCCGTGGAAAAAGCCTCCGTTCTGCCCTCGCCAAGACTACCCCCGAGTGCTTCCTATGTCGGTCCCCCGAAGGAACCATCAGATACCAGTCGAATTTACCGGGATATGGAGGGGGGCACAAGTTATCGCGCCCTTCTTTGCTTTTTCCCTCGCCATTGCTAGAATCGCCGCGACGGGATCATGGAGAATCGAGGACACTCGACAGGAGGGGGAACCATGGCGGGACGTGAACGACGCCTCTTTGAACGCATACCGCTAACTGAGGACTTCTACTGCTACGCAGTGGACGGCACGCGTCTCGATGCCCACTCGCAGGACATCAGTTCCGGCGGGATCTTTCTCAAGACTGATGATGAACTATCGGCCGGTGCCCCCATCGCACTGGTCTTCAAAAACGACCCATCCCGCACCTCCCCAGTCTACCTGACGGGAAAGATCGTCCGTTGCACCGAGACACCGGTGAAAGGGGTCGGTGTGGAATGGGTGAAGGCCGTCTCCAACGGTCCTGAATCCGAACTGATCCACTTCCTGGAAGAAGTGCTGCGCATCCGCGAGCCCCAGATCTACGTCGAAAGCGTTCCCGGCCAGGAAAACCCAAGAGTTGAGTTCACCTTCCCCCGAGTTGCAGTCTTCGGCGATGAAGACGTGCGGAACTTCCACGAAGACGAGGAAGAGGATACGGCAGACATTTCAGACGATTTGCGCACTGAGCGGGAAGCCAAGATCGCTAAGGGCACAGCAAATGCTCAGTTACCAGAACAACCTGCGCCAACCTTCAACCGCTCCCAAGAGGATGGAGTCCTTACCCGTCAGATCGCCGCTGGCGAACTTCGGGCGATGGCCGAAGTGAAGGCGGTCATGGATATTGCCGGCAAACGAGTTAACGTCCTGATAACCCATCTGGGCACCAGCGGGATGTTCGTGCGCACCATGCTGCCTCCGCGCGAACCGGTGAGACGCGCAGACATCAAGTTCGAACTGCGTGTGCGAGGCGGCATGGCACAGATCAAGTGTCGCTGCAAAGTGTTGGCAATCGATGATGGCCGAACCACCCGAACACCAGGCATTGACCTGGAGATCGTCCGGCTTGATGAAGACGGCAATGACGGCGTCCTGAAAGCCTATGTACGCTGGCTCACGTTTCGCAACATGACACCGAAGAGCAACTAGAATACCACCGCAAATATTGAGCGGGCCTGATAGAGAGCGCCTTCGTCCTTGTCAAACTTCAGTTGGGGCTGGAAGGCAATTGTCCACCAGAATCGCTTGCCCATAACGGAGATGGTCGGACCAGCATAGTGGTTTTCAAACTCAAAATCCTCGCCCTCGGCCTTCTCCGTTTTGGCCAGGTACTCAAGGCCAATGGCAACATTAAGATTGATGTGGTAGCCCACGCCAAATGAAGGGATGAACTCCAGGAGGAAATCGTCGGCTCCGCCAACGTCCTTGATCTTCTCTTCGAACTTCAAATTGAGCGCGGTCTCAATCTTGCCAAATCGCTTGGCGAAAATGAGGATCTGCTCCACCTTCACGTCGTTTCCGTTATATGCCACTTCGAAGTAGATCGAAGGGTCAACAATATACTGCCCAGGGTCTCCGAATCGATACCGACTCCGGACCTTCAAACCATCATAGACCATGGGACCATAGGGCTTCTGCTTGAACACGTTATAGAAACCGAAGTCCAGACGGTCGGTGATCGCGTACTCAAATTCCACCTGATGTTTCCATTCCACCTTGAGGTCATCTTCCGCGATGTCCAGGGTGGCTGGGTCATCGGTGGCGACCCACTTGCTGTCGAGATAGTGCTCCATTTCCATGCTGCCTTCTGGCAGCGTCATGTATGGATATGAATAGGCGAAGATCCGTCTGTCAGCTCGTGCTTCCTGACCCGCCAGAAGGGTTCCTCCGAAGATGGCGCTGACCATCAGCGCTGCTACCAGTTTGCTCTGCATAGTTATCTCCTCGTTTGCGGCCCCCAGGGGGACCATTGAATGCCAGATCGACGAGGGCACCCGTGAATGATGCCTCCAACACTGACCACCATACTCGAACAGCATTAGATGTCAATACCTAATGTAGTCATGTCTAACAGATCCGGGACTCACCCACTCCGCTCGAAACCGGTTGCATGGTGCGAGACCGATACGTACACGGTGCAAATCCTGGTGAACTTCGGCAAGGGCTACGACGATATTGGACGAGTACTTAGCGGGAAGCCCCCGGCTACTCCCCGCCACCATACAACTCAACACCGATCGCCTGCACGCTGGTGGGTAGGAAGTCACAAGTTGAGGTGGCGAGGCACGGATCGTCGGAGAAGTGCTTTCCCTGGGATGCAGCGAAGTGGCCAATTTGGTTTTCGACGAAGGAGTTGATATCAAATTGGCGGCTCGGGTTGGAGGGCTCCACACCGTGAGCGCCCAAGGGGGCTATGTAGGGCATGCGAAAGGCTGAGAAGCCACCCGAGGCTTTCATCTCTCCAGTCGCGTCAGCATCGATATGAGTTGCACCTTTGTTGTCCCAGCGCAAAGTTGCTCGCACCGGCTTCCCCAGGTTTGGCTCGCCATATTCGTCAGTGCCTGCATCAAGATCATCGGGATCAGCATGGACCGGGATGGGGTGCTCCGGATCGGCTGCGAAGAGCGCCGTGAACTCGTTTAGCCAGCGTCCGTCTTTCACTTGGACGCCGCTGTTTTCGGCCCAATCCGTGGTGGTCAAGGTTGCCGAGAGATGACGCCAGGACCATTCGGTACCTTCGGCTACGTACCCGTCAAGAAGTACGTCATTCTTCGTGTTTCGGGTAGTGCCCGAAGATGGCAGGTAGTCAAGAATACCTGCTGCCCTGGCCAAGGCCAGACTTGTGGCAATGGGAGTGTTGGGGTCACCGACGGTATGGTAGATGATAACGTTTGCCTGCTTCGCCGCGCCCTGATCATATGAGAAATCCAGCCGCTCTTCCGGCCCATAGTGACGGGCGTAGCTAATAGGGTCACCCCGGGCAAGAATCATTGAGGCAAAACCCATCAATTTGCGTAGACCTGGAGTATTTCGCGCTCGTCCCAGGCCCGTATTGAGCGCCACCAGGGGAGCTCCCTCAGGATAGATCGCCCCCTGGTACTCCACCGCCACCTCAAAGGTGTCGAAACGAGCCTTCTCGTCCCCGTCCCAACCGTCAAGCACCACAACCTCCAACGCATCACCAAAGAGGAGCGCTCGCCCCAAATCGTGCTCCGCGCAGCTTGCCGGGCCCATCGGCTTGGAATCTTCCGGGTCTACTTCCACCGTCCAACTCCCCGGGGCGCAGGAGACGGGTACTGGCTGGGTATCCCCATCCTGAATGCCCAGCAGGGGCCGTTTCTCCACCGCAGTAAGTCCGTCTGCAGGAATGGAAACCCTGAATCCCCGGCCGTCCAGATGACGAAACGCGACCACCTCCTCGCCGTTCACTTTATTACGGACGATGACTCGGTCTCCCGGCTCGATCTGGTCGGTAAGCGCGAAGGGGTAGTAGTGAGCTCGAGGGTTTTGCCAGGGGCGGTCTTCGCGGTGCTGGTCGTTGATCATGATCGCCAATTCCATCTCCAACGAATGGTCGTCGGACAGGTCCTCAACCTCGGTCTCCGGGTCCCAGCCAACTCCTTTCGTTGGCGTAAAAGAGGTCGGCGTGAAGATCACGAATGGCCCCATCATGGGCAGCCAGACCGCCTCCGGGACACCCGGATTGGTGGACCGAACACCCACCTGGATCAGTCCGCCGGCCCCCGAAACAGGAGTTGCAGTTGTCGTCGTCGCTTCAGCCCCGGCCAGTAACTCGCTGACAATGGCCCCCATGGATTGGCCCCACTGGGGGTAGTCGATATTGTCGGGGCCTCCAAAATCGACGACGCCATCGCCATTGAAGTCACCCATCAAGTCATCGGCCTTGCCATTTAGATTGGTGTCGGTTTCCCAGTTGATTTCCCCGAGGGAGCGTAACACTCGCACAAACTGCATGATGTCGATGGCTGCCTGCCGCACACAATCGCGAGTATGGAAGATATCGTAGGACCAGAAGTCTCCACCATTGTCAAAGGAGGTCAATCGGCCATCGTTGTCCAGGTCCCGAATGCGGCCAAAGGCAAATCCATTGTAGAAGGTCGACAGTCCCAGTGGCTCAAGGAGCGTGGGCACCAATTCGTCATAGTTGATATCCTCATCTGAGGGGAGCGCCAGTCCGTGTCCAACCGCATCGATGCCGCACAGCGCATAGCCAAACTGGGTGAACCGTCCGGCGAACCCTAGGATTTCAAATGGAGCTCCAGAGTAGCCGTGCCCGTAGTGCATTACGGGAAAGGGTGGCTTATGTTCGGCCGTGGCTTTCGGAATTGCACAGAGGAAGGAGACTTTGTTAGGGCCATGAACCGTCCCGTCACCCGCCAGGTCGATTGAGAAGCTCTCATTATCGTCCGCCGGATAGAGGGGCGTGGCAATGCCATCCTGATCGGCCAGAAAATAGGGTGTTGTATATGACCCGAGCACAAAATAGTCCACGTACTTCACGTCGTACTGAAGTGCCTCGACTACTTCTGGAGCATACCCCAACAACAACTCAGCCATCCCGAACAGCATGTCGAGGTCAGCGGCATAGAGCACGTAGGCATCATCCTGTAGACTTCCGTCTTCGGCAGCAGCATTCACCTGTTTAGGCTCCATGTCCGGGGCGTACTCGTCGCGCAATGACGCCAGGTGTCCATGACCGTACAACCCTGCCCGAATAGCCTCCAATTCCGCAGTCACCGATTGCGTAGTGAAGCTCCACGCAAAGGCTACATCAACCAGGTCAAAACCGTATTCGGTTCGGGCCAGGATCGTTGCCAATGGTGCCAGATCGTCATTTTGACTCAAATGGTTGACGTTGGGAAAGGGAGAACGGACTGAAGAGCCCTTTTCTCCTACCATATTGCTCGTTAACACGACCGCATATGTCGTCTGCTCCCGCAAGGGCACTACTGGCCAGAGGACGAGGGTGTTGGTCTCCACTTCATAGAATGTGATGAGGTCATCTATGGGCCGGGACGCGCTCTTTAGCAACCCCGCCACATCAGCAGTGGCCAACGGAAGAAGGGGCTCTCCGCTAAATGTGTTTGGCCGGTCCAGGATTCCGTCGAAGTCGATATCCTCGTAGGGGTCCAGTTTGCCGTTTCCGTTGAGGTCTTCGTCATGGGTTTCAAAGAGAAGGTTGGGAGAATCAGCGTGTTCATCCATGTCCCAGTACTGATGCTCCCATTCCAGGCCGAGGGGATAGTTGCCCTGGCCGCAATCGAGTGGTATTGCCCGGCCGAAATCTGGCGAGGCCGGGTCAACATCAAGGAGGAGGATCGCATCATCCGTGAAGTCATGGTTGGCTGCTTGTCGGTCTCGCAAATCTTCAAGATCCAACGGGCTGTCGAAGGAAACTGTTATCGGTTGGAAAGTCCCAAAGCCATCCAATTGGTTGATCTTATGCCGCAACTTCCGCTCCGCCCTCGTACTCGCCTCTTCGCTGACGTTGATACGACGGCCCGTGGGACTATCGGGGTCGAATCTGGTCGCCACGTTATTGGGCAGAGGGATCTCAGGTAACGGTTTGGCCGCCAGGTCGAAGACAACCATGGGACCAGTCCCGGTACCGGCAGTGCGCCCAATACCAGTGCCCTCCGGGCCCTCGCAAGCGGCCAGAAGCAAGAGGAGACATAATGGGAGATAGGTCTTCTTCTTCATCTTATCCCCCTATTGCCAGTGAAGGGCTGCGGCAGCCAGGATCTTCCAGACCGCATCGGGCAGGTTACCCTCGGGGTCTGCCAGAGCCTTGCCGGGCAGGAAGTAGGATTGGTCTAGATGGATGGTCAGCCCAAGATGCTCGGGCCAGGCCAGAACGGTCGCCCGAACTCCGGCAAGAAGTTCAGTTCCCAGGTAGTTACTGTCAACGCTGCGGCCCAGATGGTTAGCCGCACTGCCGCCATTACGGAAGGTGTAGTAGGAGTGCGCAAACTCGGCCGGTGAGGTCATCAGGAGACCACCCAGCAATACCTTGATATCCTCGACGTGATGGGTGGCCGGACTCCAGGTCCAGCGAAGCTGCGGGAAGTAATAGAGAACATTGGTCGCCCGCTCCTGGCTGGGAATGAGATCCAACCCTTTTGCGGGCACCGCGACATTCGCGGGATCGCTGGAGAGCTCTGCAGCTCGTGCCGATATACGAGGCAGCATCTCGTCGAAGAAGATGAGTCCAACGTTGTAATCCGGATCGAAGAAGAAGGCATGCGAGGTGTCATCGTGTGCGTTTTTGTCGCCCGAGGCGTAGCCAACCTCCACCTCCGCCTCCAAGCCCAGCGAGTGAATTGCGAAATTGAGCCTTCCAACTGCACCAAACGAGGAGAGGTCAAGACCCTCTTCCGTGCCGATCTGCTGAAAGCGATCGGTGTGCCCCTGGAGCCAGACAGTTTCGTAATCCAACGAGAGTGCCAGGTCTGGGACCTGCTGTCCCGCTAATGCCCCTGCGCCCTCTCTGGTCGTCAGCGCATACTCGTTCTTCCCGTTGAGATTCAGGACCAATGCCTCAAGGGTATCGCCGTCATTGTCTTTCTGCGTCCGGAAAGTGACGATTGCACCGTTGGTGAAACGGGGCTGGCTCCAGAAGAGACCCCCATTCACCTGGTAGGCCCTGTCGCCATCTTGGAAGATAGCGTTCTCGTCCCGCCAGACCATGTCACCCGATGCGACGATGGTAAGATAATCGCCCCACGCATTGGCCCCGGTCAACGGCCGAAAGGGCTTGAGTGCCAGCAAAGCCCGGTCCACTACATCACCATATCGCCTGACACCGAAACGATCGTGGTCTTCGACTCCGGTGTTGGCGAGAATGCCAAGCCCATAGGAACTCGTCATCTGCCCCAGACGGAAGAGACCGATGGAGGTGAGCACCTGAGCGTAGGCTTCTCGCAGTAAGAAGCCATGAAATCCCTCCCCGCGGTTTACTGACTTACGGTCTAGTCGGCGCCCGGCGGGATATAGGTTTTCACGGTCACCCAGGATCTGGCCTTCAATCAGGTCCATCTCCACTCTCGCACCAAACCGCCCCCAGGCAAAGGCAGGGGAGAGTCGCACCCGCTGTTCGGCCCACTGGCCCACGGGATTGGTGAGTCCTGCTTCGTCCAGGACAAAGTCTGTGGTGCTGTGGTAAGCGAAGCGGTACTCCCCGGCCCAGAGATTCCACTGTACGCCTTGCCGAGGAGGCAACAACCTTACTTCCGGTTGGTAGCCCCACTCAGCGGCTAGCGGTCTGCCGCCAGTCACCAGCACAAAAAGTGTGAGAAGGATTCTCCAAATTGGACTCATTGCATCCTCTTGGTGCGTTCAGGTCGGCGACTGCTACAGGCCGGCTCAGGGACGACAGTACAAGGCTCAAGGCCGCTGCGTCAAATGATTTGGACCACGAAATACTTGACCGGTTCGGCAAGTCAGTAGTATGCTCTGACGCTGTTTCGAGGGAGTCCCTCTCTCGACGAAACAAGACGCTCCAAATCAACCTGGGAGGACAGGGAATACAATGATAAACAAGCAAGGCAGGACGCTCTTCACCTCAGAATCAGTAACCGAAGGTCACCCGGACAAACTTTGCGACGCGGTATCAGACGCCGTATTGGACGCCGTACTCGCCGATGACCCCGCAGGCCGCGTTGCCTGTGAGTGTTTGACCACTACTGGCCTTGTCGTCGTGGCCGGTGAGATCACGACCAGCACCTACGTAGACATTCCAGCAGTGGCCCGTCAAGCTATCAAGGACATCGGCTATACCCATGCCGACTATGGCCTCGATTACAAGTCGTGCGCCATTTTGACTGCCATTGATCAGCAGTCCGTTGACATCTCCCAGGGCGTCACTGAAGGTGCCGGGCTCTTCGAGGAGCAAGGGGCGGGTGACCAGGGGTTGATGTTTGGCTATGCCACCAACGAGACCGAAGAGATGATGCCCCTCCCCATTACGCTGGCCCAGAAACTCACGAAGCGGCTGGCCGAGAAGCGCAAGTCCGGCGAGATTTCCTTCCTCCGCCCGGACGGCAAGAGCCAGGTCACGGTAGAGTATTTCGATGGCAAAGCGAAGCGCATCGAAGCAGTGGTGATTTCGACCCAGCACGATCCGGATATTGCTTACGACGAAATCCGTCACCAAGTCGTTGAGCAAGTCATCAATCCCATCCTGCCCCAGGACATGGTGGACGCCGAAACCAAGATCTTCGTGAATCCCACCGGCCGTTTTGTCATTGGTGGACCCCACGGCGACAGTGGCGTCACCGGTCGTAAGATCATCGTTGACACCTACGGCGGCTGGGAGAGCCACGGCGGCGGGGCTTTCTCGGGCAAAGACCCATCAAAGGTCGACCGTTCAGCCTCCTACTTCGCCCGTTACGTAGCCAAGAATGTGGTGGCCGCTGGTCTGGCAGACGAGTGCTCCATCCAGGTCGCGTATGCCATTGGCGTAGCCCGCCCGGTGAGCGTTCGGATCGACACCTTCGGCAGCGAGAAGATCCCCGTCGAGAAGATCGAGGCTTTGGTGAAGAAGAATTTTGACTTCCGGCCCAAGGCACTTATCGAGAAGCTGCAGCTCCTCCGTCCCATCTATCGGAAGACTGCTGCGTATGGACACTTCGGCCGCAACGAGCCGGAATTCACCTGGGAAGCAACCGACATGGCCGAAGCCCTCAAGGGTTAGCGACCTCTCTGGTGCGACCATGAGTTCTCACCCCACCATTATCACTGACCCGGACATTACAGACGGCTATCGCTCTGACGAATCTGGCATTTTCGGAACAGTTGCGGGAGTATTCCGGCCGCGCGATTTGCAAGATGTGGCCGAGTTAGTCGCAGAATCTGCTGGCTGCGGTCGCAAGCTCCTTCCCGTCGGTAGCCAAACGGCCACCACCGGCGCGGCGGTGCCCCAGGACGATGTCGTAGTAGATATGCGCTCTCTCACCGGAGTTGTCGACATCGATGAGCAACGACGTATCGTCGAGGTACTGCCGGGCACTATCACCCGTGAACTGAAGGACCACGTCGCCAATTCCGGACTCTTCTATCCTCCCGACCCCACCAGCGAGCCGGAGTGCTCTATTGGTGGAAATGTAGCCACCAATGCCAGTGGTGCCCGATCGTTTCGCTGGGGCATGACAGCCCGCTGGATAGAAGGTCTTGAAGTCGTTACGGGCACGGGCGAGGTCCACCGCTTCTTCCGGCGTGACGTCGACAAGAATACGGCCGGCTATCGGCCGCTGCTCGATCCCGTGGAGCTCTTTCTGGGGTGCGAGGGCACCCTGGCCATCGTTACCCGCATCTGGTGCCGGCTGGTTCCAGACCCGGGGCCGGCTGTTGGATTCATCCTCTTTCTGGAATCCCTCGATGCCGCGTTAGCCCTGACCGTGGCCTTCCGCCACGGCCAGCTTGACGCCACTCCACGATGCTGCGACCTGCTGGACCGTCTATCCCTCGATCTAATGGCAGAACATGTGCGCCCTCCCTCTATTCCTGCCGGGGCCGGAGCAGCCCTCTACGTCGAGTTTGATGCAATGGCTGAAATCGAAGATCTGCTGGAGCACGCGATCATGCCCCTGGCCACCTATGGCGTGCTGGTTGATGATACGGTGATCGCGCAGTCGTCCGCAGAGCGTGAGTGGCTGCGCGAACTGCGCCACCACATCCCCACCGAGTGCAACCGGGAGGCCAACTCGTTTGCTGCCACTGGTGGGTTGAAGGTCTCTACAGAGTTTTGTGTTCCTATCGATCGTCTACAAGAGATGATGCAGTTTGTTGTGCGGACCATTAGTGAGGCGGGCAATCCTCGTGCAGTCCTCTACGGGCACATCGGAAACGGCCATCCCCACATCTTCACTTTTGGTCGCACCCACGACGAGGTGGCCCAACGGATGGCCTTGGCTCGCCTTTGGTATGACAAGGCTGTGGCACTTGGCGGCACCGTCTCGGGTGAGCACGGCATCGGCAAGAGTCGACGCCCCATCCTCAATCAGATCTACCCCCCCCAATACATAGCGGCCATGCGTTCGTTGAAAAGTGCAATGGATCCGGCCGGAATTCTGGCCCGTGGGAACCTCTTTCCAGAAACCCCATCACTAGTTCCCGAGCAGCCATAGAGCGGCCTTCCGGAAAAGAAGTAGTCACTAATCTAAACCCTGCATTTGATTCTCGTGATTAAATTCACATTGGCTATTGCCAACCCCATCCCACCGTGCTAGAAAAGCGTTCAAAGAGATGCCCCGGACAATATAAGTACCTGAAAACTGTAAATTCGCACCCACGTGGTGCCAATAGTAGAAGAAGGAGAAAGAACATGGCGAAAATGCGAACACTGATGTTGGTTGTGCTCGCCGCAGTTGCGCTGAGCCTCAATGCTTGTGAAGGGCCTGCGGGCCCCGACGGCGCACCGGGCGCAGCAGGCGACAAAGGCGCAGCAGGCGACAAGGGCGATCCAGGTGAGCCGGGCACCCCCGGCGATGACGGCGATGACGGCGAAAATGGCGAGAACGGCGAGAACGGCGAGAACGGCGAGAACGGCGAAAACGGCGAAAACGGCGAAAACGGCGAAAACGGCGAAAACGGCATCTCCACCGGTACTTTTGAAGGTACCCTTACCAGCGCGCTCAGCGGCATGGCTCTTGAAGGCGTCGAAATTGCCATCATGCCGGCCATTGAAGGTTTGGAAATCATGACCGACGAAGAGGGCATGTACAGCGCCGACCTTCCCATCGGTTATTTCATGGTCACCTTCACGCTGGAAGGCTACACCGCTGGCGAAGGCACCATCTCCATCGTTGCTGGCGAAACCCTGACCTACGACCTGACTCTCGAAGCAGAAGAGCCGGTTGTGGTTGGCTTCGACGGCGAAACCATGGTTGCCCCCGGGGCGGCCACGGAACTCATGGCTGTGGTTGATACCGAAGCGGGCATCGACGTAACCGGTTACGAATGGCACCAGGTTGAAGGTGTTGACGCAGATCTGGCTGGCGCGGACGGCGACACGCTTACCGTGACCCTGGCCGACTTCGAAGTATTCGAAGCTGCCCTCATCAGCCATCTCGATGTTCTCCAGCGACACAAGGTCCTCGGCATCAACCCCCATTCCCTTGAGCTAACCGCCATTATGGTCTTCGAAGTGACCGTGACCACTAGCGCTGGCGAGTACATGGAAGAAGTGGAAGTCCATGCGGAACTTCCTTACCAGATTTCTGCCGGCATCAACAACGTAGCCCTGGGCTCCAACGTTACACTCTCTGCTCCCGAAGCTGACACCTACGCATGGGAGCTGGACGCTCCTGCCGGCTCCGCTGCCGAGCTCACCGATGCCACCAGCCGTATCCCGGCGTTCACCGCCGACACCGCAGGCGAATACGTCGTCTCCGAAGGCGACGCTGAATTCACCGTCTTCGCTGGCAAGTTTGCCGGTGCGATCTCTGGAATCGGTGAAGATGGTCTGCCACTATCCGGCAACTGCACTACCTGCCACTCCCCAAATAGCGACATTGACCAATTCACACCGTGGAAGCAGTCGGGCCACGCCCACATCCTCACCAACAATATCAACACCAGCACCCACTACAGCACTGGCTGCTTCTCCTGCCACACCGTTGGCTTCAACGGCATTGAAGGGGACGGTGGTATCGACGACGCGGCTGACTGGGACGACTTCATCGCCGCTGACCTCTTCCACGACACCAAGATGGAAAACTGGGGGATTATGGTCGATGATTACCCGACCGTTGCCAAGCTTGCCAACATTCAGTGCGAGAACTGCCACGGCCCCAACGGCGACGATGTGGCACATCACCAGACTGCGGATCGCGGTCGGACCAGCATCTCTTCCGACGTCTGCGCCACCTGCCACGGTGAGCCCCTGCGTCACGCACGCTTCCAGCAGTGGGAACTCTCTGGCCACTCCAACTACGCCCTGGCCGAGAATTACGCTGGCAACGGCAACTGCGGTCGCTGCCATAGCGGTAACGGCTTCATCGCCTGGACCAAGTCCGGGGACTGGGAATCATCCGTTGACGCATCCGAATTCAACGCGGACAACGCCCATCCGCAGACCTGTGCAGCGTGCCACCTTACCCACGACGTTGGCACCACGACCAAGGACGCTAACGATGCTAATCTCCGCGTCTTCGGCGACAGCCCGATGCTGCAAGCCGGCTTCCAGGCCAAGGGACTGGGCAACGGTGCTCTTTGTATAACCTGCCACAACGCCCGCCGCGGCCTCGTGGGCGACGACATCTCCACTCCGGCTGGCGGCCGTGCACCCCACGGCTCTGCCCAGGGTGATGTCTTCATGGGTATGAACGCTTACTTCTTCAAGGGCGTCCGTTCCCCCCACTCCTACATCAAGGACACCTGCACCAACTGCCACATGGAACTGCAGGATCCGCCGGAAGAGCTCAGCTACAAGCTCGGCGGCACGAACCACTCCTTCACCGCTTCCACGGCCATCTGCGCCAACTGCCACGGCATCTTCGACGGCGGAACGCTCCACGATGCCACCGAAGGCGTGGCTCACGACCTGGCCGACCGCCTCATGGAATACGCCCACATCAAGTTCGAAGCTGCGGGCACCGTATGGGTTGAAGGTGAAGAGGGCGTCGTCGAACTCGAATACGACGAGATTCACCCCACCACAGGGCACGGCCGCCAGGCTATCCACACCATCAAAGGCGAATTGGAAGATCACTTCCAGCTCCGAAATGCCTGGATGGATGCTGGTAACGACGGCGACGGCACCTGGACCCTGGAAGATGCTGATGGCGTCTACACCGAAGAAGATGAAGACTTCCCAATCTTCGACGATGACGATGAAGACGACATGATGTTCTACAAGGCTGGTTGGAACTACCACCTGATTCACTACGACAACAGCCACGGCGCCCACAACCCGACTTTCACCTTCGAGATTCTCGAAGCTGCAATCGCGGTAATGGATGATCTCCTGGCTGTTCCCTAATCGATTCATCTGCTGCGGGTGCGGCACACGCCGCACCCGCATTCTCTCTCCGACAATTCAGTGAGACACATTTCGTGGGATAGGTCTATGGTGGTGCACTACCTTTCCTCTGGTGTGGTCACATCTGGTGCCTGGAGATCCTGCGACTCCTCTTTTGGGGCCCTGCGCACCGTGTGGGCAATTCATCGATCGCACAGGATGACTGCCGGAGCGTTTTCTGGCGCTGCTCCTACCTTCAGGCTGCATCGGCTCGTAGTTCCCTCCAAGACGGCTGACGCAGTCAGCCAGCAAAGGGGAGCGCCAGCGACGTGCAAACGGGAGCGCGGAGACCTAAAGCAGATTGGGCATCACGGGAAAGCCGACGTTGGTAATTACATTGTTCGGCTCGGAATCGAGACGCCAGGTGTAGACAATCTTGGAGATCACGTTGCCGCTTGGCAGCGTCACCGTCAACTCCACGGGCCCTGGAACGGTATTCGAGACCAGGAAGAGGCCCCGGTCCCTGGTCGAAGTCAGGGCGCTATCAGGCAGGTGCGATTCCGACAGGTAGGTTACCTTGCCGGAGCTTGCGGTGACGACAGCATCCTCGAGGGTATCGTAGGATATGATTTCGTAGAGAGTCCCCTGGATGTAACCCTTGTCGTTCTTCTGCTTGGTCAATTCTATGGGCAAACTGATGATGGTCGGGTCAAAAAGGCGCAGATTGCTGTGGATGTAGTCGCCGCGAAACTCCTTGTCAAACTCCCTGAAGACCGGGTAGTCATCGAACTCCCAATCGGCCTCAGCAATTGTCTCTGGACGGTGTGGATACTCGAAGTAGCCGACGAAACCGTGCTCCCCCGCCGGAGTATGGAAAGCGAAACTCCCGGAGGGTTGAACCGTCACTCGATCAACTTCAATGCCGCACCAATCGAAGACTAGCAGATCAATGTCACCGATGTAGTTGCCAGGCCAGAGGTTATCCCATGACATCTCTAGTACCTGCCCGGCAACAGAGAGATCCTTGAGGGGCTCTTCCGGCGCCAGGAAGCAGAGATGCTCACCGACGGACACCTCACCTCTGGTGGCCACCTCAGTTGCTGCGTCCAGAGGGAAGAACGAGCCAAAATCAGTGGCCTCCGGTGCCGGAGCACTACAAGCCAACAGAAGTCCCGTGAGAAGCAGCGTTGAAAAGCTACGGTGGTTAGTCAGTGTCGCAAGCATCGCCGATCCCATCGTTGTCACCATCTTCCTGCTTGGGATTGTGTACCCCTGGACAGTTGTCTTCGACGTAGTTCAACTCAGGCATCGGGTCATAGATAAGGTCGATAACCATATCCCTGTCGGGGTCAAGGGCACCGGACGTAAATTCGGAAGCGAACGGATGGTTGAAGGGATGCGAGCCGATCCCCTCAAAGCCTGCGTTCATAAAGGGATAGAGTTTGCCAGTTCCAGGCCAATTGCCCGGCGACAGCGTTCCATCCTGCCACTCAATCTCGTAGCGCCCCACTACCTGATCGTAGATTGCCTGCCAGTCATGGTAGACACCGCCGGAATCCTCGTAGCGGAAGGTGTGGACAACCCCACGCTTATCAAGCTGGTGATCAAGGTCGAAGAAGGCCCCCGGGGGTCCTTCAAAATCTCTGATTCCAGTGGTGAACATTATGTTGCCATCAAAGGGGAAACGGTCGAAATCAGTGAGCCATGGGTTGGCAAAGCCCTCCAGGCCGGGGTCGAGCTGGCAGGTGATATCCAATCCGCAAAGCATGGCCACAACAATTGCGTTGGCCACAGCCGGGGGGCTGAACCAGAAGCAGGTCTTGCCACCGGGCAGGATTTCCCGCTGGTCGAGGGTAACATCTCGATTCATGCCGGTCTCTGGATCGATGTGGGAGTTATCCCGAAAGCCATCCCCGACAACTTCGTAGGGATAGGCTGAGTTATTGGCCTTGTTGCAGATGTGGTTATGGGTAATGGAACCATCGTTGTACCAATAGGCCCAGGGGTTGAAGAACGACACAGTAGTAGGCACGATGCCGTAAACCGACCCCCAGGTATCCTCAAAGATAAATGCGTTCATCAGGGCCCCGAAGCCACCACCAGAAAGGCCCGTTATCCCGTGGGCTCGCCGGAAGATGTTCCAGGTGCGCCCTTCTTCCTCCAGCTTGTCCAAATCGGCCTCGTCCTCATAGGGGATTGGCATGCCCTTGTCATCGAGTCGCTGTCCCAGGTCATTCATCCCCTGGAAGCGGAAGACCTTACCGAGGAAGTGATTCATAGTGTGAGCCATGAAGTAGGAGTAACAGGTAAACTGCGTGTACTCTGGGATCGCCGCACCGATGCCCATGAATTGCGTGTAGCAAGTATTACCTGCCCCTGGCCAGGGCCAGCCGCCGCCGCAATAAGGTTGCGGCACCGTGCCATCCATAAGCACTAGGATCATTGGCTCCAGCACGCCCTGGGAGGAGAAACGGGGCAGCGTCTTATAGCCAAAAGCATCGGCCATTGACATCCCTTGCCCATTATAGCCGTGCAAACCGACGAGGACCGGATAGCGCTGGTTCTTG
This sequence comes from uncultured Myxococcales bacterium, assembly GCA_964522395.1. Classification (GTDB taxonomy): domain Bacteria; phylum Myxococcota_A; class UBA9042; order CAIXZC01; family CAIXZC01; genus CALGBT01. The sequence goes on from CAZFVN010000004.1 coordinate 64,368, forward strand.
TTGCCCCATGGAATAGACGTGTTGTTGAGCAGCGGATCGTCTGAGTTGTACTCCGGCGGCACGAAAACGTGAACTTTGACCGGATAGGGGAAGCACCGTTCACAATCCTCGGCAGGAATCTCGAATTCGACGTCCTTGTAACCAGGGCTCCACATGGGGAGCGTGTGGAACATGCGCTCAAAATACATATCTTTGCCGCGATGCAAGGTGAAGAGATAGGGCTGGGTCGGGGAGAGCCCCGGGTAGTCCGGCCCCAGTTCATCCTTTACCGGAATGATCTGGAGTGACGGCGAGCGTCGCAATCCCTGCTTGATTGGACGCCAATTAACAATCATGGAGACTTCAGCGCCGATCTCATCCAGTTCATAGTCATATTCGAAGAGATGCATCTCAAAATACTTGTTGAACTCACCTGTCTCCACCGGATTTTCCGGCATGTACATGTCTTCGGGGAACTCTATAATGATGTTCTTGCGGACCGAGACCATGTCCATGTTCTCAACGTTAGTCCACATTACCTCGAGTTCTTCCGGCAGGTACTCGGGAAGTTGCGGGCCGAGGTCTGGCTCCACATCCACGATGTCCGGCGCCTCAGCATCCACAGTATCTTCAGGCTCCACACTGTCAGGGGGCGGCTCTTTTGAGTCTGGCGGTGGTTCCACACCGTCGGGAGGCGGCTCAATGGAATCGGGAGGCGGTTCCACTGCACCATCGGGCTTAGTCACCCCGTCGGCTGGCACAAATGTGTCAGGAACGACTACATCAGCGGTAACCGTATCGGGCGTCACAGTCGCCTCTTCGGGTTGACCGGTATCCTTATTAATGGCATTGCCACCACCACAGCTCACTGCCAAAGTGGCCACAGCCAACATCACTATCCAGGGGAGCGTTCTCATTGATTGGATCTCCTATAAGGCAGAAACGAACTTCTCCAGCGGCACATTTTATCAAGGTCCGGCTCTCGCTGCAAACATCTGGTGCGAAATTCCTGGGGAAACCTACATCCCACCTGACTTGCGAATACCTAGAATGACCCATATCGCAATCAGAAATGAGGTGCTGAAACTGGTCCATGGGACCCACTCACTCACGCCGGGCGCAGCCTGCAAATAGAAAGATGCGCCAAGACCGGCAAATGACAACAGCGCACCAACCAAACGATTGCGACCGCGGATCTGGATGCGAGCGGCCTCTTTCGCAAATGGGTCCTGAACCCGCAGTGTGAGTTCGCCCTCCTTAAGCCGTCGCACAACATCTGAAACGTCCCGAGGTAGTTGGCGCAACAGGCCGACGAAGTCAGCGACTCCCTCCACCAATTGGTCTGCCTGATGTGCGGGGTCGAGTGCCCGTTTGACGAAGAGAGAGATGAGATATGGCTGAACAGACTGAATCGGATTGTACGCGGGGTAGATCTGCCGCGCAATTCCCTCCATGGTGCTGATCGCCCTAGCAACGCCCAGGAGGTCAGCGGGGAGCGATATGCGATGCTTGTAGATAGTCTCAATGGACGATCTGAAGAGTACCTCCAGATCCATTTCCTCAAGAGAGAGGCTGGCAAACTGGTTGATCATCTGTTCAACGTCACGTTGGAATTCTCTGACATTGAGGGTAGCCGGAGCGAGGCCAGCTTCCAGAATTGCGTCGACCAGAATCTGCGCATCATAAGAGACCAGGCCAACCATGAAAGAGAGCATCTCCTCCATGCGCGATTCCGAAACAAATCCAACCATGCCGAAATCGAGGAGGCAGACGGTGCCGTCGTCGGCCACAAGGAAGTTACCTGGATGGGGGTCCGCGTGATAGAAACGATGTTCAAAAACAGAGCGTAGGAGCAAGCTTGTGCCCAAATTGGCAATCTCTTCCGGCTCTCTCGGAAAGCTGCTCCAGTCGGTAACCTGCGTGACCTTTCGCCCAGCCAGATACTCCATGGTCAAGAGACCGCTGTTGCAAAACTCCTGGTAGACCTTTGGCAGTCGTACGTTTTCTTCGTCCGCAAAGTTACGGGCGAAACGTTCAATGTTCCGAGCCTCCGCTCGCAGGTCCATCTCCATGGCGAAGGTACGCGAGAACTCTTCGACCAGAGCGCGGGGCTGGATGTGCTCAAGATCCTCGAAATTATCTTCAATATACGCCGCTATGTCACGCAGAACGGCCAGATCCTCACGTACCGATTTTTCCAATCCGGGACGTTTGACTTTGATTACAACGTCTTCGCCCGAGACGAGGGTGGCACGGTGAACCTGGGCGATGGAGGCCGCGGCCAACGGCACCTCCTCAATGACGGAGAATACCTCTGATGCAGGTCGCCCCAGCTCCTGCTCAACGATCTCAGAAACCTCACTAAAGGGGAACGGGGGAACATCATCTTGCAGCTTAGCCAGTTCCTTGATTACATCGGGGGGAAGCATGTCTGGTCGATTGGCCAGAACTTGTCCAAACTTGATGAAGGTCGCACCCAGTTCTTCGCATATGGAACGTAGCCGAGCACCGGTAGAGATGGCTTCCTTGTCCTTCCAATAGCCAAGGGAAACGATCTTGCGGGCTACCCGAAAAGCGCTTCCTACCCCCGTTCTAGAAGCCACGTCGGCAAAACCGTGTCGGGCTAGAATGGAAGCGATGTCCTTGAACCGGCGGAACTTCTTCACAGCCCCGGGGAGTTTGATGACGCGGTAGAGCGGCGAACTCATCGTCCCATCCCCCGCTTCAATATTCCCCGCAGTAGCTCGCTGGCCACCTGGCTCACCAACTCGCGCTCTTTGTCTCCTTGCTCCTGCACCTCATGGAGTCGCGTTTCTATCTCCTGTCGTAGAGTGCTCAGCTTATCCTCCGAAAAGGACTCATTGTTAGCCATCCGTTCCCACAGATCATCAGTATTCATGGAGAGCATCGCTTTGGCCATAGCGGAACTAATGGCTTTGGACGCTATTTGCTTCCAGAGAAAACGGTATGACATGGTCTGCCTCCAGAGTGCTGAGTATAGCTCCTCTGGCAGGGAATTGGAAGTGACCGGGATGGCGGCAAAGCACCGTAAAGAAAGCGCTAAATACGGCCCACCCTGCGCCGTAAGTTCGAATCTACGGCCGAGAGCTTCGCGGGCCATGAACGACTGGTTTGGCAGCGGGAAGGAGACGAAAATGAAGAGACTCCACAGAACACTGATTGCGATAGGGGTCATGGCCCTCGTCTTCTTCACCAGCCCCGTCGGAGCCTTCGAACTCGACGAACTTCCCCTGGACGTAGCATTAATGAGTGCCGAGCAGTTGGCCGAAGAAGCTGCTGACGCTGAGTTTGACGGAGAGTCTGATTCTCGCCGCACGCAACAGCGAAGCCCACAAGGTCTACCAGGCAATTCTGGAGAAGCTGGAGAAGCGCGGGGACCTTCTAAATCACATCCTGAACAATGCACCGAACAAGAAAGCGATGGTTGAAATGGAGAGGAGGCTGCGCCAGAACAAAGGTTGGATGGCGCGGACCGGTCGCACTCTACGAACGCTCTCCATGCCCCTGGCACAGACCGACTGACCTATCTTACTCTAGACTTGCAGGAAAAGTGACGCGAGGCAGGATTTACTCTTCAGATGATTCTTCTTCTTCGGCAACTTCCGGCGCATCCTCTGAAGGAAGCAATTCGATGATGCCCATTTCGGCAGCGTCTCCACGACGAGGTCCGGTCAGCATGATCCTGCTGTATCCGCCGTTACGGTCCTGAAAACGAGGTGCAATCTCGTCGAAGAGCTTAGCCACCGCTTCCTTGGTGTAGAGCCGGGATGCTGCAATACGCCGAGCATTCAACGTGTTCCTCTTGCCCAGGGTAATGAGCTTCTCAACTTCCCGCTTAAGTACCTTGCAACGAGTCTGAGTTGTCTGAATCTTCTCCTCGGTCAACAGCGAGGTGAGGAGATTGCGGATCATAGCCTTGCGGTGCGCAACGCTACGGCCCAGCTTCTTCATATGGTTACGGTGTTTCATCGTTCTCTCCTATTCCTTTCCCGCGCTGGGAGCCCGGTCAGGATCGAACCCTTCCAGTTTCATCCCGAGGGAGAGTCCCATGCTAGCCAGGACTTCCTTGATCTCCTTCAGGCTCTTGCGGCCGAAGTTCTTGGTCTTCAGCATCTCTTGTTCGGTGCGCTGAACCAACTCACCAATGAAGCGAATGCTGGCGTTCTTGAGACAGTTGGCACTCCGCACTGACAACTCCAACTCTTCCACCGGACGGTAGAGATTGGGGCTGAGAGTCTCAGATGCGTCCCGCTCTTCTTCGAAGTCTGCAGGAACGTTTTCATCTATGCCAATGAAGATCTGCAACTGCTCTTTGAGGATCTTCGCCGCCAACCCCAGGGAGTCCCGAGGAGAGATGGAACCGTCAGTCTCAATGTCCATCACCAACTTGTCGAGGTCAATGTCTTCACCCATACGGGCGTTGTTGACCTTGAAGTTGGCCCGAGTTACCGGGGAGAAGAGGGAATCCAGGACGATAGTGCCGATGGGGAGTTCTTCCTCGTCGCGGGCCTTGAGCTTCTCGGCCGTAACGTACCCCTTGCCCATCTCCACCTGCATCTCAAGCTTGAGATGGCCGAGATCACTCAGGTGAGCAATGTGATGCTCGGGGTTGAAGATCTCCACGGCATGGTCCGAATCGATATCTGCGGCAGTAACAACGCCAGCACCCTTCTTATCGATACGCAAGGTCCGTGCTTCGCCCTCGGGGACGGTCAAACGCAGCCCCTTAAGATTCAAGATGATGTCAGCCACATCCTCGGTGGTTCCTTCCAACGCCGAGAATTCGTGGAGTGCACCGTCTATCTTCACCGAAGTAACCGCAGCACCGCGAACCGACGAAATGAGAATTCGCCGCAACGCGTTGCCGATGGTCACTCCAAAGCCTCTCTCCAATGGGGAGCAAGCGAAAGAACCATGGCGTCCGTCTTTGGACAGTTTCTCAGTCTCGACTTCCTTGGGGCGACATAATTTCACCCAGTGTCTATACATGATTCCTCACCTCTTTGCAGAGTGGATAGCGATCCTTACTTGGAGTAAAGTTCGACGATCAGTGATTCCTGCACCTGGAGATCGATGTCCTCTCGAGCGGGACCCGACACCATGGTAGCTTTGAACTCTTTGCGATCTACTTCGAGCCACTGCGGCGGTTCCCGCAGAGGTGCTTCAGCGCAAACCGCTACGCGGCCGTGGGTCTTGCTCTTCTCCTTGAAGGAGATCTCTGCCCCGGGCTTGACCTGGAATGACGGAATATTGACGGTCCGTCCGTTCACCAGGACGTGGCGGTGACGTACCACCTGACGGGCTTCAGAGCGGCTAGCCGCAAACCCAGTCCGGTAGATGACGTTGTCCAGTCGGCTCTCAAGCAGCGCGAGAAGGTTTTCGCCGGTTACGCCTTTCATGCGCTCTGCCTTCTTGAAGTAAAGGCGGAACTGCTTTTCAAGCAAGCCGTAGGCTCGTCGAACCTTCTGTTTCTCGCGCAACTGAACGCCGTAATCTGAGCGCTTGAAACGTCCCTGCCCATGCTGCCCCGGGGGGTATGCACGACGCTCGAGGGCGCATTTTTCGGTGTTGCAACGCTCACCTTTGAGAAAGAGCTTCAGCCCTTCCCGCCGGCATAATCTGCACTTTGCATCGGTGTATCTGGCCACTGCAATCCTCCATTACGGGCAGTTGCTCTTCGCCCGGCGTAGCGTCAACGCATATGACGCCACTACTTCGTTACACTCTTCTTCTCTTTTTGGGTCGACAGCCATTATGCGGAATCGCGGTAACATCCCGAATGAGTGTGACCTTCAAACCGGTAGCGGACAAAGCCCGCACTGCTGCTTCACGGCCACCGCCGGGTCCTTTGACCAGTACGGTAACACTCTGGAGACCATGTTCCATGGCCTTGCGAGCCGCGTCTTCTGCTGCCAGGGTAGCCGCAAACGGCGTGGACTTTTTCGAGCCCTTAAATCCCTTGCAGCCAGCGCTGGCCCAACTGATCGTGTTGCCGCGCAAATCGGTCAGGGTGATCACCGTGTTGTTGAAGGTCGACTGGATGTGTGCCACTCCAACCGGAATGTTCTTCTTGATCTTCTTTCTACCGCTACGTGGTTTAGCCATTGTCTTCTCCTACTTCTTGCCAGCGATCTTCTTCTTCTTCACTGCCGTCCGACGCGGGCCCTTCCGAGTACGCGCGTTGGTATGGGTCCGCTGTCCACGCACCGGCAAGCCACGTCGGTGACGCAAGCCACGATAGCAGCCCAGGTCCATGAGCCGCTTGATGTTAGCGGTCACTTCGCGGCGGAGATCACCCTCCACCTTGTACTCGTTGTCAATCACTTCACGCAGCGCGGCCACTTCGCCGTCAGTGAGGATGTCAGTCCGCACCGAACCGTCGATTTTGGCCTTCTTGCAGATTTCCTGCGCGTTGAAGCGTCCGATTCCATAAATCGCGGTCAACGCGATGTCGGTCCGCTTGTTCCTGGGTAAGTCGACTCCACCAATACGTGCCATGATACCACCTTATCCTTGGCGCTGTTTGTGCCGGGGGTTGTCACAGATCACTCGGACGATTCCTTTCCGCTTGATGACCCGGCACTTCTCGCACATCTTTTTAACTGAAGAGCGTACTTTCATAGCTGCACCTTACCTCTTGTTTCCCGGGGAACGATAAACAATGCGACCCCGGGTCAGGTCATAGGGAGAGAGCTCCAGCTTCACCCGGTCACCCGGGAGAATCCTGACGAAGTGCATCCGCATCTTGCCGGCAACATGGGCCAACACCCGATGTCCATTGTCCAGCTCGACTCGAAACATTGCGTTGGGTAGGGGCTCAACAACCGAGCCTTCAACCTCAATGCCTTCTTCTTTCGCCATTACTCCTCCGAGACCCCGTTCAAAGGATCGCTTTTATCTTCTCGAACACCGACGAGGGCGTTTCGCCGGTGCCGTCAACATCTCTAACTAGTGCCTTTTCGCCATAATAATCCACCAACGGGGCAGTCTGCTTCTCGTACACCGTCAGGCGATTGCGGACTGTCTCTTCGTTGTCGTCCGCACGTTGCGTCAAGGCGCTGCCGCACTTGTCGCAAATACCCGCTTGCTTCGGCGGCAGGAAATCCCGGTGGTGCATAAATCCGCAACCGGTGCAAGTGAGTCGGCCGGTGAGACGGGCAACAAGCTCATCTTCATCGACCAGGATATTCATGACGTGGTCGATGGTTACACCCATTTCATCAAGGGCGCGTGCCTGGGGCAGAGTACGGGGAAATCCATCAAGAATAAACCCTTCCGCCAAATCCTCGGACTTGAGACGGTTAGCGACAATACCCACGACAACTTCGTCGGGTACCAGATTGCCGGCTTCCATGTAACGAGCTGCTTCGATTCCCAGAGCAGTTTCCTCGGTGCGCGCACCACGCAGCATGTCCCCGGTGGAGACCTGCGGGAGGTTGTATAGCGCCTCCATTTTCTTGGCCTGGGTCCCTTTTCCGGCCCCGGGCGCGCCGAGCATGATGATCCTCATCTAACTAGCCCCTTCTGCCACGCAAACGAGGTCCGCGGCCGCCCGCAAAGCCCTCGTAATTTCGGGAAATCAGGTGATACTCGATCTGCTGAGCAGTGTCAAGGGCGACACCCACCACGATGAGCAGCGAAGTGCCGCCAAAGTAGAAGGGTACGCCGAAGCCTGCCTGCAGGTACGTCGGCAACACACAAACTGCTGCCATGTAGACTGCGCCACCAAAGGTGATGCGCGAAAGCACTCGTTCAATATAGTCAGCGGTACGCTTGCCCGGTCTAATACCAGGAATGAAGCCACCCTGCTTCTTAAGGTTATCCGCCACATCAACCGGGTTGAAAGTCACGGCCGTGTAGAAGTAGCAGAAGAAGATGATCAGGGCAACATAGATCACATTGTAAGTGAGCTGCCCTGGGACCAGATTGCTGTTCATGACCGCGACCCAGTTGGCACCAGGAAAGAGATTGCCGAGAGTCGACGGGAACATCAGAACGGAGGAGGCGAAGATGGGCGGAATCACGCCTGCCGTGTTGACTTTCAAGGGAAGGGTTGTCGACTGTCCGCCATAAACTTTACGGCCGACGACCCGCTTCGCATATTGTACAGGAATACGACGCTGACCACGCTCGAAGAAGACGATAACGCCAATCACGAGCATGATAACTACGCCGATGATAACCAGAGTGATGGGCTCAAGCTTGCCACCCTCGAAGGTGGAGAGCTTGAAGGTCTGCACCAGGGCATCGGGCAGACTGGCAACAATACCGGCGAAGATGATCAGCGAAATACCATTGCCAATTCCCCTTTCAGTAATCTGTTCCCCCAGCCACATCAAGAACGATGTACCGGTGGTCAGCGCCAGGACGGCCAGAAGCTTGAAGCCAATGCCGCCTTCCAGCACCATTCCCTTAGCCACGGAACCGGAGAGGCTCTCGAGCCAGGAGGCAATGGCAAAGCCCTGGAACAGCGATAGCATCACCGTGCCGTAGCGCGTGTACTGATTGATCTTCCGCCGACCCTGCTCACCTTCCTTCTGGAGACGCTCAAGGGAGGGAATCACTACCGCCATCAGCTGCAAGATAATGGATGCAGAGATGTAGGGCATAATCCCAAGGGCGAAGATCGAGAGCTGGCTCATGGCGCCGCCGGAGAAGAGATCGAAGAGACCGGCAAAACCAGTCCTGGCGGAGCGCATGTACTGCTCCATGACAGAACGATCAACTCCCGGCACACTGACGAAAATGCCCAGGCGGTAAACTGCCAGCATCGCCAGCGTGAAGAGGAGCCGCTTGGACAGCTCAGGCACACTGCTGATGTTCTTGAGGCTGCTAGCCACTGGTAACCTCCGCCTTGCCGCCCTTGCCTTCGATCTTCTCAATGGCACTCTTGGAGAAAGCGTCAAGCTTCACGGTAAGTTGCTTCTCGAGCTCGCCGTTGCCCAGGCACTTGACGGTATCGAAACGACCCTTCACCAGGCCCGAGGCCTTGAGCAATTCGGTATCGACGATGGTGCCTTCTTCAAAACGGTTAAGCTGGTGGACATTGACCCACACCACGGTCTTCGCAAAAACGTTATTAAAACCACGCTTCGGCAATCGGCGATAGAGGGGCATCTGCCCGCCTTCGAAGTAGGGCGGAATATTGCCACCGCTTCGCTTGCCCTGGCCGTTCATGCCGCGACCGGATGTCTTGCCTGTGCCACTTCCGGGTCCGCGACCGACACGCTTCCGCTTCTTCGTGGCGCCCTCTGGGGGAGTCAGGTTGCTAAGCTCTTTCATGACTAAACCTCTTCCACCTTGACCAGGTGATTGACGATCGTAATCATGCCACGGAACATGGCATTGTCTTCCACCACTCTGGACTGGTGCAGCTTTCTGAAGCCGAAGGAACGGATGGTATCCCGCTGTCGTCGGGTACCCCCGATAGTACTCTTCGTAAACGTAACTTTTAGTTTCTTCGCCATTGTATTACCTCGACGTGATCTCATCTACCGTCTTCCCACGCTTGCGCGCCATGGATTCGGCAGAGATCATGGTGGTAAGTGCCTTCATGGTGGCTCGGACCACATTGTGCGGATTAGTGGTCCCGATGATCTTGGTCAGTATGTTCTCGACGCCGGCCGCTTCGAGGACCGCACGCACAGGCCCACCAGCAATAACGCCGGTACCAGGTCCAGCCGGCCGAAAGACGATGCGAGCCGCACCGTACTTGACGGTCATGGGATGGGGAATCGTGCCCTTCACGAGAGGCACTTTGACCATCGCGCGCTCAGCCTTCTCGGAGGCTTTGCGGATCGCTTCGGGGACTTCGTTGGCCTTGCCGACGCCAGTGCCAACCATGCCTTCGCCATCGCCCTTGACAACGATCGCGGAGAAGGAGAATCGTCGACCGCCCTTGACCACTTTCGCCACGCGGTTGATATGGATAACCTTCTCGACGAACCGCTCTTCTTCCCGCGGGCCACGGCTTGGGTCAAATGATGCCTGATAGGTCTTTTGAGCCATTACCTTCTCCTCTTAGAACTTAAGTCCGCCCTTCCTGGCGCCTTCGGCCAGCTTGGCGATGATTCCATTTTTCAGGTAGATGAATCCGTTGCGGTCGAAGACCACGTTGGAGACTCCCCCATCGATGGCTTTCTTGGCCACAAGTTCGCCCACGAAGAAGGCCGCATCCTTGCCGGACTTGCCCTCTTCTAATGCGGAAAACTCGGCAGACAAGGTGCTGGCTGCAGCCAGGGTCTTGCCAACCCGATCATTAATTACCTGTGCGTAGAGGTGCTTGTTGGAGCGAAACACGCTCAGCCGCGGACGTTCATCCGTGCCGGTAACGTGAGCCCGGACTCGAGCCCGTCGCTTCAACCTGGCAACCGTCTTCTTCAATGTCTTCTTACCCACGATGATCTCCTACTACTTGCCCTTGGCGGTCTTGCGCACGGCATGTTCGCCGGTATAACGGATACCCTTTCCCCGGTAGGGGTCAGGCGGCCGAACATTGCGCAGGCTGGCGGCAGTCTGGCCCACCAACGCTTTGTCAATACCCCGCAACACGATGGTCGTGGGGTTGGTCAGTTCAATATCGATCCCCTGGGGAAGGTTGAACTCACGCGGGAAGGTATAGCCTACCGTGAGCATCAACTTCGGACCCTTCATCTCAGCCTTGTAGCCTGCGCCGTGGATCTCGAGGCGCTTCTCCCAACCCTTGGTGACGCCAGCAATCATGTTGGCAATCAGGGTACGGTATAGACCGTGACGAGCGCGAGCATCGCGGCTCTCATCTTCGGCCTCAACGACGACTCGGTTGTCAGCGACCTTGACGCTTACCAACGACACCGCCTGGCTGAGCTTCTTTTTGCCATCGGCAGTCGCTACGGAGACGAGATCGCCCTTGACCTCGACCTTGACTTTGTCGGGGATGGGGATGGGTTCTTTGCCAATCCTGGACATGGCGCTACCTCCCTAGTAGACGGTGCAGAGGACTTCACCACCGACGCGCTCCTGGCGAGCGACCTTGTCTGTGACGATTCCTTTGGAGGTGGACACGATAGCCACTCCCAGGCCACCAAGGACCTGTGGGAGTTCATCCGCACCAGCGTATACACGCCGACCCGGTCGTGAGTAGCGTTCAAGCTTCTCAATAACGGGGATGCGGTTGTCATCGTATTTCAAATCGACGCGGATAATTCCCTGCTTACGGTCATCAAGCAGCATGTAGTCCTCCACGAAGCCCTCTTCTTTAAGGATCTTCGTGATGGCGACCTTGCTCTTGGACGCGGGAATCTCTACTGCATTGTGCCCTGCCTGGAGCGCGTTGCGAATACGCGTCAGGAAGTCAGCAATTGGGTCAGTCATACTCATATCAGTACCTCTTTCCTACCAGCTCGCCTTACGGACGCCGGGAAGTTCGCCTTGCAATGCCAGCCCTCGAAAGCAGATGCGACACATGTCGAATTTCCGCATGTAGGCCCGGGGCCGACCGCAGATACGACAGCGATTACGCTTGCGCACCTTGAACTTTGGCATTTTATCAATGTTGACCAGAAAACACGTCTTCGCCACGGTAATCCCCCTTACTTGCGGAATGGCATTCCCAGGAGAGCGAGGAAGCTGCGCGCTTCGTCATCCGACCTGGCAGTGGTTACGATGCTGATATTGATTCCCTTGATCTTCTCGACCTTGTCATAGTCGATCTCGGGAAAAACGATCTGTTCCTTAAGGCCCAGGGTGTAGTTTCCCGCACCGTCGAAACCACCGGGCTTCACACCGCGGAAGTCACGTACTCGGGGAAGGGCCAGGTTCAACAGTCGGTCCAAGAACTCCCACATGTGCGCCCGGCGCAAGGTCACGCTGACGCCAATAGGCATGCCCTGGCGCAGCTTGAACGTCGAGATGGACTTCTTCGCCCGATTGACCACGGGGCGTTGGCCAGTAATCTGGGCCAGCTCCTTGGCGCACGTCTCGATGAGTTTGGGATTCTGGATTGCTTCACCCAGTCCCATGTTGACCGTCACCTTGGTGAGGCGCGGTACTTCCATGGGATTCGTGTACCCGAACTCCTTTTTGAGTTCCGGAACGATTTCTTTTTCATACTTCTCTTTCAACCGCGGTGCCATTGCCTTCTCCCCTAGTCGAGGGCTTCGTTGAGCTTGTGCGAATATCGAATCTTGACCTGCTTGTCGCCACGCTCCACGAACTTGTAGTTTACCCGCACGGGTCGCCCAACCTTCGAGCTCACCAACATCACATTGGACACATGGATGGGGGCTTCTTTGTCAACAATCCCGCCCCGAGGGTCTTTCTCGGTAGGCTTGGAGTGCTTCTTAACTATATTGAGCTTCTCAACGAGGACTCGCTGGCCGTTGTCAACCACGCGCAGCACTTTACCACGCTTACCGTTGTCCTTGCCGGTCATCACCATTACTTCGTCGCCCTTCTTGATCTTCATTGGTCCGCCTCCTTACAACACTTCGGGTGCCAACGAGGTGATACGCGTCAGCTTCTTGCCCCGCAATTCGCGAGCAACCGGTCCGAAGATTCTCGTGCCGATGGGTTCATCCTGCGCATTGAGCAACACGACGGCATTATCATCAAATTTGATGTATGTGCCGTCTGGCCGACGCGTATTGTGGGCAACCCGCACCACGATGCCCCGGTGAATGTCACCTTTCTTCACTTTGGACTTCGGCAGCGCTTCCTTCACGCTCACCACAACGGTATCGCCCAGGGTCGCGTATCGTCGCCGGCTACCGCCGAGGACCTTGATACACTGGAGCCTCTTGGCACCGGAATTGTCTGCCGATTCCAGCATAGTCTGCATCTGAATCATGGCTCGCTCCTCATCCTCTCAGGTCTTAGATAGCTCGCTGCAAGATTTCACGTACCCGCCACCGCTTATTGCGGGAGAGCGGACGACCTTCAACGATCAGCACGGTGTCACCAACATTGCACTCGTTTTGTTCGTCGTGAGCCATGAGAACCTTCTTGCGCGTGACGATCTTTTTGTACATGGGGTGCCTGTAGCGCCGAGTCATTTGCACGCGTACAGTCTTGTCCATCGCATTGCCGATCACGATTCCCTGCAGGGTTCGATTGGCGCCTCTGGTTTTTTCGGTCATTTCTTGCACCCCTAGCCTTCTTCCGATTTGGTTGCTGCGGTCTGCTGCCGTGCGGCAGACTCCGTCAAGACACGAGCCAGGTCCTTGCGCAAGCGCTTTACCGTGGCCGTGTCAGCCAGTTCGCCGGTGTACTTCTTGAACCGGGTCTTATGAAGCTCTTCGCGAAGGTTGACTTCCTTGAGCTCCAATTCCTGAGCAGTCAGGCTGCTTATTTCCGATGCTTTCATGATACCACCATGCCTCGCTTGATGATCTTCGTCGTCACCGGCAGCTTGTGGGCTGCACGGGTCAGGGCTTCTACAGCCAACTCTTCACTGACGTCGGCCACTTCATACATCATCCTTCCCCGGCTGATATTGCAAACCCACATTTCCGGGCTCCCCTTACCTTTACCCATCCGAACTTCGGCAGGCTTCTTGGTAAGCGGCTTGTCCGGGAACATGCGAATCCACATCCGCCCATACTTACGAATCTTTCGGGTGATGGCGATACGAGCCGCTTCAATCTGCCGGGCCGTAACCCAACCAGCGCTCGTCGCAATCAGCCCATAGTCGCCGAACGAAACATCGTTGCCGCGACTTACCTGGCCCTTACGTCGGCCCTTTTGCACCTTGCGGTGTTTTACTCTTTTTGGTGCCAGCATAATTGCTCTCCGTTACCTCTACAGAATCTCGCCCTTGTATATCCAGCACTTGACCCCGATGACACCGTACGTCGTCCGGGCAACTGTAAACCCGTAGTCGATGTCAGCGCGTAGCGTGTGCAGGGGTACGCGGCCTTCACGGTACCATTCCCGGCGGGCCATTTCGGCACCACCAAGGCGACCGGCGCAGCGGACTTTGACGCCCTGGGCCCCGGACTTCAATGCGGTCGTTACGGCCTTCTTCATGACTCTTCTAAAGGAGGCACGACGCACGAGTTGGGCCGCTATATTCTCGGCCACCAACTGCGCGTCGAGTTCCGCTTTGCGGACCTCCTGGATATTGAGAAAGACTTCGCCTTCGGTGAGTGCCTGAATCTTCGCACGTACCTGGTCGGCGCGCTGGCCCTTCTTGCCAATGACAATGCCCGGGCGCGCGGTGTAGACGTTGACCTTGACTCGTGTCGAAGCGCGCTCAATGTGGACTCGAGAGATACCAGCATCGAAGAGTTCCTTCTTCACCAGTTTCTTGATTTTCAAGTCTTCATGGAGCCACTTGCCGTAGTTCTTCTCTTCGAACCACTTGGAGTTCCAGTCCTTGTAGATGCCAATACGAAATCCAATGGGATGAACTTTCTGACCCACGTGGTCCTCCTTATCGCTCTGCGACGACGACGTTCAGGTGAGAGGTGAACTTGGTGATGCGAGTCGCACGACCCATGGCACGGGGAATCCAGCGCTTCCACACCGGCCCCTGGTCCGCCCAGATATCCTTGACGAACACCACGTCCAGGTCTACATCTTCGCCTTCACGCAGAACTTTCAAATTGGCCACCGCAGAGTCAATCACCTTCTTCCAGTGATTGGCCGATTTCCGGGGCACGATAGCGAGCATCTCATACACCTCGGCAACGCCGCGACCACGTATTTCGTTGGCCATGGCCCGCGCCTTGACGGGTGTAATTCTCGCGTATTTCCAGTTGGCTCTAGCTTCCATGTTGCCTACCTCTTTCCTTTGCCACCCGCGTGGCCGTGGAACGTGCGAGTGGGTGCAAACTCACCAAGCTTGTGACCGACCATATTCTCGGTGACGAACACAGCGATGAACTTCTTGCCGTTGTGCACAGTGATCGTCAAACCCACCATCTCGGGCAGTACCGTGGACCGGCGGGACCACGTCTTAATCACTCTCTTGGTGCTAGCTTTCTGGGCCTCGAGGACCTTCTTTAGCAGATGACCGTCAATGAACGGGCCTTTTTTCAGCGACCTAGCCACGATGTATCCTCCTACTTCGTTCTGCGAGCGACGATAAACTTGGTTGACGGCTTCTTCGGCTTCCGAGTCTTCTTACCCTTGGTCGGAACACCCCACGGAGTACACGGATGGCGACCACCCGAGGACTTACCTTCGCCACCACCCATGGGGTGATCGACGGGGTTCATTGCCACGCCACGGGTATGTGGCCGGCGACCGAGCCAGCGGGACCGGCCCGCCTTGCCGATTGAGATACCGGAGTGCTCCACATTGCTCACCTGACCGACCGTGGCCTTGCAGGTAGAGAGAATGCGGCGCAACTCGCCAGAAGGCAGGCGAATAAGTACGTACTTGCCTTCCTTGGCCATGAGCTGGGCAGATGAACCCGCGGCGCGAACCATCTGGCCGCCAGCCCCCGGCTTCATCTCGATATTGTGAATCACCGTCCCCTGGGGCATGTACTGCATGGGCATGCAGTTGCCTGGCTTGATGTCCGCCTTATTGCTGACTACCACCGTGTCCTCGACCTTCAAGCCGACGGGGGCGAGGATGTAGCGCTTCTCGCCATCGGTGTAGTTCAGCAGCGCGATACGTGCCGAGCGGTTGGGATCGTATTCGATGGTGGCAACGCGAGCGACGACGCCCATCTTGTCACGCTTGAAATCGATCATCCGATAGAGACGCTTATGCCTGCCACCCCGGTGACGGGAGGTAATGCGGCCGTTATTATTGCGCCCGGACTTCTGGGGCAACGGCTTGCACAGGCTCTTCTCCGGCTTGTCCGTGGTGATGTCAGCAAAATCCGACACCATCATGAAGCGAACGCCCGGAGAAGTCGGTTTGAATCTTCTGATTCCCATGGTCAATCTCCCTACGGCCTAGACACCCTCAAAGAGGTCGATGGTCTGCCCTTCTTTCAGCGTCACGAAGGCTTTCTTCCAATTCCGCGTTTTGCCAAACGTCTTGCCAACCCGCTTGATCTTTCCCCGCACCACAATGGTGCGCACGTCAGCAACTTCAACGCTGAAGATCTTCTCGATGGCACTGCGCACTTCAAACTTGTTGGCGCCCTTGTGCACTTCGAAGGTGAAGACGTTGTCATCTTCTCGCTGCCAGTCGGCCTTTTCACTGATGATTGGCCGCAGGACTACGTCATATACGCTTTTCATCCCTTCAACCTCCCCTCAATCGCGGCCACCGCCTGGGTGGTCAGGACGAGCTTGTCATGTTTCAGGATGTCGAACACGTTGAGTCCCTCGACCTGGAGCACCTTGATATTCTTGATGTTCCGTCCCGAGAGGTAGAATTCCCGGTTGGCCTGATCGACTACCAACACGTTGTCGAGGCTGAATGCACCAAGGAAGTTAGTCACCTGCTTGGTCTTGATCTCCGGCAACTCAAGCTTGTCAACAACGATCAATCCGCCCTCTTCGTTGCGCCGCGAGAGCGCCGAAATGAGAGCCTGTTTCTTGACCTTTTTGGGCAGGGTGTACGAGAAGTCCCGAGGCTTGGGACCAAAGCAGGTTCCACCACCGCGGAGGATGGGGGATTTCTTGCTACCCCGACGAGCACGACCGGTACCCTTCTGCTTGTACAACTTCGCCGTTGAACCTCTGATCTCGCTGCGTGTCTTGGTGCTGGCGTTGCCGCCGCGCTTCTTCGCCTGTTGCCACTTGACCACTTCCCAAAAGAGGTGCTCACGGACTTCGGCGCCAAAAACCTCATCAGCAAGGTCGAGCTCGCCAACCTTCTTCTTCTTAATGTTAAAGACGTCTACGGTGGCCATCTTACTGCTCCTTACGATTTGATTTCCACGTCCACGCCGGCTGAAAGATCGAGCTTCATGAGCGCATCCAGTGTCTGCTGGGTGGGCTCAACGATGTCCAGAAGCCGCTTGTGCGTACGGACTTCGAACTGCTCTCGACTCTTCTTGTCAACGTGGGGGGAACGCAACACGGTGAAACGATTGATGCGGGTCGGCAGCGGCACGGGGCCGGCCAACTTCGCACCCGTCTTGCGGACGATGTCCACGATCTCTGCCACGGACTGGTCCAACACCTTATAGTCGTAGGCCTTCAGTCTGATCCTGATCTTGTCCATAACGACTCCTACTTACGTGTCTCGCCGGGGCATTAAGGGCTGGTCGCCCTTGCCGCTCCCACCAGGGTGCGGCGTCATCCCCTAAACAACTTTTCAAACCGGACCCGAAGGACCGGGTAATATCCTTACCAGCGGTAATGCGCAAAAGCCTTATTGGCTTCTGCCATACGGTGCGTATCGTCGCGCTTCTTGACGGTGGCACCACGACCAGCAGCGGCATCAACCAATTCGTTGGCCAGCTTGTCAGTCATGTTCTTTTCGCCCCGTGCACGGGATGCGGCAAGGAGCCAGCGCATGGCCAACGCCTGGGCACGCCCGGGACGAACTTCAATTGGAACCTGATAAGTCGCTCCACCAACGCGGCGGGACTTCACTTCCAAGTGCGGACGAGCATTATTCATGGCCTGCTTGAAGACGGCCAGCGGGTCCTGCTTGGTCATCGCTTCAATGCGTTCCATGGCCTGGTAAAAAATCCGCTCGGAAACGGAGCGCTTGCCATCCCGCATCAGCTTACTCATGAACTTGGCCACAATGAGATCCCCAAACTTGGGATCCGGGTCGACCTTTCTCGGTTCTACTCGTCGTCTGCGCATCTAGTTCCCCTTCCTGACGAAGATTACTTTGCTTTCTCGGTCCCATACTTGGAACGGCTCTTCTTACGATCGGCAACGCCTACCGAATCAAGCTGTCCACGCACAATGTGGTACCGCACACCGGGTAGGTCTTTCACACGACCGCCACGAATAAGCACCAAGGAGTGCTCTTGCAGGTTGTGTCCCTCACCGGGAATATATGCCGTCACTTCGATGCCGTTGGTAAGCCGCACGCGGGCGACTTTCCGCAGCGCCGAGTTCGGTTTCTTAGGCGTGGTGGTGTAGACGCGAGTGCAGACGCCACGCTTCTGCGGGCAACTCTGCAGCGCCGGCGTCTTGGTCTTGTTATGGGACTTCTTTCGTCCCTTCTTCACCAGCTGATTAATCGTCGGCATTGCTACCTCTCAGTCATGGGCCCAACACCTCAGGCCACTTCGCAAGGGCCGCAGTATAGACATCCGCGTTGTGGTGTCAAGAGAAATCTGGAGGCTTTCGGAAGGTTTCCTTGGGGAAGCCAACCAGATGCCCAAGTAAAGCCCCACTATGAACGAATAATTGACTCCTCCCCAAGTGGGGGAGGAACTAAAGGTCGGGGCACCACGCGAGGCTCAGCAGGCGCCCCTAACCCCTATTCTTCTTCGTCACCACTAACAATATTCATGCGGAGATTGCGGTATACGGGGAAGCCGGTGCCGGCGGGTACGAGGCGGCCCATGACCACGTTTTCTTTAAGACCACGAAGCCAGTCAACCTTACCTTCAACCGCGGCCTCAGCAAGCACCTTGGTCGTTTCCTGGAAGGATGATGCAGAGAGGAACGAATTGGTCGACAGTGATGCCTTCGTGACGCCCAAAAGCACCGGTTCACCGGTGGCGGGACGGAGGCCCTGACGGATAACTCGCTCATTCTCATCTTCAAAGATCCACTTCTCAACCTGCTCTTCGGTGAGGAAGCGGGTGTCGCCAGGATTGGAGATCTTAATCCAACGCAACATCTGACGCACGATCACCTCAATGTGCTTGTCATGGATCCGCACACCCTGGAGACGATAGACCTGCTGGACTTCGTCAACAAGGTACTTCGACAGTTCCTTTTCACCCAGCACACGCAAAATGTCGTGGGGGTCAGAGGCACCGTCCATGAGCGCTTCGCCAGCCCTTACGTAGTCACCCTCGTGGACCACGACGTACTTACCCTTGGGGACGTTGTATTCTTTCTTCTGACCCAGAGCCGGAGTGATGACGATCTTGCGCTTGCCCTTGGTTCCCTTGGCGAAGGTCACGCGACCATCGATCTCGGAAATCTCAGAACGTTCCTTCGGTCGACGAGCCTCAAACAGTTCTTCAACCCGTGGCAGACCACCGGTAATATCCTTCGATTTGGTAGTTTCCCGAGGAATCTTGGCCAATTCGTCACCGGCCTGAATTTCCTGGCCCTCGGTGACCACGATGTTGGCACCAACCGGCATATTGTGGCGAGCCGAGACGTTGGTACCCGGAATCTTGGCGGTCTTGCCGCTCTTCGATTCTTTGATGCTGACGCGGGGGCGCAGTTCCGGGTCCCGCGGCTCAATGATGACCTTACGAGTCAGACCGGTCACTTCATCTAGCTGCTCAGTCATGGTGACGCCTTCCACCATGTCCCCAAACTTCACGACACCATCAACTTCGGCGAGGAAGGGGAAGGACCAGGGATCCCATTTGGCCAGGACTGAGCCAGGAGGCACTTCCTGGTTCTCGTTCACCTGGAGTTGCGCACCGTAGATGATGTCCAGCGTCTCACGGACCCGGCCGTTTTCATCCTTCATGACCAGCTTGCCCTTTCGGCTCATAACTACGGTCGTGCCGTCGGAGCGAGTGATTACCTGCATATCTTCATCAAAGGTCACGATACCGCCGGAGCGAGTATCCAACTGACTCTGTTCACTGGAACCGGAGGCCGCACCACCGATATGGAAGGTACGCATAGTGAGCTGCGTGCCAGGTTCCCCAATGGACTGAGCTGCGATGACGCCAATGGCCTCACCAACGTTGACAATTTTGCCTCGAGCCAGGTCACGGCCATAGCAGAGGGAGCAGAGACCGCCCTTGGTCCGGCAGGTTAGCGCTGAGCGAATCTTGACTCGCTCAATACCGGCATCGTCCACCTCTTCGATTTTCACTTCGTCGATTTCGCCGTTGTAAGGCACAATAACGTCGCCAGACCCCTGCTCATCAACAATATCTTCCAGCGCAACACGACCCAGGATACGGTCACGAAGCGGCTGAACAACTTCGCCGCCTTCAACCAGCGGACGAACTTCAATACCTTCAAGAGTGCCACAATCATATTCCTTGATGGTGACGTCCTGGGCCACATCCACGAGGCGGCGAGTAAGATAACCAGAGTTCGCCGTCTTGAGTGCCGTATCGGCCAAACCCTTACGCGCACCGTGCGTGGAGATGAAGTACTGGAGAACCGTCAACCCTTCACGGAAGTTGGCCGTAATGGGCGTTTCAATAATCTCACCGGACGGCTTGGCCATGAGGCCACGAATACCGGCGAGCTGACGCATCTGGGTCTGAGAACCACGTGCGCCGGAGTCGGCCATAATGTAGATGCTGTTGAAGCTGGTGGTGGAGCGCACCTCGCCATCTTCCCCGGTAAAGTGCTCTTCTCCCACATCGCCCATCATGGCGTCGGCGATGAGATCGGTGGTCTTTGACCAGATATCGACGATCTTGTTGTAGCGCTCACCATCGGTAATGAGACCTTCGCTGTACTCGTCGTAGACCTCAGACACCCGCTTCTGGGCACTCTTGACCATCTTCTCCTTGCCCTCAGGAATCTTCATGTCATCGATGCAGACGGAGATTCCGGCGATAGTGGAGTAACTGTAGCCATGAGTTCGCAAACGGTCAGCGAGAAGCACTGTATCCTTGGAGCCGGCGTGGCGGAAAGCATAGTCCAGCAGCTTGCCCAGGGTCTTCTTGTCCAACTGACAGTTATACTCTACGAAGGGAATCGATTTGGGCACGATCTCGGAAAGTAGAATTCGGCCGGTAGTCGTTTCCACGACTTCGTTGGCCCCATCTTCTCCCACCGGCATCCGCACACTGATAATCGCCTGGAGATCCAATTCACCGGTATCATAGGCCATGCGGACTTCCTGGGGTCCAAAGAAGCGCTTCCCTTCGCCCTTGGCAAAGGGACGTTCACGAGTCATCCAGTAAAGTCCCAACACAATATCCTGCGTCGGCACGATAACCGGCTGGCCATTGGCCGGAGAGAGAACGTTGTTGGTGGAGAGAATCAGTACCCGGGACTCAAGCTGTGCTTCCAGCGAGAGAGGTACGTGCACCGCCATCTGGTCACCGTCAAAGTCGGCGTTGTAGGGCACGCATACCAGCGGGTGAA
Source organism: uncultured Myxococcales bacterium (assembly GCA_964522395.1). GTDB lineage: Bacteria > Myxococcota_A > UBA9042 > CAIXZC01 > CAIXZC01 > CALGBT01. Next base: position 85,466 of record CAZFVN010000004.1, read on the forward strand.
TCTGCAGTGCCTTCCCTTCGATGAGGACGGGCTCAAAAGCCTGAACACCGAGGCGGTGAAGAGTTGGGGCGCGGTTCAGGAGAACCGGGTGTTCCCGCGTAACATCTTCCAGGATGTCCCAGATCTCCGCTTCTTGCCGTTCGACTTTTTTCTTGGCGGCTTTAATGGTGTTGGCGTAGCCACGCTCTTCGAGCTGGTTGTAAACGAAGGGCTTGAACAGCTCCAGCGCCATGGTCTTTGGCAGACCGCACTGGTGCAGTTTCAATTCCGGACCGACCACGATAACGGAGCGACCTGAATAGTCGACACGCTTGCCGAGCAAGTTCTGGCGGAACCGCCCCTGCTTGCCCTTGATCATATCCGAAAGCGACTTGAGCTGCCGACGGGACGGACCGGCAGTCATGACCTTGGAGCCTTCCTTCTGGCTATTGTCGAAGAGGGCATCAACGGCCTCCTGGAGCATCCGCTTCTCGTTGCGAATAATGATATCTGGAGCGTTGAGCTCAAGCAGTCTCTTCAGCCGATTATTACGCGTAATCACGCGGCGGTAGAGATCGTTCAAGTCAGAAGTAGCGAAGCGACCGCCGTCCAGTGGTACGAGCGGGCGCAGGTCCGGTGGTAGAACCGGCAGACGAGTCAGGATCATCCATTCCGGCTTGTTTCCGGAATCTTTGAAAGCTTCCACGACGCGTAGCCGTTTGGCGATCTTCTTCTCTTTGGGCGGATGGCCCGCTGCGGCTTCCAGCTCTTCCCGCAATACCGTGGCCAGGTCTTCAAGGTCGATCTCGTTGAGGAGATTTCGTACTGACTCGGCCCCCATGCCAGCGATGAAAGAATCCTCGCCATACTCGTCGAGAAGTTCTTCATACTCCTCTTCAGTCAGAATCTGCTTCTTCTTGAGCCCAATGGCCGGGTCGCCGGGATCCACCACAATATAGGAGACACAGGAGAGAACTCGCTGCAGATCCTTGGTGGTAATGTCCAGCAGGGTACCGATCCGGGAGGGCAAGGAAGGCAGATTCCGCATAAACCAGATGTGGGCAACCGGCGCGGCCAGCTCAATGTGGCCCATCCGATCACGGCGCACCTTCGAAGAGATGACTTCAACGCCACACTTCTCGCAGGTGATGCCACGGTGTTTCATGCGCTTGTACTTGCCGCAATTACACTCATAGTCCTTCACCGGGCCAAAGATACGGGCACAGAAAAGTCCATCCCGTTCCGGCTTAAAGGTGCGGTAGTTGATGGTCTCGGGCTTCTTGACCTCGCCAAATGACCAGTCACGGATGGACTCCGGGGAGGCCAGGCCGATTTTCACACCGACAAAGGACGACGGGTCTTTCGGTTTCTCAAAGAATGTGAGCATATCTCTCAAGGCAACCCCTCCTATTCCCTCTTTCAGGGAACGAGCGCCATCGGTTCAAAATGCGGTCCGCAGACCGCCTACAACTACGCGAACTTCTCTTCCCGACCTTCTTCAATAAGCTCCATCTCGATGCCAAGGCTCTTGACCTCTTTCATCAAGACGTTGAAGGATTCCGGGATGCCGGCCTCAAGGACATTTTCACCCTTGACGATGGCTTCATACATCCGTGTCCGGCCGATAACGTCATCGGATTTCACGGTGAGGAACTCCTGCAAAGTGTAGGCTGCGCCGTACGCTTCAATGGCCCAGACCTCCATCTCTCCTAGTCGCTGACCACCGAACTGCGCCTTACCACCCAGCGGTTGCTGGGTAACCAGGGAGTATGGGCCAGTGGAACGAGCGTGAACTTTGTCATCCACGAGGTGGTGCAACTTCAACATGTACATCACACCAACCGTGACATCCTGAGCAAAGGGATCACCGGTTCTCCCGTCGAAGAGGATTTCCTGGCCACGCTGCGAAAGGCCAGCATCACCCAGGAGATCCTTTATCTCAGTCTCCTGGACCCCATCAAAGACTGGCGTACAAACTCGGATGCCAGGCTTGAGGTCATACACCAGTCGGCGCAGGTCCTCTTCGTTGAGACCATCAATAAGCTTCTTCTCGGCCGTAGAGTTGTAGTACCTCTTCATCTCCTTACGCATGGCCTTTTCGCCGGTGGCTTCCTCGAAGAGAATATTGATCTGCCGTCCGAGATTGTGTGCCGCCCAACCGAGGTGGGTTTCGAGAATCTGACCCACATTCATTCGGGAGGGTACGCCGAGGGGGTTCAAGACTACATCGACCTGACGTCCGTCGGCGAGATAGGGCATGTCTTCGATGGGCAACACGCGGGAGATAACCCCCTTGTTACCATGTCGACCAGCCATCTTGTCGCCCACCGAGAGGCGACGCTTGACGGCAACATAGACCTTGACGATCTTGATCACGCCCGGGGGCAGGTCTTCTCCCTTGCCCAGACGGTCAATGCGCTGGTCAAAGAGGTTGCGGCAGGCATTGATCTGTTCCTGCGTGGCATTGTGCAGCTTGCCCAATTCCTCTTCGGCCTTCTCGTCCTTCACTTTGACCGTGGTTAGCAACTCGTCTGGCACCTTCTCAAGGTTCTCCGCGCTAAGCTTGGTCGCCTTCGCCAGCAGGCTCTTGCCACCCTCGGAAACAACCTTGGCCGCGGTCGTCTGGCCGCTTAGCAGTGCCCGGGCGCGGGCTGCCGAGGAATCGACGATGATCTTCACTTCATCATCGCGGTCCTTGGCCAACTTGGTTCGCTCCGCCTCTTCCAGTCCCCGGGAGCGCATGTCCTTTTCGACGCCCTTGCGGGCAAAGACCTTGGCCCCGATGACTGTCCCGCTGACACCCGTAGGAACCTTCAACGAGGTATCCCGGACGTCACCAGCCTTCTCGCCGAAGATGGCTCGTAGGAGCTTCTCTTCCGGGGAGAGCATGGTTTCGCCCTTGGGGGTAATCTTACCAACCAGTATGTTGCCGGGCCGAACTTCGGCACCGATCCGGATTATCCCAGAGTCATCGAGATTCCCGAGGGCCTCTTCACTGACGTTGGGAATATCCTGCGTGATCTCTTCCTTGCCGAGCTTGGTTTCCCGGGCCACGCACTCATACTCAAAAATGTGAACCGAGGTATAGACGTCGTCGTGGACCAGTCGCTCGGAAACGAGCATGGCATCTTCGAAGTTGTAGCCCTTCCACGGCATGAACGCGACAACGACGTTCTTGCCCAGAGCCAGTTCACCACCATCCGTCGCCGCACCATCGGCGATGATCTGCCCCCGCTTGACCCGGTCACCTTTACGTACCAGCGGACGCTGGTTGATACAGGTATTCTGGTTGGAGCGGGTGTACTTGATCAGGGTGTAGATGTCCGGCTTGGGTATCGAGGCTACGCCCCGCCCTTCCCGGCGCACCACAATGCGGCTCGCGTCAATAGATTCAACGATGCCATCATGGTCGGCCACACAGGTGACGCCCGAGTTGCGAGCCACCACACCTTCCATCCCGGTACCTACAATGGGGGCCTCGGAGGTGAGCAACGGCACCGCCTGACGCATCATGTTGGCGCCCATCAGTGCACGATTGGCATCATCGTGTTCGAGGAAGGGTACCAGAGCTGCTGCCACAGAGACCAGTTGTGTCGAGGAGACGTCCATGAGGTCGATTTCCTCGGGACGAACCTGCACAAAATCACCCTGTTTCCGGGCAGAAACCAAAGGCCCTTTGAGCTTGCCCTTGGAATCCCGCGGCGCGGTTGCCTGGGCGATAATGTACCTCGACTCTTCAGTAGCCGAGAGGAAATCCACGTCCTTGCTCACCTTGCCATCCGTGACCGTGCGATAGGGGGTTTCGATGAAACCATATTCGTTAACACGTGCGTAGGTGGAGAGGGACGATATGAGACCAATGTTGGGCCCTTCAGGAGTTTCAATGGGGCAGATACGCCCGTAGTGCGTGTTATGAACGTCTCGGACTTCAAAGCCAGCGCGTTCTCTGGTCAGACCGCCCGGTCCCAGCGCCGAAAGACGCCGCTTGTGGGTCATCTCGGAGAGGGGGTTGGTCTGGTCCATAAACTGGGATAGCTCGCCTGACCCGAAGAACTCATTGACCACCGCGATAACCGGCTTTGAGTTGATCAAATCGTGGGGCATCAGCTTATCCAATTCGGCACTCTGGCTCTTCATGCGCTCTTTAATGGAGCGCTCCATTCGCACCAAACCTACCCGGTATTTGTTCTCCAACGATTCGCCCACCGACCGCACTCGGCGATTGCCAAGATGGTCAATGTCGTCGATGTCACCACGGCCGTTGCGCAGTTCCACCAGATAGCGCACCACTTCAATAATGTCGCGCTTGGTGAGGATGGTGGAATCGAGGGGCTCGTCAAGTTGGAAACGGGTATTCAACTTCAACCGACCCACCGGAGAAAGGTCATAGCGGGCACGAGAGAAGAAGAGACCCTCGAAGTACTTGCGGGCCTGAACCGGAGTTGCCGGATCGCCTGGACGGAGCTTGCGGTAGATCTCCATCACCGCCTCGTCCTGCGTTTCCGTCTTGTCTGCGGCCAGGGTGTTGCGGAAGAACGGCCCGACGTTGCGGTCATCAAAGAAGAGGATGTCGAATTCCTTGATTCCCCGGGCGTGAAGCTCTTCCATGAGCGTCTTGTCCAGGGGCTGGTTGGCCTCGCAAAGGACCTCACCAGTTTCATCGTCGACGATGTCCTCGGCCACAACCTTGGTGCAGATCTCATCTTCGGTCATCTGCGCGGCGGAGATCTTCAATTTCTCCAGGCGGCGGATCTGCTTCTCGGTGATGCGAGCACCGCGTCGAATCAAGGTACGCCCGGTCTTGGGATCCTTGAGCTCGACGGTGGCCCACTTCTCTTTGAGAAGGTCGAAGTCGAGCTTGCGCCAGAAGAGGCCGTTCTTGTCAATCCTTACTGTCTCCCGATCATAGAAGTAATCGAGGAGTTCCTGGGAGGTATATCCGAGGGCCTTCAGGAAGGTTGATGCGTAGACTTTGGCTTTCTTGGAGCGGTTACGGTCAACCAACACCCAGATGAAGTCCTTCGCATCGAACTGGAAGTCGAGCCAGCTTCCGCGGTAAGGGATGAGCTGGGCAGCATAAAGGATCTTGCCCACGCCCGTCTTCTTCCCCTTGATACTCTTGAAGAAAGCACCCGGGGAGCGGTGAAGCTGGTTGACGACGACACGCTCGACGCCGTTGACGACGAAGGTACCGTTGCGAGTCATGAGCGGCATGTCACCGAAGTAGACTTCCTGCTCCTTCATGTCGCGCAACGTCTTAACGCCGGTATCTTCGTCCACCTCGTAGACGGTCAAACAGACCTTCACCCGCACCGGGGACTGGTAAGTCATGCCCCGCTGCCGGCATTCGTCCATTTCGTACTTCGGGTCTTCCAGCTTGTACCACTGGAAGTCGAGGCTGACGAGGTCGTTCATTCCCTTGATCGGGAAGACCGACTTAAATACACCTTGAAGACCAGCATCGGTGCGCTTGTCGGCCACAACGTCCTTTTGCAGGAAGTTCTCGAACGATTCCTTCTGGACCCGAATCAGACCGGGTGGCTCGACGATTGTCTTCAACGTGCCGTAGCTTTTCCTGAGTCTCAGGTCGGTGGAGATATTGGACCCCATATAATCCCTCTAGCAAGAGAGCTAAAGGGCGGGCCACTGGGGCCCGCCCCCTTACATCATCGCTTCAGCAAAGCTACTTCTGATGCTACCTATGCAGGCGCAATGTCCACGGTTCCGCCAGCGCCTTCAATCTGCTTCTTGAGTTCAGCAGCATCGTCCTTGTTGACGCCTTCCTTGAGGGGCTGCGGAACGCCGTCAACGAGGCCTTTGGCTTCTTTGAGGCCGAGGCCGGTGATGGACCGGACTTCCTTGATAACCTGGAGCTTCTGGCTGCCAAAGCCGGTCAAGGTGACGTTGAATTCGGTGGGCTCAGCGGCTTCTTCAGCACCACCACCAGCAGCGGCGCCGCCACCGGCAACTACGGCCACGGGGGCAGCAGCAGAGACGCCCCAGTCCTCTTCGAGATCTTTGACGAGGCCGGCGATTTCAACAACGGTCAATTTGCCTAGAAAGTCTTTTACCTGTTCGATCGTGATGTCAGACATTGTGTTCCCTCTCTTCAGTAAATCAGTTGGTTGCAGATTCATCATTGTCGACTTTGGCGTTCAACACACCGAGGAAATTCCTTGGTGCTGCCAGCAGCGTACTGAGGAACTTCTCAGCCGGTGCGTTGAAGAGCCCGAGGGTCTTCGCCCGCAATTCATCCAGGCTGGGAAGCGTCGCCAGTTCTTGCACGCCGGCCACGTCAAGTGTCTTACCAGAAAGCACACCACCGCGAATCACAAGCAAGTCTTCCTGCTTCTTGAACGCGACGATCTCTTTCGCCAGTCCGGCGACTTCCCCATCCGGGGCCGCATAGGCCACGGCGATGGGTCCGCCGGCGAGATCCTTCAGTGCCTCGTTGCTAGTGCCATCGACGGCCCGGAGCAACAGAGTGTTTTTGACCACTCTGAGTGTAGCGCCCCGCTCTCTCAGCTGGTTGCGCAGAGTATGAAGGGATGCAACGGTGATCCCTTTGTACTCCACCACAACGGCAGCTGGAGAATCGCCGAGGACCGCCCGAAGTGACTGAACGACCTCTACCTTCTCCAATTTCTTCAATGCTGCCTCCTCCCTATTTTGGCGAAGCCGGGTAGGCTGGGAATCGCGGGAATCGCAAGGTTGGCCTCCGCAGGATTTATTCGACCCCCTATGGGCCGCACCTGCTTCTCAGACGCAAACCTGCCTCGCCGGGTTAAGAACTCACCTTAGCTAAACTTGCTGCCAATTCATTGGCATCAATCTTGACACCCGGACCCATGGAGGTGGAAACCACCAGGGAGCGGATGTAAGTTCCTTTCACTGAAGCCGGTCGCATCTTGAGAATCACTTCAGCGAGCGTGCTAACATTCTCTACGAGCTGCTCGTCCGTGAAACTCTTGCGTCCCACGCAAGCGTGCACGATACCGGCTTTCTCTACTTTAAACTCGATACGTCCGGCCTTCGCTTCCTTGACCGCGTTTTCGATGTCGAAGGTTACCGTTCCAAGCTTCGGATTGGGCATCATGCCCCGGCGCCCGAGGATCTTTCCGAGGCGCCCCACCTTGGCCATCATATCTGGAGTAGCGATGGTCTTATCGAAGTCCAGGAAACCGTCCTGGATCTTGGCCACGATTTCATCGTCTCCGACGAGGTCAGCGCCGGCCTTTTCGGCCTCAACTGCCTTCTCGCCCTTGGCAAACACGAGGACCCGAACTTCCTTACCGGTGCCATGGGGAAGAATGCAACTGCCGCGCACCATCTGGTCCGAGTATTTCGGGTTGACACCAAGCCGGAAAGCCACGTCGATTGATTCATCGAAGTTGGCAAATCCCAGGGACTTGGCCAGCGGAACTCCCTCTCCGACCACGTAAGCCTTGTTTCGGTCTACCTTTTCTCGCGCCTCTTCAAACTTCTTACCTTTGCTCATTTCGATCCTCTCCTAGCGAGGGCACTCAGAGGTGCCCTCTCCTGCGTCACAGTAAGGTCTTAATCGATAACTTCGATGCCCATGCTGCGCGCAGTACCACTGATCGTTTTGACCGCCGCTGCCTCATCGGCTGCGTACAGGTCCTTCATCTTGGCGGCAGCGATCTCCTTGACCTGGTCAAGATTGATCTTGCCAACCTTCAACTGATTCGGAACGCCCGAGCCCTTCTTGATGTTAGCAGCCCTCTTGAGCAGTTCCGAAGCACACGGCGTGTGCACTGCGAACTTAAAGGAGCGGTCGGCGAAGACGGTGATATCCACCGGGACCCGTAAGCCGGCAACCTCAGTGGTGTCTGCGTTGAACGCTTTGCAGAACTGCATGATATTGAGACCGTGCTGTCCGAGGGCGGGACCAACGGGGGGACCCGGGGTGGCCTGGCCGCCCTGGATGTGCAATCGGAGATTGGCTATAACTTTCTTACCCATGATTTACCTCACACCTTCTCTACTTGCATGAAATCCAATTCCACCGGCGTCTGCCGGCCGAAGATGGTCACCAGAACTCGCAGCTTCTGCTTGTCTGCCTTGACCTCGTCCACCTGTCCAGAGAAGGTGGCGAATGGACCGTCAATAATGCGCACGGCCATGCCTTCATCGAAGGTCACGGCGGGTTTCGGTGCCTCGGCACCCTCTTCCATCTGCTTCCGCACCTTATTGATCTCACGCATCCGCATGGGGCGCGGATTGCGAGAGTTGCCGACGAAACCGGTGATCTTTTCCGTGTTTCGCAGCAGGTGCCAGGTCTCTTCCGTTAGATGCATCTCAACGAAGAGATAGCCCGGCATGGAGCGCCGGGTGGAACTCTTCTTCTTGCCATCTACTACCGATACCACCGTCTCCGTAGGCACGATAATCTCACCAAAATGGTCCTCTAGTTCCGCATCCTTGACCCAGTAGAGAAGGAAGTTCTTGGCCTTCTCCTCATATCCACTCAAGGCGTGGACGGCATACCATTTCAGTTCAAGATCTTTCATTTCGTCGCTCATGGGAAACGTCCTCTCCGTGAATCCTAACCGAGGCTGTAAATCGCGGACGACAGGAATGCCCACAGTGCATCGAAGGCTCCCAGAATCAGGGCCACGATGATTGATGTAATGATAACTACCACAGTGGACATTCGGGTCTCGTCCCACGACGGCCAGGTCACCTTCTTCAGTTCGTTGGCTACCTCAAGGGCCCAGGTGTTGACGTTGCGATTCAGCTTCAACGCAATGCCTGCCGCCAGCCCGCAGACCAACCCTAACAGGTCGCTACGAGCGAAGTCGGTGCCAATGAGGGGCCGATCAAAGTCCCGCGAAATAAGGTCCATCACCCAACCAAAGAGGCTGGAGCTGATGACCCAGGACAGAAGACCAACCAGGACGTACCCGATATTCACGAAGCGCTGCAGATTCATTAAACCGACCTCAAAACGCTGGCAGGCCAGGGGGGATTCGAACCCCCAGCCTTCGGATTTGGAGTCCGACGCTCTGCCAATTAGAGCTACTGGCCCGCGACACGACTCCTGTCTATCAAACTACCGGGTTTCCTTGTGCTTAGTATGCTTGCGCTCAAACTTGCAATACTTGCTCAGTTCAAGACGCTTGGTAGTGGTCCGCTTGTTCTTAACTGTCGTATAGCGGCTCACACCCGGCAGACCCGATTTTCGACAGGTCGTGCATTCCAAATGTATTATCACCCTAGCGCCTTTCTTCGCCATTGCGAACTCCTCAAATCAGAGGCGAGGCTGCCGTTGGCAGCCTGCCCGGTAAGGCCTCGACGTTATTCGATGATGTCTGTAATAACGCCAGCACCAACGGTCCGACCGCCTTCACGAACGGCAAACCGCAACAGCTTCTCCATGGCAACCGGGTAAATCAATTCCACGTCAAAGTTGGCGTGGTCGCCCGGCATAACCATCTGACGATCGCCTTCCAGCAAGATCGACCCGGTAATGTCCATGGTCTTCATGAAGAACTGGGGACGATAGCCACTCCGGAATGCGGTGTGACGGCCACCCTCTTCCTTCTTCAGCACGTAAACTTCGGCCTTGAATTTGCGGTGGGGAGTGATGGAACCGGGCTTGGCGCAAACCATGCCACGGTCGATTTCACGCTTGTCCACGCCACGAAGCAGAAGGCCAACGTTGTCACCGGCGATACCGGAATCCAACGTCTTGCGGAACATTTCAACGCCAGTGCAGGTAGTCTTGCGGACTTCCTTGCGCATCCCGACGATTTCGATTTCTTCGCCGGTCTTGATCTGGCCACGCTCGATACGGCCGGTGCAAACGGTTCCACGGCCCTTAATGGAAAAGACGTCTTCCACGGGCATCAGGAACGGCTTGTCGGTTTCACGCTCAGGCTCTGGAATGTAGGTATCCAAGGCTTCCAGGAGATCGACAATACCCTGATTGTCCGGATGGTCAGGAGTATCCGTGAGCAAGGACTTGTAGGCCGAGCCCTTGATTACGGGAATGTCGTCGCCAGGGAATTCGTATTTGTCGAGCAGTTCACGTACTTCCATTTCCACCAACTCAAGCAACTCTTCGTCGTCGAGCAGGTCAACCTTATTAAGGAATACGACCACTGCGGGCACGTTCACCTGGCGAGCCAGGAGGATGTGCTCACGAGTCTGCGGCATGGGGCCATCATCGGCACCAACCACCAGGATCGCGCCATCCATCTGCGCCGCACCGGTAATCATGTTCTTAATGAAGTCAGCGTGACCCGGGCAGTCAACATGGGCGTAATGGCGGTTCTCCGACTGGTATTCCACGTGGGAAGTCGCAATCGTCAGAATCTTGGTCTCATCGCGACGACCATGAGCAGCCGATGCCTTGGCAACTTCGTCGTAGCTGATGAACTCTGCCCAGCCCTTCTTCGATGCAAACATCGTAATTGCGGAGGTCAGGGTCGTCTTGCCATGGTCAACGTGGCCGATGGTGCCAACATTGACGTGGGGTTTTGTTCTCTTAAATTTTTCCTTCGCCATGATGTTCCTCCTTGATGAACCGCGCTTAGGAAACCTCGTTCAATAAAATCACTACGGAGCCTACGATCGGGATTGAACCGATGGCCTCGTCCTTACCAAGGACGTGCTCTACCTACTGAGCTACGTAGGCCCGACTATCAAAATTGCGCTGCGAGGCGCTTACTACCTGGGAGCGGGAGACCGGGGTCGAACCGGCGGCCCTCAGCTTGGAAGGCTGATGCTCTACCAACTGAGCTACTCCCGCAGCCAACAATCGCAACAGGGTGGCGGGGGGTGGGTTCGAACCACCGTAGGCTGACGCCAACAGAT
>CAZFVN010000005.1:0-68673 GCA_964522395.1 uncultured Myxococcales bacterium
AACGCCATACCTCCCTTCAAGAACGGACCGGGGTACAGCCGTGATCAGATCGGTTTGATCCTCCGGAAGCCAACTGATCATTTCCTTGGCTGCCCTACTGCTGTAGAATCGCTCAAGGTAAATGGCGCGCCAAACGCGTCGTTGTGAGATGGAACCATGAAGCGGACCTCCGCCGGGCAGAAAGGAAGCAAGAACAGTTCGGGCAAAGAGCCCCGCTCGAAATCAGGCCGCAAGAACGGGCGCCAGCCCGGACCTGAGGAGCGTGCGGAGCGAGTCTTCCGTGAGCTCTACGAGGTCGCTCGCACCATCGCCGAGGAGTATGGTCTGGCCCGCGGCGAACCATTTCCCATACCTGCCATCCAGCTACCGGTACGCGTGGCACTGGATACCCGACCGGATGCAGAAACCCAGCGTGAGCGGGCAATAGACCTGGTGGAAACTTACCGGGATCGAATCCTGGAGGGATTGACTGCTCACAAGGCCTTTCGCATGGGCCGGGTCTACTGCTTTCAGTGTGACGCACCCGATTGTCTGCACGGTGAGCCTGGCGACCCGGTAGAGACTTTCGTCGGCTACACGGCTACGGGGAAACCCTCATGGGAGGGATTCGCCAACGTCTGTCTGGCCCGCGGGTTCGAGAGCGTCGACCGACTCTATGGCGACCACCCTGAAGTTGTTGCTATGGTCCAGATGGCAGACGAATTGAGCGGCGATTTGCTCCCCGGTTTCGGCAGTGGCTCCCTCGCCTACAATGTTCAGGGACAGGTGGTACTGGGATTGATTCCGGTGGGGTTGCGAATGGCAACTGATGCGGGCAACCGAATTGCCCTGACCATTCAGGTGGTGGAGACTCGGACCGGCTCAGATCGGTCAAGATTGCGCCTCAACGTGCTGGGGCTGACGGTGGACCAAATAGCTGAGGCCGCCGACCGGGGTCCTGCCCGGAGCGTTGCTGCGCGTCTCGCCGAATCGTTGCGAATCGCGCGGCAGAGGCTTCACTCATTGGGACGCCAGGTTCAACTGCGAGAGCGTCGCGGAAGTGACGGTGAACTGGATAAGCGAATCGGCCCACTGCTACATCAATTGCGGGGAGATCTGGAGCGCATTTTCAAATTCCGCCGGGAGCGCACGCGCCACGCCCAAGAGCATCATGAAGCTGGTCGACGGCCCATCGGACAGGCCCTTTCTGACACCAGTCGAGCCTCAGACGACCGCTTCCTCCTGGATGTCCGCAACAAGACCGTAATCGTCATTGGTCCAAAGAGCCGTGCTCACGTCTTTTCGGCAGAGGGCAAACACGTCACCAGTCTGCAACTTGATCCACGCGAGTTGGAGCGCAAGATGGGAAAGCGGCAGTGGCGGCCTCTGGCCCTTGAAGACGTTGCACGATTCAGGGAGAAACTGACTTAGAACTTTAACCGGGCAAAGCCCGCCTCCCGCAGGTCAAACCCGAAAGCCTTACGCGATAGCTTGAGCACCGGCGGCGCCTGGATACGCTTGAAGACAGTGCGTTCGATGGCCCGAAAAACCTCCCATGCCAGTCTTTCGAATTCCTCGGGAGTGTGCTTGTCATAAACTTGAACAGAGGCGCGTACAGGCGCCCACAACTCGGGGTCGAGGGCTCGCTCCTCGAAGAGTTTCCGCAGGCTCGCCGGAGTGCGCTCGTTCTCGATGAGTTCTTGCCCCATGGGTCCTTCGACGTCGTAGTCGAAGGGGTCCCCCTGTCCCTTGTCGATATCCTGCTCGGCGGACAATTCGGCCGATGGCGGGATGGTTATGACCTGGCGTGGTATGGGCTCGCCAAAGCGATCATTGATTGCGTCAGCAACCCGATAGACGTCCGTCTTCGCCAGGTCGCCGAGAGGCATCAAGGCACCAAGAATGTCGCCATACATGGTGGCATAGCCGCGCTGAAACTCCGTCTTGTTGCCATTGCCGACAACCAGTCCCTCACGCTCCTGAGCGTATGTCATGAGGACATTTCCTCGCTCCCGTGCCTGGATGTTTTCAAAGGTCAAGGTGGCCATCTCCTCGCCGGCTACAGCCTTGTATGCGTCGAGCTTCTGGCGAACGATCTCTTCGATGGGATGGACGATATACTCGATCCCGAGCCGGCTTGCCAACTCACCAGCATTGTCGCGTGTTGTCTGGCTGGAGAAGCGAGTGGGCATATTGATTCCCAGAACGCTGTCAGCTCCAAGCGCCTGGACTAGCAGCGCCGCCGAAACTGAAGAGTCGATCCCTCCCGAAAGACCGATCACCGCTCTCTCCACCCCGGTTCGTCGAAAGAACCCCTCAATACCGAAGAGGAGAGCATCGAGCAGCTCATTGGCTCGGGTTGCGCGGGGCGGCTCTGCGACCACCGCTGACTCCGCCAGAAAGAGCCCAGGTGAGAACTGCGGGGCAAGTAGTCGAGCGTCCCCCAGGCCATCCAGAATGAAACTGCCGCCATCGAAAACGATGACATTCTTGCCGTTGTCCTGGACGCTACATGCATTGGCATAGACGAGGGGCAGCCCGGTCTCAGCTACACGTGCCCGGGCGGTGGTCAGACGCTGCTCGAGACGACGAGCGTGGTAAGGCGAGGAGTTGATTACAACCAGCAGTTGCGCCCCGAGAGCGGCTAGCGCTGTCGAGGGTCTAAGCGAACTGTAATCATCCCACATGTCGTGGCAAATCATGATGCCGAGTGATATGGGGCCGGCTGGGGTAGCGATGGAAACCGGGGTCAGATCGTCAATTGAGGCGGGCAGGAAGTACCTGGAATCATAGAATACACCATCATCTACCAGGAGCGATTTCGAGCCCCGCCCGACAACCTGTCCGTCCTGGACCACAGCAAATCCGTTGCAGGCTCCGGCAGCCCCGTCATTGAGGTTTTCCCCGGGGCGAGGGGAGATGAGGCCGACCACGGCCGCCATGCTTCCTGAGGCCGGCGCGATGCGCTGCTCCAGCGCAGCGAGACTCTCCCTGACCAGCATTTCATTTCGGTTGAGGTCGCCTACACAGTAGCCACTGATGCACTCTTCCGGGAAGACCAGAAGATGAGCGCCGCGGCTCTCGGCCGCGGCCATCTGGCGAATGATCTCCGTGGTATTCCCATGAATGTCCCCCGGGGTGGGGTCAAACTGGGCAATAGCGATTTGGTCGAGCACTCCACCTCCATTGGTGCGGCCACGTCTAACAAGGGGATTCTAGCGTGTGCGTGTACCTTGTATCAACAGCTACTTTGCGTACAATGGAGCGATGAGTCTTGCGCGTCGCCAGATCCACCTGTTACTCCTCTGCCTACTGTCCCTTTCCGCCACGGGTTGTCCACGAGAGATAGTAACACCGGCCCTCCCCGGCCTATCGGACGGAGAGGAGCGAGCCCTGCGGGTCGTCCAAACAGCTTTGGACGTCAGCCGTGCGGAAGGGAAATCCATCTGGCCCGGCTACGCACCACACACGATTCCTCTCCTGATCTTCAGACCTCAGGGGCGCAGCTTCGTGGTGAACCCTCGTCTTGTGGCTGAGGGTCGGGTCGCCATTTTGCAGCCATGGTTGAAGGAACAGGTCTACGCAGTAGACAGTCGAGAACTACGGGTGAGCAATAATCTCCCTTTCGCGAAGGAATTTCCGCTTGATGGACAGCCGGTCTTCCTGGTTCGCCATCTCAATCGCACCAAGGATGCGACCTTCTACCGCCTGCTGGTCCACGAGGTATTCCATTTCTTCCAGCACACCGAGTGGGAAACGGTGGAGTATCCCGATGCGTGCCGCTACCCTTACCGCAACGAAGAAAACGCCTATCTCGTTCGCCTGGAGGAGAAGGCGCTGGCCATCCTGCTAGCTCTGGAGGATGCGAGCGCGTTGTCCCTTCCCGGACGCACCTACGTGGCATTGCGATTGGCCCGCTACGGGGCTGGGACGGATGGTGAGCGGGCACTCGCCATTGAGGAATGGGAGGAACTTGTGGAGGGTTCGGCGCGCTACGTCGAGGAGATGTATGCTATCGCCGCCGGCTATGCCACTTCAAATTCAGTAGCTTCTGAACTGGTTGCTTACTTCAAGGAGTTCCGGCCCAAGGACCTGCAGAAATGGAAGTACTATCGAACTGGAGCGGCCCTGGCCCTGGTACTAGACCGCCTCGGCGACGCTCAGTGGAAGCAGCGCTGTGCGGAAGGGGTTGGTCCCTTTCCATCATTGGAGGCCGCCCTCCCCGCGTTGGACGATGGCGACGGGAAGCGGGTGAAGGACTGGCGAGAGCGATTCGCTGGCGAACGAAAGGACGTTGCTGCAGCAATGCGAACCTACCTGGACGATGAGACGCGGATACTAGAGGAGTGGCGCCAACAGGGAGTCTATCAGGTCACTATCGAGTTTCCCGGGCGCGGCACGGCCTACTACACCAACCGCGGTATGACTTTCCAGCTTGAGGATTGTGCGCGCCTGGCTGCCGGCATAGTCAGCTTCGTGGACCGAGGCTACGAGCTGGAAATCCAGCGGCGGGGAATAGCGGTTGCCAACATCGACCCTGGCTATCGCGTCATCTTTCACCACGACCTGACCAAAGGTACCATTCGACTGGACGGACAGGCAGTCCCGGCGGAAGCCGGCGAGTGGGACTTCCGAAAGTCCATCTCCGTTGTTTATCCCAAGTTCAGGCTATCCTGGGAAGGAAGCGGACGAATTATCCGAGGAGAGGAAGAGCTATCACTGAAACTTGAGGGGCCTCAGGGCTGACGGAAGGGGTCGTTGTCGTCGCCTTCGTCGGTGGCGTGATACTCATATTCCAGTGATTTCGGACCCTGGGGGCGCTGCTTGGCCCCCTGCCGAATGTAACGAATGAACCCGCCAACCAGCACCAGCATGCCGAGGCAGATCAGTCCAAGAACTGTCCAGCCGATGTAAAAAGTCTGCTCGCCACTCTCGCCATCGCCACACCCGATTACGAGTACGCAGAGGAAGAGCGCCGCCAGTTGTTGTACCGCCTGCCATCTTCCGTTATCTTTCATTTGGTTTCCAGCCATCGAGGACAGTCTACCCCGATACCAGAGGTTGAGCAAGTAGCGCGTTTCCGGCTGCCCAATCTTGACTGGTGCCCGCCCTGCCCGTACCATCGCCACCACTGGTTGGGAGCGTTAAGCACCATGGCCTTACTCACTTTTCTCTATGTAATCTTCGCCTTCCTTGTGGCATTTGTACTGCCGGGTCTTGTGGTCGTTGAGGCGGTAGCACGCGAAAAATACAGAGGCGCCCGAATGGCCATGGCTGGCGCGGTGGGAGTCGCCCTGGTCTGTTATCTTAGCCTGACTCTAGTTGGCTTTCTCGGTCTCAGATTTCCCGTCTACCTGACCGGGTGGTTCGTCATTGGCAACAGTCTGCTAGTGACTCTGGTAGCGTTCGCGTTGGTAAGGCGCCATGCAGGCGGGGCACGCCCCGCATGGCACAGGTTGGTGCGGACGGTAGCCGACGCATGGGATTGGCGCCTGGCGCTCTTCCTCACGGGTGTGACCGCGCTCTACCTCATCGGCTATGACAGCGCAGCATTTGATCAGGAGCGGTGCATCTCCAGAGCGTGCCTGCTTCCACTGCACCCCTATTTGCTACCCGACCTACCCCTCTACTTTGATGGATGCACGGAGTGCTTCGAAGGGCGTAACGCCTTCTTTATCTGGAACGGCCACCAGCGCATGGGGCCGTCGGTATTCGTGGCCCCTTTCGTCGCGCTGTTCGGCCTTCCGGGATTCCGCTTATTGCACGCCTTTATGGGACTTCTCGCCGCCTGGTTTGGATACCACGCGGCTCGAGAGCATCTTGGGCAGAGTGGATACGGTTACGTAGCTGGCTTCCTGATGGCTTGCAATCCCTGGGCGCTGGGTATCTCTCTGGTGGATGAGAACATCCTCTGCCTCGGTTTGGGAAGCGTGATCTTCTACCTTGTTTCAGCTCGTCGCACGCAGTGGCTCCTCGTCGGCCTCTTCTTTGGACTCTTCATCGGCATCCGCCACGTTGGGTTACTGGCGCTGCCGGCGATTATCTATGCTGTCGTAGTGCGCGGGAAGGAGCGACAATACGACGCCGCCTGGTACCATCGGTATTTCGGCTCTGAACCCGTTTCCAATCTGACGACGATTGCCCTGAGCATTCTGCTCTTCTCAATGCCGTGGATCTTCGTCCACGCCAGGGCCTGGCTGGTTGGCCTCCCTCTCTATGAGTCCTTCGCAGGATTGCCGGCCATGACCCACCGATTCCTTGGGCTGGAGTTCACTCTCCACGGCCTGCTCAACTGGCCCTTCATTGAGCTTCCGGTGCGCAGCCCATTTAACGGTTTCCCAAATTTCGTGGCCCTGCCTCTGCAAATCGTAGTCACCCTCGGTCTGGCGGGGTTAGCGGCCGTGGCGATAGGCATCGTTGGAAGCTGGCGAGAGGGCCGACGGCTGCTCTTCTTTGGGGCGTTGTGGACACTGCCCGTGTGGCTGCTCCTTTCGGTGACGGCCAATTGGATCGAGCCCAACAAATCGGGGATCTTCCTCTGCTTCGTGCAGCCCGTGGTGGTGGCGGTGGCGGCGGGCATCTGCTACCTGGTAAAGAGTTGGCAGACCGACCGTTTGGCACGACCGTCCCTCATCGGTGCGGGTGTGATCCTGGTCGGGGGAGGACTCCTCCTCGCCCTCCCCAGCTACAATGCCCCCATGGATGCTCGGAGCCTTCAGGCGCGACCTGAATACGCTGAGGAGGTCTTTCCAGTGACTCCCCCGTTGATGCTCGCTGGAGAAGCTGATTACGCTATTGCCGAGCGCAACAAGTTGACCCGAGTCAACCTCCTGCCCGACTATCGTGACGTGCCCTTCCTGCGCAGCGCGACGGTGGCAATAGTGCGACTGAAGCAGCTTTGGCAGGATTTCAGCCGACCGTGGCCTGAAGAGTATTGCGCACGACCCAAGGACTTACTGCACTCCCTCTCCGGCATTCCCAACCCCTCCACCGGCGTATCTGTATCTCTGGCCCGTATGATGCACCGCCCGGTGACCCGCTTTTGCGGTACGGAGTTGCTGCCTCCACCCTGCCAGAATGGGGTTGACGATGGTGATCTCGTGGGGGTGAAGCTTGACCTCTCCACTGCCCCCCCGATGTCGGAGGAGTTATTGTCCAGGGCCACGGCCAAAGACCTTCCGAAAGCCGGCGGGAAGATACTCTTTGCTTCCCTGGGCAACCTATCCTGGAGCGGTGGAAACGCGGTCCACGCCGCCATAATTCCCGGGGGCCCTGGAGAAGTGTGGGCCGTGATTTGGTATGGGGATTACAGCTTTGACCACCTTGAGGCCGAGTCAGGTGTAGGACCACTCAAGGTGAGTGAGCAGCCAGCAATTGAGTTTGAGGTTTCGGCAAATGCCCTGATCCGAGTAGTGGACATATCTTCCGCCGCACCCAATCGATTTCATGTGTGGTTTGCCCCGGCCGACAAGTTAGGCGCAATCCTGGGGCCATATGGAAGTTCATACTGAGCGGGCTGCGCGTTACCAGTGCCAACAACGCGCAGCATGACCTTCGGCGAAGAGCTCTTCCGGCGGCGCAGTGGAGCACTTTTCGTCGGCCCGTGGGCAGAGGTTGCGAAAGGGACAACCGCTCCCTGCCAGCACCAGATTGGCTACCGGCTCATTGCGCGAGCGGGCCAGATACCGGGTATATGGGTGGGTCATTGACTCCCAACTAGTGAAGGTCGTCACCCACTCAACCATCTTGCCCCCAAGGAGCACGCCCAGTTGACCTCCGATTCTCTCCGGCTCGTTGAGGTTATGCGTGACATAGAGGAGCCCGGCTCCATATTCGGCCACTCGCTCCAGGAGCACGCCTAAAGTCTCCTGAGCGACAATGGGGTCGAGGGCAGCGGTGGGCTCATCGGCCACCAGCAACGCCGGCTTATGTACCAGGGCGCGAGCCAGCGCGACCCGTTGACACTCTCCACCAGAGAGGGCCGACGGGCGCCGCAGGTGGAGGCTCTTTGCAACACCACAGGCCGTCAACATCTCGGAGGCCTTCTCACGCGCCGCTGCCGCTGCCACACCGCGCAGATGCTGGAGGACTTCGGCAACCGCGTCGAGGGCCGACTGAGAGGGGTCCAGCGACGCACGAGGCTGCTGTCTAATCTGGCCCAGATGTCGCTGCACTCTGCGATGCGCCCCGGCATAGGGGTTCTCTCCAAGAACGTGAACACTCCCCTCGGTCGGCGCCAGAAGACCGCTCACCATGCCAAGAACCGTGCTCTTTCCAGCCCCACTTTCACCCACCAGCACGAGGGTCTCAGCACCTTCAAGGCGGCAGGAGAAGTCGGCCAGCCGGAGGGGCTCTTTCGGAGCATATCGTACGCCGACGTTACTGACTTCAAGGAGAGCTGTCATCCTCTTCCCCCAGCTTCTAGAAGAGATTTCGTATAGGGGTGCTCCGGCGAGGTGATAATCTCGTTGGCTGGGCCAAACTCAAGCGCATTTCCATTCTTGAGAACGAGGACATGGTCTTCGCCGCCACGGCCAACCAACCCCATGTCATGGGTAGCAACGATGAAACGAGGGGAGTACTTTCGAATTGCCTCGATGACGCTCCACCGCCTGGACGGGTCGATACCACCGGTGGGCTCGTCCAGGAGCGCGACGGTCGGCCACGCGGCCAATACGGCCGCGATGTTCACGCGACGGAGCATGCCGCCTGAACATTCATGGGGATAACGCTCAAGAACCTCTATGGGAAGGCCGATGTGCTCGAGGATTCCTTTGGCCCGCTCTTCCCCATCACTAGCCAGAGATGTGACGTCCTGCCACTGGAAACGCAACCTGCGATAGGGTGAAAACGCGGTCGACGACTCTTGTACAGCGAGGAGGGCGCCAGGCAACTGGTGGCCGCGCCGGTCCTTGCTCCGTCGCCGCCTGCTTGCTCTCGAGGAATCCTCAGGGGACCTGCGTTCAGCCTCTCCACTGCGCAGGTCATCGGCAAGTTCAGGGGGACGTCCGATCCAGCCGGAGATGACATGTCGAGAGATCCCCGCGATAGCCTCCAGAAAGGAACTCTTCCCCGACCCCGATTCACCGACAATGAACAAGCTGGCGCCATCGGGAAGAGTGAAGGAGAGGGGCTTGAGCAGCATCATCCCCCCTTTCGTCACGACGGTCAGATGGTGGCAACGGATCATGAGGCACCTCCACCGCCAGCCCGCTGCAAGAGCCAATGAGAGACCACGTGAAGGCTCCAGGTAAGGGCCAGCAAGGTCAGTGCCGGTGCCACCATCAGGGCGGGGGCGATTTCGAGCATGGCCACGCCATCATTGAGCAAGATACCGATTGAGGGGAAGGGAGGTTGCACGCCAAATCCAAGAAAGGAGAGGAATGCTTCTTCCAGGACAAGAGTGGGAACCAGCAACGTGCCGAACGCGAGTAACGGCAGGAGTGCGTTAGGCAACAAATGACGGGTAACGATGCGGGTGGTGGAGTATCCCATTGAGCGCATCGCCAGGACAAACTCCGCGCTGCGCAGGGAGGCCCCCAGACCGCGGGCATACCGAGCCAGGGAAAACCACTGGACAGCTCCGAGCGCGCAGAAGAGTACCACCGCCTGCGCCAGCGCCTGACCCTGAGCGCTTTCGACCTTCAAGACAAGAGCATCACGAGTAGCGACGGTGAGAAGTATGACGACAAAGATGAAAGGTACAGCTTGGAGCACCTCCAGCAGTCGTAGGAGAGTGGTGTCAATACGTCCCCCCAGGAACCCTGCAGCAAGGCCAACTCCGGCCCCCATGAGAAAGGCGATGAGAGTGGCGCAAAGGGCCACGAGCAGGGTGACACGTAGCCCATAAAGCAGCCTTACGGCCAGATCACGGCCGAGGGAGTCGGTCCCCAGCAGATGGCGACGAGACCTGGGAGCGCCCAGGAATTCGGCAACAACAACCCGTCCATCGCCGTCACTGTCCATCGTCCGGAGGTCGGCCTCTTCCAGATGGTATGGAGCGGTTCCGTGGAGCATTTCCTGGTGGTCCAGCAGACCATCACGATTGCTATCCATCGTGGACGCACGTTCAAAGGTGCTCACCAGTCTTCCCAATGGAATCCCGGAGTGCCGCTCGGCTGGCAATCGCGCTTGCTGCTTCCAGGCTCGCCAGGCCTCTTTGCCCCGCCTTCTAGCCCGGGCCAACTCGCCGGGTACGGCACTATCGGTCTGCGCCACCGCCAGAGCACCGTCGCCATCCAAATCGAGGAGGGCAAACGACTCCCGGTTGCCATCATAGCTGCGCTGCTCCTGGGGAATGGAAAGTGAGCCGGGTGGCAGTAGTGAATCCCGCGGGTGGACTTCGTCAAATGTGTAACCGATGAGGCCTGCCGCAACGAAGTCAGCACCAAGCGCGGCCAGGAGCAACAGGCTCAAGAGGCCCAGTGCGACCCGGGCAGTAATATTACCGAAGGTCATTTTCATGGCCGCCCCGCCCGTCGTGCCGCGGCCCGGAGTCGTGGGTCGAGGAAGGTCTGGAGCCACTCACAGAGTAAATTGAGGCCCACAAGGAGGCTCGTGTAGACCATGATTGCCGCCATCACAAGCGGGTAGTCGCGGGCCTGAGCCCCTTCGACGAAGAGCGCAGCCGCCCCAGGAATTGCGAAGATCGTCTCGACCACAAAGGAACCGGTAAGCATGGCCGCCACTACTGCCCCCATGTAAGAGAGCATGGGAACCAACGCCTCGGGAACAACATAGGTAAGAAATGCCCGGCGGGGAGTCACCCCTCGCGCAATCGCACCCTTACCAACATCCGCGCCGAGACGCGCGACCACATTGGCGCGGACTAATCTGGCGAGAATGGCAGCGTAAGCCAGACCAAGAGTCACGCTGGGCAACACCTTATTCCGCCAGGAGTCGAATCCACCCAGCGTGAAGGGACCATCTGGCGTAATGAAGATGGCCCGCACCAGAGTGGCAACGACGATTATGGAGGCACTTATAACCACCAGAGAGAGCCCTGAGACAGAGCGGTCGAGCCAGCCTCCTGGACGGCTCCCAGCTAGAATTCCCAACCCCACACCGACGATGATGGCGACGAGGAGAGCGTAAAGACCGAGTTCCACGGAGATGGGCAAGGTGGCCCACAAGACTTCTCCCACGGTACGACCTGGGGCGAAGGTCAAACTCGGGCCGAAGTCGCCGACGGCGTACCCACCGAGCAAATGCAGAAACTGCACCGGCAGCGGCTGGTCGAGACTGTAACGCGCTTCGAGGTTGGCCAGCACCTCCGGAGGAAGCCGCTCCATCCGGTCAAAGGGCCCCCCAGGGGCCAGACGCATGACCGCGAAGGTCAGTGCGAAGACTGCGATGAGTACCGTCACGGCGACGACGAGCCGCCCGATAGATCGGCTAATCATCGCCCGCATGGCGCACCTCGACAGGCAAGAGTCTCAGGCGATGAAGCCGAATCACCGATTGAACGAATGCGCGGTAGTTGTGGGGCTCAATACGCTGCGGCGGTGCGTGAACTCGCTTGTGCACTTGCAAAGAGCGCTTTCCCGCCTGCACTGATAGGTCAAGTTCGGCGAAACCGTCGCTGCCCAGTTCAGAACCGGTGGGCACGGTCCAGGATAGCGCACTATCGACGGCGAGGTCGATGGAGAGTTCTGTGGGCAGCATCCCGCCAAAATAGAGGGCACTATCGCGCTGCGCCAACTGGACCAACTCCTGGGCCGGTGCCGGGGGGAGCCGAAGGAGGACTCGTCCATCGTTGGCCAGGTCAATCTTGCCTTCAAATTCGAGATTCAACCGGACTGTTGCGCGATCAAGGTGGTACTTTGCAGAACTCACCGCTACTCCGGGGAGCATCATGTAGAGGATACTCTCTGCCAGGCGCGCTTTGGCCTCCTCGCCTTGATTGCGCACCTGTCGGTCGGTTGTCACCGCTGCATCCCCCGATGCCTTCAGGACCAATTCGCCGTGGAGTCGTCCGTCGGCCTCCAACTCACCTTCAAGCGCGATGTTCCAACCTTCGGAATGGGGAGTATCGTCGCTCGCCAGGAAGAGACGGGGGTAACGAGGTGTCAAGACCATGCCGGTTCGGCCCCGCAGGGCAGGCCGGATATAGCCGGGGGCCGAGAGTTTGTCGTAGGGGTCGAACCAACGGCTCTTCTCGCCAGCCACATAGACCAGCATGACGTCGAAGGGCGACAGATTCGGCCGATGCCATTCAATGGCGGGGGCCGCCGGCGAGTGTATTGCCACAATATGGGCATCGAATCCTGATTGAATCAACGCACAGTAGAGGGCAAGCGTGCGGTTGCCACGGCCCCGTTCCAAAATATCGCGCTGTGACGTGTCAAAGAGTGATGAGCCATCATCTTCCACGGCCCCAAACATTTTACGGTAGATAGCTTCGGGCCTCTTCGATGCTGCGTCCTCGATGGTGCCGTTGCAGTAACCCAGCAAAGCATCTCCAACTCGGTCCCTCAATCGGTCCCAGGAGACGCAGGGTCGCCGAGCCTGGATCCATTCGAGACCGGCCGCAGCATCGGGGCAACGAGGCTCTGCCGGAACCGGTTCGAGTTTCCTCATCTCGGCGACTAGACGCCCTTCACCCCGTTCAAGGATGACCCGGTCACTGGCCAATACCTCCCATCGGTCGGAAGCATCGACAAGGACGTAGCGCGAGAGATAGACGGGGGCCTCACGGGGGGTGAAATAGAACGCGGGAAGCACATAGCACCCACCGGGCCCTCCCCGTAGTCCAACTTCACGGATGGTGCGTCGGACGATGAAATCCCCGGGGGCAAGTCCGGCCAGACTGAAGGTCTCCTTGAAGCCCGGGCCACCGCTGTTCGAGGGGCCGAACCAGCGTCCGTCTGCCTTCCGGACAGCGAGTTCTACCAGCTCTTCGTCAGGGCTCACAGAGACTTCGCCAATGGCCTCCGCAGCATCTGGGGAGGTAACGTGCAAGACCGTAGTCTCCGCAAGCGTCAGCCAGCCGTTGACCCCCGGACGGGCAATAGCCTCGTCGAGAACGACTACTCTGTTGCTGCCGGCGGCAAAACCGTCGTCGATGTATTCGTCAATGACGAGTTCCAAATCGGTCAGGCCGGGTAGAACGTCTGCCCAGTGGAAGGCTCGTCCCGCCTGGGTTCGGAGCGACTCCCAGGTATTGCGATGTTCGGTGGCCCGGGTGGCGAAACGCCCCGCTATTCCCGATTCGCCCATGGCCAGAAAATGGTCTGCCAACCTCCAGGCGAAGTGTGCATCGGTGCGGATCAGCTCGTCTGCCACGGCTCGCCACTGAGGTGAGTCAATGGCCGCAGCCAGGGCTGGCAATAGGCGCTCTTTGCGAGGACCGGAGGCAACCCGCCAGGCCTCCACAAACTTTTCGGGGGATGGCACATCAACTTCCTCTCCGTTTCGCAGGGCCTCCACTTCCAGCCCCCGTTTGGTCGCCTCACACGGCGAGGAAGATTGAGGTACCGGTCGACCGAGTTCTCGCTGTCGCTCGCTCCACCGGTCTTCCACCTGGCAATTCCCCGGGTAACGGTCCCGGGCTGTCTGGAGAAAGCGGTCGAAGAGCGCGTCCCATTGCATCCAGAGGGCAACTTCAGCCTGGAGGAGGAGTCCGCGAGCGGTGCCAAGGCAACCGTCATCGCTCTCATCCAGGAGCTTCCGAGCCGCCTCCCTCTCGCCCCCCGCTAGATGGGAGTCAACCAGGTCGAGGCGAGGCAGGCAGGCATCCATGTGGACAAGGACGGAGGCACTAAGTTCTCGGGAGAGTTCATCGCTTCGGGGAATGGCAAGCGAAGGGTCCTGGAGCGCGCTACGATATCGCAAATAGTCATCCGGTGAGTTCAACGCGGCTGCCGCCCACTCCTTGAGATCGTTGTCATTGACCTGACCGTGTGCCAACTTGAGCCAGGGGGAGAGACCCTCTGATACCTGCTTGCTCTCGGTAGGGAGTGGCTGCCATCCACTCGGCTCCCCGCCGCACCCGGCGGCCTCTGCTGCAGCCGCTGGAACGAAGTCTACCCGAACCTCGGTGAGAGCCGAAGTGACGCCTTGCAGAACCTCCAACTCGTGCAAGCCGGCCTCAAGTTGGACGGCGACGAGTCGCTTCACCGGGAAAGAACGTCCCGTGTCAGGACCGACAATTGCCAACTCACGTCCGTCGAGGATGGCCCGCCCCGGGTTGGGAAAGGAGAAGCGCAGGACGACGGCACCAGCACTTCGAGCGGTGAAACAGCTTCTGGTCCAGGCGAGGCCGCCGACGCCGATGCCCTCACCCGGTTCGCTTTGCTCTGGCCACGAGAGGGCTGCGAAGGCCCAAAGGGTTGGAGCGGCAACCGGGAGCCACCCCCTCGCCTGGGGCTTCAATTGGGATGGGGAGTATTCCGTGGCCTGAGCGTCCTGGCTCGCCCGGCGCAGGAGGGTTGCTGCCAGGTCCCATGCTCGCCAGACCTGTGTCGCGGGCAATGGAAACTCTTCGGCAAGGCGTGTCGCCAGAGCGGCCCCCTCGAATTCGGGGCAGTGTTCGACCCAGTGCGCGAGGCGATAGAGGGCCTCATCCCGCACATCGGGAGGGGCCGAAAGTGCTTCATACCAAATCGTACAAGCGCCTTCCAAATCGAGGTCAAGGAGCGCGAGATCAGCCTCTTCCAGGCGATGAGTCAAGCCATCCTGCGGCTGACCCAGCGCTGGACCTTGTGCCAGCCAGAGCAACACGAAAAGCAGCGCCCCTGCGGCCCTCCTTAAGGTCTCACCAATCATGGCTCACCTCGTATTCCCTTGAGCCTCGCAAGGGCCTCCTGGTACCGAACTACAAGGGTGCGATACTCTTGATAGCGTTCAATCGGAATGCGTCGAGCTCGTTGCTCAAACTGAACGGCCACCTGGGTGCGGCCGTCCCCCGGATTCTCAACTCCCACTTGCCAGGCGGCCTCTTCGCTTTGGCTGGCATCATAACCGCCGTCCGGAAACGAGAGCGTCCCCGGGGCAAAGGTGATGCGAAAATCGTGATGATACGAGTATCCAAAGACGAGAGGTTGCTCCCGGTCCGGACGTTTCACGAGGGCGAAGGCAGCGTTACCGTCTGGCAGCAGTTGGACTCCGCCCTCCCCCTGGATTTGCCACAAACCCTCGACGTCAACTACCACTGCGGGTGATCTACCTCTCTCAATCCGCTCGCTAACGGCCGTCACTTCCACCACTGGCAGGACACTGGAGAGATAACTCTCAACCGTATTCTTCCAGGACCCTTGCTGTTCCATTGCGCCCAACAGGCGCCAGGCGAATTGGCCCGAGAAAGTGAGCTTTCCAGTGACTTTCAGTACGCCCTCTTCGGCGCGGGAAACATCTAGTTCAAAACGAGCCACGGTCTCGGAGTGTGGGGCCACTGGAAGCACTGCTTTGCGCGGCTTTTCCGCATCCACAATGATCGCCTCGGCCCCCTGATTCTGCCAGGGCAATAAGCCCAACCCGAGATAGCGGGCCGTAGGGTCAAAATAGAGGTCCCACGAAGGGAGATAGACGATGGCGTGATTGAAGATTGAGGGTGACCCCGGGGTCAATTCAATCTTGCCACGGGGGAGAGTAGGCACCACTACCAGACGAGCATCGATGCCTGCCGCACCGAGGAGGGTGACGTAGAGCAGGCTCTTGTCCTTGCAGTCACCAAAGCCGCGGGCGAAGACCTCCTGGGGCGGGTATGGTTGCAACCCGTGGACCCCAAGTTCGAGGCCTACATAGCGGACCTCGTCGGCGACGAATCGAGCGATATCCTCAGCTATCTCCCGAGGTCCGGTCGAGCCCTCGGTTACTCTTTCCAGGAGCCTCTCCATCGCAGCATCCAGGCCACCAACATGGTCGATGACTCCAGCGTACCAGTTGGCGAACTGCTGCCAGGTTTCCATGGTTGAGTAGTGAATGAAGAGGGAGCGCTCAAAGGGACCTGGCGGGAAGGGCTCGTTCTTCTCGGCCGCCACGGTTGACATGTTGAATCGCCAGGTGCGCAGTGTGTCGCCGTCGTCGATGGTCTGATGCACCCGTCCTGCCTGCCTGGGTGGACCGATGGCGCTGTACAACTCCTTGCCGGCGGGGAGGGCAATGGCCAGCTCCACATTGTGCTTCGGATAGTCCTCCTGGAGCCAGACCACTCCTGAGAAGGGACCGCCCAGTGCAGAAGGGTCGGCATCGATCTCATAGGTCACCACGGCGAGGTCCCCAACCCGCAGATCCTCGAAGCGGACGATCATCTGCCTGAGGTCGTAGTAGAGGTTGTACTCGTCGCTGCTCAAGGAGAAGTCGCCGAACTCAGTGGCTGGGGCTACGGTGCCGTCATGACGCAAGACTTCTGCTCGGGATACGACGGCTTCCTCAAGATGGGAATCGTAAGTGAAGCGAAAATCAAAGGGGGCATTTGCTCCACCCTCCCGCACCAGAATCGTCACGGTCCGTCGCAAGATATGGGCACCGTTTTCGTAGAGTCGAAGATGGGTTCTGTCCAGCACACCCTGTCGCTGCACGCCGTCCAATTCAGGCAGTTCTGCGGCGAGTAGCCGCCGCTCTCCGTCCGTGGCCAACTGCGTCTCATGTGCGTCTGCACCGCCCTCCTGAAGTCGACCAACCAGAGTTCGAACCTCCCGGTTCTGCGGCTGCAGCACAACCACTTGTTGCCATAGACCAAGGGCGCGTTCGAGATCGCCCCTCCGAAAGAAGTAACTTGCCGCACGCCCAAGGAGGTAGGGTTGGTAGCGGCCCTTTTCGGAGAGCGTCAGGTGAAGCTTGTCAGCGGCCTCTAATTGCCCGGCCCGCTCCCGCACTGAGGCGAGGGATTCGAGGGTCAACGTTCGAGTAGGATAGAGCCAGGAGAGCCTTTCCAGGAGGGCTGCCTCCTCCTCGAAACGACCCAAACGGTCAAGGATGAAAGCGAGGGTATTGGCGGCCACCGCGTCACCGGGCCACCGTTCCACGAAGGGAGCGAGCAATGCAACCGCCTCAGAGTGTCGCTCACTCTCTACTAATTGCTCGGCCGCGGCCACCGCCAGACCACCATCAGCAGGCAGTTGGCGATGGGCGTTGTAGAGACCGGTTTGCAAGACTCTGGAGAGGCCAAAGGCGGGCAGCACCATCCGGAGAATCCGGGCTACACTTCCGAGTTCAGGGCCCTGGAAGCCTTCCATTGACGGCACCTTCCCCAACTCAAGAATAAGCTGCCAGGCGCGCTGCGCCTGCCGCTGGCCGATGCGATACGCGGCCTCGGCAATGATGAAGCGGCGTTGGCGGGGAAACCTCTTGCGGGCTTGCAAGAGGGTCTCCAACTGACGTTCATCCCCGGCCAGGCAGGCGACGAAGTGATCGAATTGATCAGCAGTAAGCAACTCGGTTTGGGTCAGTAGCTGGTCTGCCACCTCTCCGGGGCTACGCCCAGTACCCTGCGCGGCCAGACAATGCACGATCAGCAGGTTGGTGGGGGCCTCTTTGGTCAGTTCCGGCAACCAGGTCAGGGGGCCGGAGAGGGCCTCTTCTGGCATCTTGTTTCGCTTCGCAGTTCGAACCTGCCAGGCCGGAGGAACCATATCTTCCAGGGGTTCGGTGGTCACGGGACGGAAACTCGAATCGACTATCCGAAGGCCGAAACTGACTACCGGGGCCTGGGTGGAGAAGACCAATTCGAGGTCGTTGCCGGCCGCCGCCGGAACCAGGGTTACGGGAAGTGAAAACTGGTCAGGAAAGAGACGGTCCATGGGCGCCGCCGCGGTACACTCTTCGGCAAGGCAGATTCGCTCCAGATGACTTCCGGTTACCAGCAGCCAGAGAGTCTGCTCCCTGCTGGTGTGCAGCGTTGCCCGAAATGAACGTCGCAGTTCGGTAGAGAGTTCTACAAAGTCGGCGATGTTTATCATCCCCGAGACAGGGTCTGCGTGCAGAATAACGCTCTCTCCCGAAGGCATTGCCAGTGAGAACGTTCGAAGATAGTGGAGAGCGGCGGTCTGTTTGCTGCCCGCCTCCCGGTCACCCGTGACTCTAAGTTCCTCAGCCAGTTCCCTTTGCAGTGCTGCCCGGGTCAGAGGATGGAGAGCGCGTTGCCGAAGCCAGCGACGGAGTCGGGGAGCGCATCGGTCCCGCTGGCTGACGCGGCATCGTTGGGCGAGAGTCCTGACGACCACCGCGCCCTGGGGCGTTGCCCCGACGTTTGAAACCGTCAATTCAGGAGACTTGGGAGAGGCCGTAGCGGGTAGCAAAAGCGCGGCGATGAGTAACCACCATGCATGCGACCTCACTGGCTTCCTCCTCTCCCCGAATGTTGACGGTGCCACTCGTAGATTGCTAACGCTGCCGCTACCCCTGCGTTGTAGGATTCGATGCCGCGCATGGGCAAAGAGAGTCTCGGGACGTGGGAAAGTTCCATCTCTCCTAAAGCTGCCAGCCCCCTGCCCTCCTGTCCAACGAGGAAGGCGGCCGTCGCCGGCAGGCGCGCCGAAGTTATTGGCCCCCCCCCGGAATCGAGAGCAAAGAGAGGGCAACCCGAGTTGAGCAGGAGGCCGAGACTAGCGAGGGAGGTTAGAGGTGCAGCGAAAACCGCTCCCGAGCTTGCGCGTACGGCTCGCGGGTGGAAGGGGTGCGCAGCGGAGGGTAGTAGATGGATCCCAGCGATGCCAAAACCAACGGCCGTTCGGACGATGGCCCCGACATTGGTGGGGTCCTGATTTGGAATGACAACGTGTAGACCTTCGTTGAGAGGGCTGGCGAAGGGCTGAACTCGCTCAGCCACGGAGACCTCAAGCAAGGGGTAGCCAGTGCCGAACAGGTCCAATTCTCGAAAGATCTTCCGGGGCAGGAGACAACGCAGCAACTCGGGTGGCCCGGGGAGCTTACCCTCGAAATCATCGGGTACCAGCCAGCGGCCATCGGCCCCAACACCGGTCACGACTTCTGCAACGATTCGCTCGCCCGCGACCAGAGTCTGCCCCGTCTTGCGAACATGCCCGGCAATGATGCGGCGCCACGTTTTGACGCGCGGGTTGCTCTCACTGGCGATGGTTACAGTCCTGCTCATTCTTCTCTCGGCAATTTGCGGTAGATGACCAGGCGCCGACGATAGGAGCTTTTCGGAAGTGAGTAGGCGATGTCCTTTTCGAGTTTGTAGAGGTCGGGAAACTTTTTGCTCGCATCCTCGATCTCCTGGTCGACGTTCGGTCCCTTCATAAAAATGGCCTGGCCGCCCGGCATCAGGCAATTGGAGACGCGCCTCAAGGTATCTCGAATAGTCTCGACCGCGCGAGTGATGATGCCATGAACCGGGTACTCAAAATCTCGGTCGATGTTGCGGCCGATAATGTCCAGTCTGGTCATCTTCAACTCCTCCCGGGCTTCCCGCAGGAAATTCACCCGCTTGCGGACTCCCTCGCCCAGAATGATGTGATTGTCCGGGAAGAGGATCTTCAGGGGGATACCGGGGAAGCCAGCGCCGCTGCCAATGTCCAACAGCGGCTGAGGGAGGACGGGGAGATAGCGTGCCACCAGAAAACAATCGATATAGTGTTTGAGAACGATGTCGTCGAGATTGAGAATCCGGGTGAGATTGAGCTTCCGGTTACGGTCCAGCAAAATGGCGTGGTAGGCAGCCAACTGGTCCAATTGAAACGGGGTCAGCTTGAAGTCGAATTTGCCGAGCATGGTGCCAAGTTGCGCTGCCGAAACCAACTCGGGCTGCTGATTCCGTCTGCTGGACCGCGAAGCACGGGAATCGCCTTGACGATTCCTGTCCGAGGTGCGAGGCCGGGCCGAGTCGGGCCGCTTGCCTCTCCGATTGGAGGGCTGTTGTGCGGGAGAATCGGGCTTCTTCCGCCGTCCCTTGTGGGGACGCTCATCGCCATCCGTTTTGCGGCGAGATTTCCTGGCGGGACGAGGCGCTGAAGAATCGCGGCGACTGCGGTCGCTACCCCTTCCACTACCGGCAGGCTTTTCGCCCTTTCGAGCCCGACTGCGCCTCATTCCTCCTCCCTACTCCATGCCCAGTGATGCCAGATGCGTGCGCAAGCCGTCGATGCGCTCCCCAGCCTCACTTCTCTTGGCTTCCTGCTCAGCGATCACCACGGCCGGGGCCCGCTCCAGAAAGTTGGGGTTGTTCAGTTTCTTGTCCAATTGGTCGAATTTCCCTTGAAGCTTGGCGATGTTCTTGTGGAGCCGCTGCACCTCGGCTTCGATGTCCACGTGGCCAGCCAACACGACGAAGACCGTGGCACCGTCAGTTACCGCGGCACCAGACTGGTCGGGACGATCAGCATCATGCGCCACGGTCATCTCATCAACCCGAGCGAGCTGTTCGATGAAGGTACGCCCCCATTCGACGTTGGCACCGGTGACCTCGTCCCGCGGCTGCAGCACGACTTTCACCCGAGCTGAGGGGGGCACGTTGTTCTGGGAGCGAATGGAGCGAATCGCAGCGATGGTCTCGATAACCGAGACGAAGTTGCCGGCCTCTTCCTCGAAGATGAGTGCGGACTGCACCTTGGGAAACTCTGAGAGCATGATGGTTTCGCCATCCTTGCTGGGGAGCATCTGCCAGATCTCCTCGGTAATGTACGGAGCGGCAGGATGGAGCAGTTTGAGCACCGTGTCGAGAACATAGGTAACGACGTTGCTAGTCACCTCTTTGGCCGCCGCATCGTCGCCATAGAGAGAGGGTTTGGCCAACTCAACGTACCAGTCACAGAATTCGTGCCAGACAAACTGGTAGACACCAGTTGCGTACTCGTTGAACTTGTACCAGGTGAGCGCATTCTGGGTGTTCTCGACGGTCCGCTGAAGACGGGTGAGGATCCACTTGTCCTCGGGGGTGAGACGGTCCACTTGCCGCGCTGGAGGCGTGTACTCCTGGTCTCCCAGATTCATGAGGCAGAAGCGAGCCACGTTCCAAAGCTTGTTCATGAAAGCGCGGTAACCGGCAATGGTCTGCATTGAAAGCTTGATATCGCGGCCTTGGGCAGTGAGTGCCAGGAGGGCGAAGCGCAGGGCATCCGCCCCGTGTTCTTCGCAGACCACCAGCGGGTCGACGACGTTGCCCTTGGTCTTGGACATCTTCTGCCCGTTTTCATCACGGACCATGGCGTGGAGGTAGATTTCGCTAAATGGAATATCTCCGGTAAGGCGCATGCCCATCATGATCATACGGGCAACCCAGAAGAAGATGATGTCGAAGCCGGTTTCCATGATGGCGTTTGGATAGAAGGTATCCATGGCCTTGGTCCTCTCCGGCCAACCGAGGGTGGAGAAGGGCCATAGACCGGATGAGAACCAGGTGTCGAGAACATCCCCATCCTGCTCGATATCGCTGGAGCCGCAATGCCCGCATACGCTCGGGTCTTCCCGAGTAACGGTCACTTCATCGCACTTCTTGCAGAACCAGGCGGGGATCCGATGGCCCCACCACAACTGTCGGGAGACGCACCAGTCCCTGATATTGCGCAGCCATCGGAAGTACTCAGCGTCCCAGTGACCGGGGACGAATTTGATGCGACCGTCCTCAACTGCCTTGATGGCCGCTCCAGCGATGGAGTCCTGATCTTCAGGGGGGCCCATCTTGAGGTACCACTGCCAGGAGACCTTGGGTTCAATCAAGCTCCCTGAGCGACTGCAGTGACCCACGGAGTGGTTGAGCTCTTCGACCTTTTCAAGGAGACCCTGCTCCTCGAGGTCGGCCACTACAAGCTTGCGCGCTTCGAAGCGGTCGAGTCCTTGAAAGCGCTCGGGGACGTTCTTGTTGAGGGAGGCGTCATCGTTGAAGATGTCGATGAATTCCAGGTCGTTGCGCAGACCACACTCGAAGTCGTTGGGGTCGTGGGCGGGGGTAACCTTGACCGCTCCGGTGCCCTTCTCCATGTCGGCGAGGATCGGGTCGGCAACCACCGGAATCTGGCGCCCTGTCAATGGCAGGTGAACCATCTTGCCAATGAGGTCCTGGTAACGCTCATCGTCGGGATGCACGGCCACCGCGGTGTCGCCGAGCATTGTCTCGGGACGGGTGGTGGCGATTGTCAGGAACCTCTCCGGATCGTCGACGGAGGGGTAGCGGTAATACCAGAAGGAACCCTTGACCTCGCGGTGCTCCACTTCGAGGTCGGAGAGCACGGTACGGATTCCAGGTGACCAGTTGACCATTCGACGGGCGCGGTACATGAGGCCATCTTCGTAGAATGAGACAAATGCTTCCCGCACCGCCTTTGAGAGCCCCTCATCGAGGGTAAAACGCTCCCGGTCCCAGTCGACGCTGATGCCCAGACGGGTGGACTGCTTGGTGATGCGAGCGTGGTATTCGTCCTTCCACTCCCAGACCTTCTGGATAAACCCCTCCCGGCCGAGGTCATCTTTGTTGATGCCATCGGCCTGAAGTTTCCGTTCCACGAGCATTTGAGTGGCAATGCCTGCGTGGTCGGTGCCGGGCAGCCAGAGCGTATTGAAGCCATCCATACGTTTCCAGCGAATGATGCAATCCTGGATGGCATAGGTGAGGGCATGTCCGACGTGGAGAGCGCCAGTTACGTTGGGAGGGGGGATGACGAGGCAAAAAGGCGGCTTATCGCTCTCGTCGTGAGCTTTGAAATACCCGTTTTTGGTCCAAACGGGATACCATTTGGGTTCCACCTTGTTGTGGTCATAGCTTTTGTCCAGTTCGTGCGCCACAGCTCAATCCTCCAACGTTCAGTTCCACCGCTCCCCACACGCATACGCCTGCAGTATGGGAAGAGCTAAGGAGTTAACCCCATCCCGCGCACGAAGTCAACACGGTGTCCTCGGCGGGAGGCAATTGCGCTGTGCCCCGATTCCCGTGTCATCGTGAGCGGAGCGTAGCGTAGTCGAACGATCTCCCCGCCCCACCCGTATCTTCTTCGCTATTGCCTCCACCCGCGCGACCACCAACCGCCTCTCGTTTTGTTCCTTTGCCGAGGCCCGAGGCCTGACGCCGCCACTACGCACCACCCAATCACCCCAGTCAGCGCGCTCGGCCCTTGCTCTTGCCGCCTCACCAGTCCCCTTGCTCCGGAACGGGCGTCCAGTCGGGGGTCCTCCCCCGCCTGGCACCCTGCTCTCTCGGCGCTGGCGAATTTTGCGGCCCCCGCAAGGATGCCAGCGCCTCCGAGGGCCCGCTCCGCAAGGAGACCGCCTCGGCTGCGCAAGGGCCTCAAATAGTTGGCGTACTCCAACTATCATGGGATGGATGCTACCTTCACACGGGCGGACACAGTGGTGCGAGTGATGGGTAGCATGATTGGGTAGCAGTCAGGTGCAGGTGCCGGCGTCGAAGAGCCTATCTCTCGCGTGCCCTATCCGACCTGCTTCGCAGGCCACCTTTCCCACGGGAAAGGCCTATTTGGGTGGGCATGCAGGCAATGCCTGGATAGGATCGCCGGGGACACGGCAGATATGATCGGGTGGATGGATGTGGAGGGCCTTCCCGTGGGGAGGCTGGCCGGCCAGAGGCCGGGCTGGTGGGGCCCGCGAGAGATGGGTTGGGGCTTGACCACGTCAGACTGCCCAACAAGCATCACCAACACAGCCATTGTCTCAAATCCCCTCTCTTGGCATAATAATCACATAGAGGTCAGTACAAATGCTGAGAAAAGGCCATGCCGGAGCGCTCTTCGTATGTTGCGTGCTCCTTGTGCAGTGCGTCGGCGAGGGCAAGGTGGTAGAGGTTGCGCCAGACGCTGCTGATGTCAAAGACTATTGCATCTAGACTATCTGACAGCGTCACCAAGGAAGGCCTATTCGGACCGATTGATTCGGTCCCTGCTAAAGACGAGCTCTCGCCGGACCTCTTGGATGTCGCCCCGGACTCCGCAGACCTCGGCGTGGGCCCAACTGACGTAGCGGACATCGTTGAGCTCGTCGACTCAGGGCCTGACCAGGCAAATGTGGTCGATTCCTTCATCGAGATTGTGGACACCCTTGACTCGTCCGATGGACTGTTAGACACCCTCGATACCGTCGACATTTGCATTCCTGACTGCGACGGCATTGAGTGCGGCGACGATGGTTGCGGAGAACCTTGCGGCAAGTGCGTTGTTAAGCAGGAGCAATGCGTTGATGGGCAATGCGAATGCCAACCAGATTGCGGTGGCAAGCAGTGCGGCCCAGACGGATGCGGTGGTGAATGCGGCGAATGTCTGCAGGGGAAGTCCTGCGTGGAAGGACAATGTCTTCTCGGGACGGAATGCTTCAATGGGAACGACGAGCCTCTGGATGGCTGTGACCAGGGAATCATCACCGAGTTTCGCATTGACCAATCCCTCGGCTGGGTACAGGTGAGGCTTGACATCGCGGCGCTGGGTGGAGAGAGCTATGCCGTTGTCTGGACTGAGTACCCCAAGACTGACCCAGGCGGCGAGGCCCTGGGGGGAGACGGCGACGACTGTGGGGTGTTTGGCAGGGTTGTTGTTCCTGGTGGCTTCTCAGCCGACCAGTTCCAAGTCAACGTCCAAACCGCGGGCCAGCAGCGATCGTCTCGCGTCGTAACAGACGGCCCTGGAACGGCTGTAGCGATCTGGCTGGATGGGTGGGAAGGGGAGTTTCCCATCAAGGCGCGAGTCCTGGATGGCGTCGCGGGTCCGACGGGTCCTGAGAAGACGCTGGCCACCGTCCAGTATGGTGTTTGTCTGGGAAAATGCGTGAGTGGGGTGGACTGCGTGTCGGTTGCCGCAGCCACCTGCGAACCGGGCTTCATTTTGGCCTGGAGCACATTCGAAGTTGCGGCGGACGCATATGTCATACGGGCACAGCGGTTCGCCCAGCATGCTATCCCAGCCTCCGAACCGATATTCGTCAACACCTCAGCGCAGGCTCTCCGATACTACCCAACGGTTACCTGCATCGATGGCGGGGGGTACGTCGTAGCCTGGACATCGGGGACACCGGAGAAGATCGCTTGGGGTTACGTCTGCGGAGGCTGCAACCTCCGTGCCCGACGATTCGGGCAGGACGGCGAGCCGCTCGGCGAGGAGTTCGTGGTGGTTCCACCGACGCTCATGCACCCCGACTCCGCTTCTGCGCTCTCGGGGCTAGACGGAGGAGGGTTCATGCTTGTGTCGTCGGCTGTGTGGAATCTGCACGGACATTCATTCGGGAGCGACGGAACGCCAACAGGTAGTCTCAACCTGGCTGGACCGTTCGATTCTATGCTGGATTGGATCGGGAGCATCTCTCTCCTATCAAACGGTGAGCTGCGGCTAGTCTGGGGGATGGAAAAGAGCGCAGTTACCGGGGAGGTCGGCACGCGCACGCTAGACCCTGCAGGACAGCCGGCATCTGACGTTCTGTGGCTTGGCGATCCCTCCCTGGGCAGCAGAGGACCAAACGTGGCTGCGCTCCCGGGCGGGGAGTCCGTGATCGTCTGGCACCTTTGGGGCAAAACGGGCATCTATGCCCTCCGCCTCGACGAGAGCGGGAAGAAACTCTATCATTGAAGCTTGAGGTTGGCAACGAGGAGGTCGATGTGCGAGGCAACAGGATGGGGAGACGTGCGGAACCCGGGAATCATCTAGAGTTTGCCATGCAACAACTCCAGGGGTTCGGCGGCAGATTCTTTGCCAACGAGCAACTGTTTGAGAGCGAGAGCCAGGGAGATGTTGATTTCCAGGGACTACAGTCTATCTTGCCTGACGGAGCCGAGCCTTCCGGGACTCGGCTCGCCCAGCCGTGGGTGACACTGGAGACCGCTACGGGTGGCCCCTACCGCGGGAAGTGATTCAGCCAGCCTCGCAATGGCTTGCGGGAGCCCACGTGGGTAGTTACTATATTCGAGCGCAGGTGGAGATAGCGATGGTGACGGTACAATCAGAGGTGCGCCGAACGGCAGCAACGCCCGGGAAGTGGAGCGGCTATGATCTGGCCAACCGATTGGCGGTCGTGGCATCTATGCACCTGTTGCTGGGGCTGGCATGTTGCTCCTCTAAGTCCGCTCCAGACTCTGCACCGAGAACCGATACGGGGTTAGAAGATCACTTGACTTCCGTACCGGATGTGCGGGATTGGGAGGCGCAGAGTGTGCCAAAAGACCTGCGATTGCCAGATGTCAGGCTGGTCCAGAGCGACGGCTCGCTTCTCGATGTACCCACTCGACGTTCTGGTGAGGTGGGGAGCGACATGGTCCTAGACTCGGCAGGGGCAAATATAGACTCCGCTGACTTGGGGTGCGGCTGCTGTGAGCTGTCCGTATGTGTTGGCCCTTGTTCCGTTTCCATTAACTATGGGGCAGCAGGGGCCACTGAGGTCGAGTTGATGTTCGCCTACGACGGTCAATTCCGGCCCACCTTACTTACCGCGACAGACGGTGAAGGTGGCCTGCTTTGGACCGAGCAATATTTTTACAATCAAAGTTCTGACATGGAACGCCTCGAATGGGACCAAGGTGGCGACGGCTTGCTGGAGCGTATTGACGAGTACATTTACGAGGGAGGCCTGCTTCACAGCGTCTTAGTGGACTTCGGGGCCGATGGCGTTCCAGAGGAATCTCGTACGTACTTCTATCAAGCCGGTCTGTTGAGTACCATGGAGCTTAGGTCTCTTCCAGACGATGAACTCCAGGGGTGGGTAGTATTCGAGTATACTGGCTCTGGCCTGCTTTCGGAGGAGACCAGTTTGGGTGCAGAGGGCGATGTTTTGATGGTCCAGGTATTTGACTACAGTGGCGGTCTTTTGGATACAACGACAGCGTACATCAACGGCTCGTCGGTTCCCTCCTATTTTCTGGACCATGTTTACGATGATTTTGGAAATCTGTGCCGGGTGGAGCAGCGATCAGGTTTTGACGATGCTTGGATACTCGGAGAAGAGACATCGTGGCAGTCGGACTACTCGTGTTGGGTATGCGAGAGTGCTGAATAGGTATCCGCTGCTCCGGGAGCAGAGCGCGCTCCGGCCGTTAGATTCCTCTCTTGCCAGCTACGGGAAGGGGCTGCACAAAAGGGTCCGCACCCAAAAAGCGCGGACCTTTCGCGGACCTTCTGAGTGAGCGCAACGTGACGAAATGAGCGTAGCGTATCGAAATGAGCGCGGGCAAAGTGAGCAATTCCGCATGGTTTCTTATTTTGCGCGGACCTTCACACGGTAGAAGTCACTGGTAGCGTCACCGAGTTCTTTTTATCCAGCGGACGCAAATCCAGTCTGGCCCAGATGGCTCGCATGGTCAGCAGTGTCCTCTGCGCCTCGGGGGGCAGTCCAGCAGAGCCGGAATGGGGGGATACGCGT
This sequence comes from uncultured Myxococcales bacterium, assembly GCA_964522395.1. Classification (GTDB taxonomy): domain Bacteria; phylum Myxococcota_A; class UBA9042; order CAIXZC01; family CAIXZC01; genus CALGBT01. Next base: position 27,223 of record CAZFVN010000005.1, read on the forward strand.
GGGGACGGACGGGTCGTTGCTGCGTCACGCGGTGTTTAGCGCACTGAGAAGCCCATCGCTCGCCTGCCCTACCCGCCTGGTCCAACGGGCCATGAGGGATCGGAATGGGAGTTGGTGGTTCGTTGGGCGGCGTTGGCGGCGAGCACTTTTACCACGGCAGCGCTCCAGAGGAAGATGACGACCGTGTAGAAGGTCCAGATGATGAGGACCATAAGGGTGGAAAGTGAGCCGTAAAGGGCGCTGAACTGGGCCACATATTCGAGGTAGAGTGAAAAGCCCCATTTGGCCAGTTCGAAGAGCAGATAAAAGATGCTTGCCCCGAGCCAGAGATAGAAGAGGCGAACGCGCTCCCGACAGAAGTAGCGTAGGAGTGCGACGAAGGCGATGACGGTACCGAGATAGACGATCAGCTTGCTCGCCAACTGGGTTGAGTAGAGATACTCGTAAAGCGGCTTACCGCCGGCTGCAGCGATGAAGGAATCGGCAAAGACGGTGACGTAGTGGGTAATCACTGCGAAGACACCGAGGGTGGCGACGAAGCCGACGAAAATGAGCTTTGACTTGACGACATGTCTTTGACGCCTCACTTCAAAGATACGGTTAAGCGCATTTTCCAGAGCGCTGAAGACCAGGCTTGAAGTAAGGATCAGCGCGATAGCCCCGACAATCCCCATGGCCTCACGCACTTGAATCAGTTCCCGAATGCGCTGGGCCAGCGCCTCATGCCAGAATGGAATGGCCGCTGCGGTGGTATCAAGAATCTGCGTAATGAACTCTTCTTGTGAGGCGTAGCCACGACCCAGCGCAGCGAGAACGAAACCGAGTGCGGCGAGGGTCATAATGAGAAATGGCAGGAAGGAGAGTAGCGCAAAATAGGCGACTGCGGCAGAGGAGCGGATCCCGTCGATCCGGCGAAACTCAGCAAGAGCCTGCCGGTACAACCGGATTGTCCGATTGCCCAACTCCCGTGCGGCTACCAGAGACCTGCCGGTCCGGCTACTGGTCACCTCCCCCTCCTTCACCTGTTGCCCCCATCCTATCCGCTTTGCCTCGAAATTCAAACTGCCCGATTCATATCCGTGGCGCCAGTATCTCTTGAGTGTTGAGTTATGGTTCTAGAACACCGGGGAGGGCGGAGGGACTACAACTAGCGGTTACCGTCAATTTCGGGGGGCAGCCCTTCTTCGCTGCGGAGATTGCCGTTGGCCTCGCTCGGTTGTTCCTGAGTCTCCGGGCGATTGCCGCGGTTATCGCCTCGGGGGGCCCGTTTGCGGTCTCCGTCGTTTCCAGCGCGACCACCACGCTCTCCACGGCCGCGGTTTCGGCCACCCCGACCACTTCGTTCACCTCTTCCTCGGCCACCACGTCGATCTCGATCGCGACTTCCTCGACCACGACCGCCGCGGTCACGATCGCCTCTGCCACGAGGCCGGTCTGTCCGCCGTTCCACCGAGGACCAACGGTCTTCGGTTCCCAACGCTACCGCCCAGCAATCACTGCGCTTTATCTCCTCAACGAGTTCTGCCTGGGTCTCCACCTCAGTTGCGAAGAGGGTTGCCGCTTTGCCCAGTGGACCGCCGCCACCTGTTCCGCCAGCCGCGGCGATGTCGAGTTTCTCTACCACCTCCAGGGCCAGATCGTTGGCAGCCTGCACGCTGCCGGCGTTTACCACCAGAGCACCGTGCAGCGCAGTGAATTGGAGGACCCAGTCACCAAGGGAGAAATCGGTCGTCTTGTCGTAGGGGTGACATGCCAGGAGAGCACATCCGGCCTCGAGCAAAGCCCGGACCTTTTCATCATCGTTGCCGCTGAGCAGCGGCTCCAGGGCGAGCTCTTCGGTCGACGGATATACCAGTATGTGCCCCTTTTCGAGTGCCACTTGCGCAGCCACAAAAACCTTCTTTCCGTGGGCCCGTGCGGCCTCCACAATCGCAGGGTCCGGGAGAGTGCCCATTTCCACGAGGCAGAGCGCGTCCACCAGGGTAGCAGGGATGGTTTCGAGGAGAGCGTCGGTATCGCCTTCATGAATGAGGACGTGTAGATCAACTAGCATTGATGGCCTCCATCAGCACAGATATTCGCAGGACGTGTACCACAAACCACCCGGTCGGCAAAGGGAAAAGTGCACGAAAAATTGGTTGAGTTCACGCGGTGCGGGCCCTATAATGCGCCATTATGTAGCGTAACTAACATCTGAGTGACTACTGGAGGGCAGGAATGATAAGGCGTATCGGCGTTTTGACTGGCGGGGGTGACTGCCCGGGGCTCAATCCAGCAATCAAGGGATTGGTCTTTGGTGCGCACTATGGCTCTGGTCAACCCATCGAAGTGGTGGGACTCCGAGATGGTTGGCGGAGTCTGGTGACCCCGGATCTGCCGCAGCGGGGCCCTGCCCTGGGCTCGCATTTTGGACCCGAGGAGCACTGGCGTATACTGACTCCGGCTGACGTTGACCATTGGGATGCGGAGGGCGGCACCAACCTCGGCTCTTCCCGCACCAATCCGTACAATCCGGAGAAGCCTCAGCACGAGCAAGTCATCAAGAGTATCGAGGATATGAAACTCGACGCGCTGGTGGCAATTGGCGGAGAGGATACGCTAGGCGTCGCCGCGAAACTCGATGCCGCCGGCATCCCCGTCGTTGGCATTCCAAAGACCATCGACAAGGATCTGGCAGGCACCGATTACACTCTCGGGTTTGAGACTGCGGTGCAAATCATCACGGAAGAGGTGGACCGTCTTCGCACGACTGCGGGTTCACACAGCCGCACGTTCATCATCGAGACAATGGGGCGCCACGCAGGCCACCTCGCACTGCAGGGAGGCATCGCTTCGGGTGCATACGTGGTATTGATTCCGGAGTATGCGTACAACGTCGCACGCGTCGTCAGACTGCTTGTGGAGCGACGTATGAAGGGCATTCGATACAGTATCGTGTTGGTCTCAGAGGGGGCTTATTCAGACACAATGGACGGACCCTTCTCGAGTGGAGCTGTACGCGACACCGGGTTCGCCCATGTAGCTCTAGGAGGCATCGGCGATCAACTCCGGGAAGAGGTTGAAGCCGCCACAGATTGGGATCTGCGTTGCGTCTCCCTCTCTCACCTGCAGCGAGGTGGCGCACCGGTACCTTATGACCGCCGCATCGGACGAATGTTCGGACATGCAGCCGCGGACGTGTTGCGCCGGGGGGATACCGGGCGGATGGTGAGCCTCAGGAATGGGCGTATTACCGATGTCCCAGTAGCGGTTGCCGGAGAGCCTATCCGCACCGTGGATCTTGAACGAGAATATGACAAACGGCGTTACAACGCCCGTCGCAGCAACGTCATCCAGCAGGGAGGCGCGTAATGGTGAAGCGAATCGGAATATTGACCAGTGGCGGCGATTGCCCCGGACTCAACCCGGCCATCAAGTGGGCGGTGAAGACTGCTCTCGACGAGGAATTGGCGGAAGCCCGGGGTTATGACTTTGAGGTCATCGGCATTCGCGACGGTTGGCGGGGCATGGTAAAATATGATCCGCGCTATCCAGTATTGCCGGCTGGTGAGCGTTTCCTGGACCGACATTTTGCTCGCATTCTGACTGAAGAAGAGGTGCGAACCTGGGACCGCCTCGGTGGCACACGTCTGGGAACAAGCCGCACTAATCCATACGACCCGGCCCATGAAACCTGGCAACAGGTTGTTGTCAACTACAAGGCGCTCCAGTTGGATGCGCTGATCGCCATCGGAGGCGACGACACCCTGAGCGTCACGGCTCGGCTCTGCACCGAAGAGGGTATCAACATCATCTGCATCCCAAAGACTATCGATCGTGACCTGCAGGGCACCGACTACAGCCTTGGGTTCGAGACCGCGGTGGGCGTTATCGTTGAGCAGATCGATCGAATTCGGACCACCGCCCATTCCCATTCACGGACCTTCATCATTGAGACTATGGGGCGCGTCACCGGCCACCTTGCCCTCTCTGGAGGACTGGCCGCCGGGGCTGACGTCATATTGATCCCCGAAGCTCCGTTCTCTACCGACCATGTTGTTGAGTTGCTCAAAGCCAAGCGAGAGGCGGGGCAGCGCTACGCCATTGTGGTTGTGTCTGAGGGAGCTACGGAAGCCCCTGAGTCAGAGTCAAATGAGGCGGCGGGCCGGGGGGACCAACCACTTCCCGGAGGCATCGCCAAAAAGATTGAGAAGCGAGTCGAGAGGGGTACTGGAGGGGAGGTTCGCTCGGTGGTCCTGTCCCACTTGCAGCGGGGTGGAGTTCCCTGCGCATTTGACCGGCGGGTGGCCCGGGAATTTGGAATTGCTGCCCTGCAACTCGTGGTGGAGGAGAAGTTTGGTCGCATGGTGGTGCTTCAGGATGGCCAGATCGATTCGATTGACATCTCTACTCGTCGGCAAGACGTACTGGAGGTAGATGTCTTAGAGCGATATGACACCAAGAGCTACAACGCACGGTTCTCCCTCGTATAGCCCAGTCGCAGCCCCCCCGCTAGCCGCTGCCCACGTTGCAAAGTCCGTTCCACCCTGATACAATCGGGCAGACTCAGACGGGGTGCCTCTAGTGGAACTGAGACAGTCACTGCAGCTTAAGCAACAGCTCAAGCTGACCGTCCAGCTCCAGCAAGCCATCAAGCTGCTCCAACTCAACCGACTGGAGTTGGCTGACCTGGTGCAGCAGGAAATCTCCGAAAACCCTCTGCTCGAGGAATCGGGCCGAGCCAGCGCCGACGAAGTCCCCATTTCCTCACTGGAAATCCCCGAACCGCAGCAGGAGCCGCCGAAGGACGACGACGACTGGAAGAAGGTCATCGAGGAGGTCCGGGCGATGGGGCCACTGCCCACCACCGGGGTTCGCAGAAACGACGATCTGCCGCCGTTTGAAGCGAATGTCACCCGCGGTGAAGACCTCGCCGACCATCTGCTCTGGCAGTTGCGGATGACCCGCCTCACTGAGCGTGAGCAGCGCATCGGCGCCCAGATTATTGGCAATATCGGACCCAACGGCTACCTGCGAGACGACGGTCTCGAATCAGTTGCGCAGAATATCCCATGCGACATGGAGGAGACGGATGCCGTCCGCAAGACGGTCCTCCGCTTCGACCCGGTGGGTGTGGGCGCACGGGATCTCGAAGAGTGTCTTCTGGTCCAGGCCGAAGTCTACTTCCCGGAAGAAGAGGTGGTTCATAGGATCATCCACGGGCACCTCCCTGATCTGGTGGGCAGAAACATTCTGAATCTGGCGAAGAAGCTGTGCATCAGTGACGCACAGTTGGAGGAAGCGCGACAGATCATCCTCTCCCTCGATCCCAAGCCAGGCCGCAATTTCGGTGAAGATGAGACCCGGTACGTGGTGCCAGACCTTTACATTCGCAAGGACAAAGATGAGTACGTGGTGGTCCTCAACGAAGACGGATTACCCAAGCTCCGTATCAGCCCTTACTACAAGAACTTGATAGACCGGAAGATCACTGAGGAGACGAAGGAGTACTTGAAGAAGAAGGTTCGCTCCGCGGTCTGGTTCCTGCGCAGTATTCATCAACGTCAATCGACTGTAAAATTGGTGGGATTGAGTCTGATCAAGTTCCAGCGAGAATTCCTCGACCACGGAGTCAGCCATTTGCGACCGCTGGTTTTGCGAGACGTGGCAGACGACATCGAGATGCATGAATCGACGGTGAGTAGAGTAACTTCGAACAAGTATGTGCACACACCGCAGGGCATCTTCCCGCTGAAGTTTTTCTTCAATCGCCGCATCGAATCGAAGCAGGGGCTGGATCTTGCTTCTGAAGCGGTACGAGAAAAGATTCGGGGCCTGATTGAGGGAGAGGAACCTCGCAAACCATTGAGCGACCAGAGCATCGTCAAGTTGCTCAGCAAGGAAGGTCTCACAATCGCTCGGCGCACCGTGGCTAAATACCGCACCCAATTGGGAATCCTCCCGTCGTCGAAGCGAGTGCGATTGTCCTAATGAAGCTCACTGAGTTGGTCCCCAGGTTACAGATCCGTTCGGCGATGAAGTCAGAAACAATGGAACCCGCACTAGACGAACTGCTGGGCATTATCGCGAACATTTACACCGCCATGGCTGACGACGAGCGAGAGGAATTGGTGGAGAGCCTGGTGGAGCGGGAGAAATTGGCGAGCACGGTGCTGGATTTTGGGGTCGCCATTCCCCATGTTTATCATGGTCGGTTCCGCCATCTCGTGGGGGCCTTCGGGCGGCGCCGGGAGGGTATTTCCTTTGGCGAGGGCCAACCGACGGTGAGGGGTGTCTTCTTGCTGCTGGTGCCGGAAGGTCGCACCGATTTGCAGATGGTGGCGCTGAACAAGTTGACGAGTGTGATGCAGGCACCAGATTTCTGGCGAAGGGTGATGGGATGTGGAGACGGCGACGAGATCTTTGAGCTCTTTGAAGAAGTGGATGGGGCAGTGGACAATGGATAGCATTTCAATTGGACCGCAGAACCTGCGCATAGTATTGATTTCCGGGCTCTCCGGGGCAGGGAAGACGCTGGCCCTCAAGACCCTGGAGGATCACGAGTACTTCGCCATTGATAATCTTCCTGCATCCCTCATCGACCCGCTTGCCTTACTCCTGGAGCGACAGCAGGAGATTACGAAGGTAGCTCTGGTTATGGACAGTCGTGATCCGGCCTTCCTGGCTGAGGCCCCGGCCATTGTCCAAGGGCTGCGAGCGCGTGCTCACGACGTCACCTTTCTCTTCCTCGACGCGAGCCGGGAGATTCTGATTCGTCGTTTCGCAGAATCGCGGCGGCCGCACCCGTTGGCTCGCAGTGGCCCGGTAGCGAAAGGAATCGATCGAGAGGAGAAGCTGCTAAAGCCGCTGCGGCAAGTTGCAACCGAAGTCTTGGACACATCCGCCACCAACGTCCATGAGTTACGCCGTCTGATCATTGACTCAGTAGAGCCACGCACCGACGCGGCTCTACATCTCTACGTTGCCTCTTTTGGCTACAAATACGGGGTTCCGCTGGAAGCAGCGTTCATCTTCGATGTGCGTTACTTGCCAAATCCCTTCTTCGTGGAAGCTTTGCGACGCCTTACCGGCCAGGATGCCAAGGTCGCTGACTACGTTTTTGCCAATCCCGAGGCACTCAAGGTTCGTGATCAGGTGCTCGAAATCGTACGTACCGTGCTGCCGCTCTGTCAGCGGGAGGGGCGCAATAGCTTGATGGTTGCCATCGGCTGCACCGGGGGGCAACACCGCTCGGTGGCCATGGCTGAAGCTATCGCCGCAACCCTCAAGCGTGAGGGGCTTGACCTCGAGATCATGCATCGCGATGTGGGGCGCAATCTAAGCACTACCTGACGCTCCCCCGTTTTTTGCCCAAATGGATTCTCAACCTTATCATGATTTCGCTGACTTTGACTGCAGGAGGCCTGCTATGGCTCATACACCTATCACTCATATACTCAAACGAAACGGCGAACTGACGAAATTCGAACCGAAGCGTATCGCCACCGCAATCTTCAAGGCCGCAGCATCCATCGGCGGAAGGGACAAAGAGCTTGGCGACCGACTGGCTCAAGAGGCGGTAGGTATGCTGCACGCCAGCTTCCCGGAGGGCAGCGTACCCACGGTGGAAGAGGTCCAGGACCTGGTGGAACGGGTGCTCATAGACAACGGTCACGCCAGGACGGCCAAGGCCTACATCGTCTACCGACACCGGCGAGATCTGGTACGCAAGGGCGAGTTGGGACTGCAAAGTGGCGGCGAAATCGAGACTATTCCCTGGAAGCTGCTGTGGCGGACCCTCGCCTGGAATGCAGACCATAATTGCGATTCCGTTGAGGGGCTCAATGAATGGGTTCGCAGCGGCCGAATCGGCGAACTGATGGAGGCCTCGGACGAGGCCTATGCCCACCAACTCAAAGTCGGTGCAGAGGAGGTCCTCAAGCACGAGGGCGACATCCGGGTGATCATCGTTGCAGGACCCTCCAGCTCCGGAAAGACGACGACTACGTACAAGCTTGAGCAGCAACTGAAGAAGGAGGGGCTTGATTTAGTTGCCCTGAATTTGGACAACTACTTCCGAGACCTTGAGCTGCACCCCAAAGACGAATACGGTGACTACGACTACGAGACGCCGGAAGCGCTGGACCTGCCTCTGATCAACGAGCATCTTGCCGCGCTAATCGACGGCCAGGAAATCATGATGCCAAAATATGATTTCCACACTGGCAAGCAGATCCTCAATCAAACGCCGCTGAAGATCGAAGAGAACCAGATAATGCTGCTCGATACTCTCCACGGGCTATTTGGCGGCCTGACGCAATCTGTGCCCGACGAGCTTAAGTTCCGGGTCTACATTGAGACCTTCTGTCAGCTTCGACCGCGCCACGGCCGCTTCGTGCGCTGGACCGACGTCCGATTACTCCGTCGCATGGTGCGGGACGCCAACTTCCGTAATCACGATCCGGCGCTGACGCTGGGCCACTGGCACTATGTGCGCCGGGCCGAGCTGAAACACATTATCCCCTACCTCCACACCGTGGATATGGTGGTCAACGGTTCGCTGCCCTACGAACTGCCGACGCTCAAACGCCACGTCTGGCCCTACCTGGGGCGACTCGTCAAAGAGTATGACGCTCAGCCGGAACGACAAGACGCGATCATTCGCTCCCATCGCGTCTACGACCTCCTCGAGCAGGTCGAATCACTCTCTGAGGCCGATGAAGCGAAGATTGCCGGCGATAGTCTGCTGCGTGAGTTCGTTGGCGGGAGCACGATCAAGTACTAGGCGGCCTATCTAGTGCGGGCGGCGACGCCGGCCTGACAGACCTCCCAGACACCCTACAGGCTACCCTTCAAAGCATCCTTCAACGCATCGATGACGGTTTGACTGGCGTGGTGTTGGTCGGGGGTGAGACCCAGGGCGTTGGTGACGTCGGCGGTAGAAAGAGCCCGGGTGGCGGCGAGAGTGGTGCCCTCCAGTTGCTCACAAAGCCATTCAGCCGCGGCGATGGCGGGAGGACAGCCATATGTCAGGTGCCGTGCGGCGAGGATCTTACCCTCTTCGTTGCAACCAAGTTCCAACTTCGTAACGTCTGCGCAAACATCGGCCTGGGCCATGCCACGGTGGCGAATGGGGGGAGTACCAGGGAGGCGGCCGCCGAAGCGAGGAGCGACCACACGACTACGAACTTCGGGATTAGGGGCGCTCATTGAGGATCGGGTCCCTGCTCCCGCTGGGTCCAGAGGGGTGAGAGGGAGCGAAGCCGCTTGACGGCAGCGATGACTCGGGCCGCGGCCTCATCAATCTCATTCTCGGTGGTAAAACGTCCCAGACCAAATCTGATTCCGCCGTGAAGCAACTCGTCGGTCCGACCGATTGCCGTTAGAACATGGGAAGGTTCGTTGTCAGCCGAGGTACATGCTGAGCCGGTGGAAACCGCCACATCTTCCAGGGAGAGGGCGAGACTCTCGGCCTCCACATAGCGGAAGGAGAGGTGGAGATTGCCGGGGAGCCGGTCCCCTTCCGGACCATTGAGGACAATGTCGGTGAGGCCGTCTTGAAGGGCGGCGTAGAGTCGGTCCCGCAACGCTCCAACACGGCTGGCGTTGGGTATGCCTTCTACCATGGCCAGCTCGCAGGCACGGCCAAATCCGACTATCCCCGGCACGTTGGCGGTGCCTGACCGCAGGCCATCTTCCTGGCCGCCGCCGTGCACCCGGGCCACCAGCGACTGCCGAGCATTACGGTCAACAATCAGTGCTCCCACCCCTTTCGGTCCGCAAATCTTGTGGCCAGAGATGGAGACAAGGTCGATTCCCTCCATCGCAAAAGGGATTTTGCCCACTGCTTGGGCGGCATCGGTATGAAAGAGGACCTTCTGCTCTCGACAGATGGCGGCGATGTCGGCTACTGGTTGGATGGTGCCGATTTCGTTATTGGCCGCCATGATGGAAACGAGCCACGTTTCGGACGTAATTGCGGCGGCCACATCTTCGGGTCGGACCCTACCCTCCTGGTCAACCGACAAGCGGGTAACAGTCGCTCCCCGCCGTTCCAGGTAAGCAGCAGTATCGAGGACCGACTTATGCTCCACCGCCGAAATCACCAGATGGTTGCCTTGCCGGCCCGGAGCCTCAAAGCTCCCGGCCATCGCCAGGTCATTGGCCTCTGTGGCGCCGCTAGTGAAGACCACATCCCGGCTCTCTGCACCCACCAGTTGGGCCACCTGGTGACGGGCTTTATCCACCGCCTCTTCGGCCTCCCAGCCAAAGGCATGGTCGCCACTGGAAGCGTTGCCAAAGAGCCCCCTAAAATATGGCTTCATAGCCTCAAAGACCCTGGGGTCCAGCGGCGTTGTGGAGTGATAGTCCAGATAGATGCGGGCCATTTGGTGCCTCCTCCTGCCCTTCATCTCTAGCAATGAATCGACTGACGGTCAAGGAGTCGCCGGTGGGGTCGCTTTGCTCTCCTGCCCAGCGGGTCTGGTGGCGGGAGAAGAAGCGGGCAGGAGTAGTCTGACGCTGGAGCCTGATAACGCGGCGACCAGGAAGCTCAAGGACCCTCCGTGGAGATGCGCGCGTTGACTGGGACGGCAGGCCATGTACAATGTGCGGGAAATGGGTCACGGAGCCCGTATGGGAAACCGAAGTCTGGAAATCAAGGTGGGTCTCTTCCTGATGGTATCTGCTGCCATTCTGGTGGGATTTCTCTTCATCCTGGGTACCTTTGATTTCAGCGATGGCCATGTTATCCAGTTGCAATTCCCCAGCACTGGCGGTCTGCGCAACGGTGCCAAGGTGAAGATCAGCGGCGTCCACGCTGGCAAGGTCCAGGAGATCCAATTCCTGGGTGGTAACGAAACCAACGAGCGAGGAGAGCCCATCTACGTCCGCATAGAAATCGAGGTGGACGATGAGATGGCTCCAGTTCTCACCGAGGGCTCGAAGTTTTCCGTCAGCACGGAAGGGATCCTGGGCGAGAAGTACATCGAGATAGCGCCAGGCCCCCCCGGAGGAAAGTGGCTGGAATCCGGTAGTGTGGTTGACGGGGAGCCGCCCCTGGAACTGCAGGTGCTGGCCAGCCGAGCAGCCGGCATGATGGACAAGGTCCAGGAACTCGTAGAAGGCGACCGGACGGAGTTGAAATCGTTGGGCGATTCCCTGCGGGAAATTGTCAATCGAACCAATTCGGTAATGACCCGGGTGGACAAAGAACTGCCGGCGCTGGTGGCAGAGAGTAAGGCGACGCTTGAACAGGCGCAGAAATCGTTGCAGAAACTGGATACGCTGGTGGACGACGGACGGACGCTGCTAGCCCGGGAAGGAGGGGTCACCGAGGGTATCGAGAGGTTCAACCGGGTCGCAGCAGGACTGGAAGAAGATTTGCCCCAGGCAATGGCCGACGCCGATGCGTTGCTGCAGGAATCGCGCTTCCTGGTAGCGGAGGCGCGCACCGCCGTCGAACGACTTGAGACGGACCTCGCCTTAACCACCGAAGATGCCCGCGGCCTGATGCGCCGCACCGGCCGCGCAGTCGACGGACTGGACATCGCCGAGACTTTGGAAGATTTCAAAGAACCGGTGCAAGCGCTAGTAGCAAATCTCTCAGATACCGGCTCTCGTATCGCCAGGCTTTCGGGCTCGGCTGAGGGCCTCTTCACCAAGGCTGACACTGTCCTCTCCGACCTTGCCGTGGTGAGCAGCAATATCCGCCAGGGCCGAGGCACTGTGGGTGCGCTCCTCCGTGACCGCGAGCTCTACGACGACATCCGGGAATTAGTCCTGGAGTTGAAACGACACCCCTGGAAGGCAATCTGGAAAGTTGAGTAGACTCCCCGTCACCATATCGCCTCTATCAAGTCCATCCCGTCCATCGCAACTATCAAGTCCATCTGGTCCATCTGGTCCATAGGGTCCATCCGTCCATAGAAGTACCATGGTCCGAAACACCCCCTCCCACCCTATCCTCTTCGGTATATTCTTGCCTCACCACCCAATCCTTGAGTATCTTGTACGACGGTATTACAAGGGGTGTGCATGCGAGCATGGACAGGACGTAGGTTGGGGATCTTTGGGCTGGTGCTCTGCGTAGCTTGCTCTAACGACCCTGGAATCGACGCAGATATTGGCGATGGCCTTGGAATGGACCAGTGGTCCGACGTCCAGACGGCAGATCTTCCGGCAGACCTGCCGGGCATCGAGGGTGGCGGCAAGGATGTTGGGGGGGTGGACCAGATGGACCTGGTGGACCAGATGGACCTGATGGACCTGATGGACCTGATGGACCCTATGGACCAGATGGACCAGATGGACCAGATGGACGAGGTGGAGGTGCCGCCATGTGACCCGGATGAGCCTTGTGATGATGGTAACCCGTGCACTGTTGATGATGAGTGCTTTGAAGAGGGGTGCGTCGGTACCAAAAAGGACTGTAGTGACGACAAGGATTGTACCTTTGATTGGTGCCAGGATGGAATTTGCGAAAACCCTCATAAGCCGGGCTGGTGCTGGATTGCCGGCCAGTGCTGGAAGGAAGGGGATGCCAATCCCAACAATCCCTGCCTGGAGTGCATAACCTCCCACAAGATCTTCACCTGGTCGCCCGATGACTCCAATCTCTGTGACGACGGCAATGCCTGCTCCGACCCCGACGGCTGCTTCGATGGGCAGTGCGTGGGAGCGGCGGTCTCATGCGACGACGACAATCCCTGCACTGAGGATGGCTGCTACTTCGCCGAATGTACGCACCTGCCCCTCAATGGAATTGCATGCGAAGATGGAGACTACTGCACCCTCGATGACATCTGTTTTGCTGGGGAGTGTGCCCCTGGGACCGATTTGCGCCTCTGCGACGATTACAATCCTTGCACCAAGGATTCTTGTGACCCGCTCAAAGGCTGCCTCTATGTTCCCGACGACGGCGGACCCTGCGAAGATGCAAACCTCTGCACCGCCAACGACTACTGCCAAAGTGGTCTTTGCATGCCGGGGGAAGAGATCGTTTGCGATGACGGCAGCGAATGCACCAACGATTCATGCTCACCGCTGCTTGGCTGCAAGTACATCAACAACTCCAATCCATGCGACGACAAGGACCCTTGCTCCGTTGGTGACCAATGCCTCGGCGGCCTGTGCAAGAAGGGCCCGGAAGAGCTGGACTGCGAGGACGACAACACTTGCACACAGGAGTGGTGCACCCCTTTCATCGGCTGTCAGTTCAAATCCATCGTCGCACCGTGCAGTGATGGCAATGGCTGTACCTTCGGGGACCACTGCGAAGACTCCGAGTGCGTTTCTGATTGGACCATGGACTGTGCCGATGACAATCCCTGTACAGACGATTTCTGTTCTGAGGCATCAGGGTGCGCCAACATCTTCAACTCAAACCCTTGTGATGACGGCAACGAGTGTACCGTCGGCGACCAGTGCGTAATGGGAAGTTGTGCAGCAGGTGCCCTCCCCCTCAACTGCTTCGAGGAGAATCCCTGCGCCACCGGATACTGTGACCCGGTGCAAGGATGCGTAATGCAACCTGAAGATGGCAAGGGGTGCGACGATAACGACGAATGCACGGTGGACGATTTCTGCCTGGGTGGTGAGTGCCAGCCCGGGGATCCAGATGTCGTAGATTGCTCAGATGGAAAGGAATGCACCTTCGATTGGTGTGATCCGGCCCTGGGCTGCATGCACGAGAACATTGAGGCACTGTGCGACGATGCGGATCTCTGTACCGAGGGCGATGCCTGCGTGGAGGGCCTCTGCCTGGGGATTCCGGTTAGTTGCGACGATGACAACGCTTGCACGGTAGATACCTGTATTAAGGACCAAGGCTGCAAATACAGTGTTATCGTCTCGGCATTCTGCCAGCCGCAGCTCATCATCGACTATCCGCCTCGGGCGGCAGAGCTCCTGGGGCCGCCGACGACGGTAGAGGTAAAGGGTCACGTCATTCACAATGCCGCAGCGGTGGCCTGGGTGACCATCAATGGTGACAAGGTCGCGGTGCAGCCCGATGACACCTTCACTTACTCCATGGCGGCAATCCAGGGAATGAACATCATTGAGGCTGAGACCTATGACCTCTGGGATGGCCACGACAAGGTGGTCCAGGCCTACCTCCTCAGCTCTGAGTACGTCCCCATGAATGCGGCCAACCCCACGGTCTCCATGATCAAGGACAGCATTATGATCTACCTGGGGCAGAATGTGTGGGACGATAACGTCCCGGACCCCAACGACTTCGCCACCTTTTTCACCTACTTTTTCAATGCCATGGATCTGGCCGCGATGATGCCCAACCCGCTCTACGAGAATGGCCAGTACAAGATCAAGGCGAAGAACATGAAGTATGGGGCCTTCGACCTAGACATCGTCTGTATGAACGGCGGCATCCACATGAATGCCACTGTGCCCGATCTCTCCCTCGACCTCGATGCTGACAGCAAGAAGTGGTATTTGCCCGATGCCTCAGGAGACGTTTCGGCCTCTCTCGTTGAGATCGATATGGACGTGATGCTCTCCGTGGATGGAGCGGGTAACGTACAGGCTCTGCTGAAGAACGTCGACGTCGATGTGAAGGGGCTGGACGTGAGTCTCGACGGGGCCCTTGGGTTCCTGCTGAATTGGTTGATTGACTTCTTCGAAAGCACCTTTGCCGGGATGTTGGAAGACCAGGTGGAAGCGGCGCTCAAAGATACTTTGCCCGACACCCTGGAATCGGCTCTACAGGACCTCGCTTTCGATACCAGCTTCGAGGTGCCTCCATTCCTGGGCGATGGACCCCCAACTACCCTGCAGATGAAATCCAATGTCTCGTCCGTGAATTTCACTCCCATTGGCGGCGTGCTAGGTCTGAAAGCCGGGGTTGTAACGCCAAAAGCGGTCTCCCTCAATTCAAAGGGTTCGATTCGGCGAGGCAAATGTCTGGGGAACGAGGCACCATTTTCATTCTGGATGCTCGATGAGATTGAGATGGGTATCCACGACGACTTCTTGAACCAGATCCCCTACGCCATGTGGTGGGCTGGACTGCTGGAGATTCCCCTGGACGCGGAAGCGCTGGGCGGAGGCAGCTTCGAAGAGTACGGAATCGAGAACCTCGACCTCACCGCCACGTCTCTGCTACCGCCAGTACTCTCACACTGTGGGAAGAATTCCATGGAGATTCAGATGGGCGACCTCCAACTGGAGGCATCCATGGTGATGTTTGGAATGGATGTAGAGGTGACCATGTATTCCTCCTTCACCGCAGGAATCGTCATTGGAGTGGCGCAGAAAGATGGCGAGACTGTCCTGGAAATGGCGGTGACCGACATCGGCAAGGTGCTACTCGAGGTAGAGACGGTGAGTGAAAACCTCGTGGGCTCGGAAGATACTTTGAGAGCCCTGGTTATTTCACAGGTGCTGCCGGTCTTTCTGGAACAACTCACCGGCGATTCCCTGGCCAGCTTCCCGCTGCCCGAGATGGACATGACAGGCATGATTCCCGGGGTCCCTGGCGATGCCAAGCTATCCATGACCCCCAAATCGACTTACCGGGAGAAGGGATACACTGTGATAACGGGGTCTGTCCATGAATAGGCTAATGGCGGCGGCGGCGGTGGTGGTGTTGGTCGGTTGCGGTGGCACTGACGTGGACGGGATGGACCTGATGGACCAGATGGACCAGATGGACGGGATGGACCAGATGGACCAGATGGACTTGGTGGAGGAGGTTGAGGTTTGTATTGAGGGTGATGAGTGTGATGATGGGGAGCCCTGTACAGTTTTTGACCTCTGCGAGGATGGGGCGTGCCTGGGGCAGCCCTACGAGTGTACTGACGGCCGGGAGTGTACCCTGGATACGTGCGACGGCCTGGGCAACTGTGAGTACAAGCTCATTGTGGGCAAATGCTTGATCAACGGAGTCTGCGCCAAATCGGGGCAGAAGCACGCCTCCAATCAATGCCTCTTCTGCAACCCGGTGGCAGACCCCCACATCTGGTCGAGCAAGCCTTTCGCACCCTGCAACGACGACAATGCCTGCACCGTAAACGACAGTTGCGTCGAGGGCGAGTGCGAGGGTGACGAGGCGCTCTGCAATGATGGTAATCCTTGTACCCAGGACTATTGCACGCCCGATTTCGGCTGCGGGTATCCACCGCTGAACATCCCCTGCGACGACGGCGACCCTTGTACTGCCCTGGACTTCTGCGAATCGGGCGAGTGCCTGGGAGGCCCCGGCCCACCTTGCAATGACGAGAATCCCTGTACGGCAGACTCCTGCCAACCCGGCAAAGGCTGTTTTCACATGGCTCTAAATGGCCAGGAATGTGACGACGACGATGCCTGTACCATCGGTGACATCTGCGAGGAATCTGAGTGTATCGGCGGGTCTGGGAAGCCGGTATGCGACGACTGGAACGATTGCACATCGGACATCTGTGACCCGATGGTGGGATGCACCTTCCCTCTGGCTGGCAATCCCTGCTGCATCAATGACATCAACATCTGCGACGATGACGATCCCTGCACCATTGACGACTGCAATGTCGATACTGGAGCCTGCATCTACCTGCCCAACGACGGCTCATGCACCGACAAGAACGCATGTACGGAAAATGATGTATGCAAGGGCGGCGAATGCGGTGGTGAGCCGGTGGATTGCGACGATGGGAGCCCGTGCACCGTGGACTTCTGCCACTTCATGACCGGCTGCCAGCACGAACCGGTCAACGCCAGTTGTGACGACGGCAGCGTCTGCACCCTCTCGGACCAGTGCGTGGAAGGAAAGTGCCAGGGAACGAAACTCAATTGCAACGACTACAATCTTTGCACCGACGACTCCTGTGACTCCGATGAAGGGTGCGTCCACCAGTTCAACGAGGCTCCGTGCAATGACCTGGACCTATGTACCGCGGGAGACCATTGCGCGGCGGGGGAGTGTATCGGTGAGACCAAGACCTGCGACGATGGTACGCCCTGTACATCAGACTCCTGCGATGCGGCGGTGGGTTGCCAGAACCTCTTTAATTCCGCCGCCTGCGAGGATGGCGACCCGTGCACGGAAGGTGACCTCTGCCAGGGCGGCTCCTGCGCTCCCGGTGAGGTGATCTGCGCCTCCTGCGATTATGAGTTCAGTGACGCGGTGGACCGTGTCAACGAGATGATGATCAGTAAAGACGCGAAGCCAGGCAATGCCCTCGATCTAAACGGCGACGGTCAGGCAGACAACTCCATGGCGGGCATTGGCGGGCTGGCCAACGAGTCACTTCAGGACGCGGTGGACTCAGGCTCGGTGCATCTGCTCTTTGAGCATCATGGACTGAAGACCAATGGTAGTCTCTATACTGTGGCAATGTTCGTGGGTGAGTTAGCTCCTGGATTTGACGACTGCGATTTCACGGCCGACTACTGCGGCTACATGGCCGACGTCGATGCCATTGACACCGATGCATGTGAAGCGTTGGTGCTCTTCGACAACGCCTCCATTTTTGAGGGCAAGCTGGTTGCCGGCGGCATGAAATACAAGTTCCCGTGGCAGATTCCGCTCTCTGAGGAAACGGTGCTGGACATCACCCTCTTCGCCGCCCGAATTGAAGCGACGGTGACCGTCAAGCAGGGTCTCGTTACGAAGATGGATGGAATTATCGGCGGGGCGATTCCCAAGGAGTCCTTCCTGGCAGCGATCGACGCGGTGCCGGCGGAGCAATTGCCCCTCCCCAAGGAGATGATCGTGCAGCTCATTCAGGGGCTCGTTGTAAATGATATTGATACCGACGGCAATGGCAGTCCAGATGCCGCCTCTATCGCCATTCCCTTCGCCGCTATTCCGGCCGGAATCGTGGGTATGGAATAGCCTCTCACACGTGTGTGACGCGCTCCCGTTTTTCCTTTGACAGCTTACATAGCTCAGTCTATCCTGTAGCGCACATTGATGTGTAAGATGGAGTGATATATGAAACGCTTGATTCCCTGGCTGATGCTCGTATCGCTGCCGATGCTCTTTTCGGCTTGCGGCGAAGAGGAGATGGAGCCGACGGAAGCATCGGTAGCGCTTGAGTTATTTGCGCTGGAGAGCTGCTCTGCCTCGGGCGATACAGGTGCCCCGGTACTCTACAAAGTGAAAGTGGTCCGCAGGTCGGGTAGCAAGACTGAGGTACTGGCGGACAAGGAGTTTGACGCCACCTCGACCACCCTTAGGATTCCGAAGATTCCCGAGGGGACGGACATTGAGCTGACGATTCTGGGTGTCGGGCCCAATCCAGAGGCGCCTCCCGTCGCTTTCGCCAGGGCCAAGAATCTGACGGTGACCCAGGATGAAACGGCGGTCGTCGACACCGCGTTGGCCAGCTACGCTGGTTTTTCCTGCGTTCTGGACCGACCTTCGGGGGCACCGAACATTATGTTCCCGACGTCCACGACTCTGCCCGACGGCCGAGTGCTTATCGCCGGTGGTTTTACGAAGATAGTGGAGGAGTCCGGCCGGTTTGAACTAGGGCAAGCCTCGAAGCAGGCGCACATCTACGACCCCAGCATCGGCACATATGATCCTGTCGGCAACAACATGAACAGAGCTCGTGGCGCGCATTCCGCCATTTACATGCCGGGTTCGAAGCTCGTGCTGCTGGTTGGCGGTGCCGACATGATGTACATGGAGAAGGACAACACCTGCTTCCCCTTCTACTTCCTGAAGAACACAGCAGGCACGGTCGGCTTCACGTACGAGCTCTTCGACCCCACCGCAAACAACGGTCAGGGCAAGTTCCTTGCTCACGACGGTGATGAGTGGCCCGATGTTGACAACGTGATGAACATGACTGCCCGCCGGGTTTTGCCAGGCGTCTCACTGAACAACGACGGCACCGTACTGGTGACGGGCGGTGGCTCCTGGCCCTCTTGCCAGACAAGCACTGAAACTGACAGCGATTATCAGGTAGCCGAACTCTACCGGCCCAAGAGCGACAACTACACTGGAGAGTTCATGGAGAGTTACGGAGCACTGACCATGAAGGGGATGCGAACGGGACACTCCGCGGTGCGGCTCGGCATCAAGGACAAGCGCGCCACCCACATTTTCTGGGGTGGCTCGGAAGACGGTCCTTACGCCGAACTCTACACCGAGGCCTCAGGGCAGAAGGATGGCACCTTCGGCGTCTTTACGCCAGTGGAGTTTCTCGACAAGAACAGCTACAAGAAGCGCCCTTACTTCCACACCATGACACCCCTAAAGGACCGTCAGTTCTTGCTGGTGGGAGGCTCCCTCGTGAAGAGCGGCGACCTGGTAATACCGTCAGCGGGCGACGCCTTTCTGATGGACTTCCAAAGTGACAACAAGGTTGGAATCTCCACCGTGGAGGGTCTCGACGTAGGTCGCTACTTCCACAGCGCAGCTTCCTATGATGCTGACAATGTGGTTGTCATGGGTGGCTTCTCGTCCACGGTTCAAGGTGAGAAGAATCTCTTCGCCGCTACTGCCACCGACGATGTCCGCTTCTTCAACCTTTCGAGTGGGAAGTTCAGTCTGCCTCCGGTTGACGGTGCGCCGATGCCTCGAGGTGGACATATCTCCACTCCGTTACCTGACGACTGCCTCTTGATGGTCGGCGGGGCCGGCGTCGTACACGAAGATCTGGAATTTGGCTCTAACACTGTTCCACTCCTTGTGGAAGTTTACTGTCCTTCAGCCGTCTGTCCGGAATCGCTCTGGGAGACGACGTGCTACCAGGAATAAGGGAGGGGATCATGGCCACCAGAGGAAAGAAGACAGTTTTTGCCAGTTATACGGCCCTGATAACCTCAGCGCTCTTCCTCTCTGCTCAGTTGTGCGTTTTGGGCCTGCAGATGCCAAGCGCCGCGGCCCAGGGTATGGAAGACGAAGAGCCGACCAAGCGCATCGCGGTCTTCGTGCTGCCGGCATCTTCGGCGGAGATCAAGGCGGCCTTGCTGATGAACCGGGTGCTGCGGGAGAACACCTCGAAAATGACCAACGTTGAACTGGTCACACCGGCACCGGTGATGAACTCCAGTGCGCTCCCAGAATTGCAGACCATGGTTGAAAAGGCATACCAGGCGTTGAACAGTAAGGATGTTACCAAGGCGACTGGGCTGCTGACTCAGGCCAAGCCACTTCTGGAGCAGATCCTGCCCGTGGTTCCATTGCGCACAGTGGCCCTCTTTTACAAAGCCTACGGAGTGAGCCAGGCATTGGCAGGCAACGTGGCCGAGGCCCGTAGCTCCATCGAGTTGTCGCTGACTCTCTGGACGGAACAGAGCAATCTGGAATATGCCTACAGCGTCGAAGTGCTGAAGCTCTTCACCGCAGTCCAAAACGATCTGGAAGGACGCCCGAGTTCAACCTTGGAAGTGACGACAACGCCGGAAAACGCAGTGGTAATGGTGGATACCAGAGAGCCGATGCAGTCTCCAGCACGGGTCACCAATCTGATGACCGGTGCCCACCTGGTCAAGGTAGTCCTTGATGGTCACGAGCAGTGGGCCGGATTTGTGGGGGTCAAGCCTGGCCAGGAGAACATTGTGGAGCTTCAGCTCAAGGCGATCCCGGAGAAAGCCACCTTCGACCAGCGCCTGGTTGCGGCGGCCGGTCAGTTGAAAGGAACCCGTGAGGAGGCTGCCACCTCTCTCCTCGGCCTCAAGCAGTTCCTCGGAGCAGATGAATTGCTCGCCCTCGAGTGCTCCGTGGTCGGCGAGAATTACGAGCTCAGCGGTTTCCACGTCAAGGCCGATGACACGGTCTTCCCGGCAAAACGGACCTTGGCCCGCGATGCCAGTTTCCTGGCCGGCGTACGTGAGTTCCTTTCCGGACTCTTCGAGTCGTTTTACGAGCTTGCCCGCAAGGCCGAGGGACTGGGCGGACCGCCCATTGACCCGGTGCTGCTGCAAAAGGCGGGCGTCACTTCGCAGCAATCTGCTACTGTATTTGACCCGGACAACCCGGTCTTCCCGACGGTCAACCTGGGCAAGAAGAAGAAAGAGAGTATCACTTCAAAATGGTGGTTCTGGACAGCAATTGGAGCGGTCGTTGCCGGTGGTGCAGGGCTGGGCATCTGGCTCGCCAAAGATCAGGCTGCCAGTGGTGGCGGACCCAGTGGTACCATCCAGATCAACCTCACTCCTATCTATTAGGTCTCGACTCCTCCGACACACCCCATTTTGCCTTGACTTCCGTTGACGAGACTGTAGAGTCCTGCTAAGTTACAGAGCCCTGTCCTGAAGGACCGGAATATATCTTGTTTGGGAGGAAGAAGAGATGGCGAAGCAGAAACCCGAAGATATCCTCAACGTCGTGCTTGCATCCCACAGTGGGTCGGGCAAAACCACCCTGGTGGACGAAATCTTGCACGCCGGCGGGGCCAACAGCCGCATCGGGCTGGTGAAGGACGGTTCCAGTCTTTCGGATACAGCAGAAGACGAGATCGACGGGCAGGCCTCAATCGACATGGGCATGCTCTACTGCACTTACAAAGAAAAGCTCGTCCATCTGTTCGATACTCCGGGCCGAAGTGACTTCCTCGCACAGTACATTGCCGCCTTACGCGTGTGCGAAAACGTATTGATCCCCGTGGACGTCTATTCCGGTGTCCAGGTGAACACTCGCCGCGCCTGGAAGATGGCCAAGAAACTTGGCAAAGCGGTGGGCTTCGTCATTACCAAGCTCGACGTAGAAAATACGGACCTGGACAAGACCCTGGGTGACATTCGCTCCATCTTTGGGAACCAGTGCGTGCCTTTCTTCCTGCCCGATACCACTGGCGCCGGAGTCAGCAAGCTACACTCGGTGCTACAGCCAGGTGATGACGCAACGGACCAGGTCCGCGCCTTTCACGAACCTCTCATCGAGTCCATTGTCGAGTCCGACGAAGAGTTGATGATGCGTTACCTGGAAGGTGAGGATATCTCCGACGAGATCGGACAGCACATCGGCAACGCCGTTGCCTCAGGCATCGTGGTACCCATTCTCTGCTATGCGCAGAAAGGGAGCCTCGGCGTGACTGAGATCCTCGACACGCTCTCCAATTACTTCCCCTCAGCCGCATCCGTTAAAAGCGTACCGGTGGTCAAGACCGTAACTGACGAAGAGGGCGAAGAGAGCACGGAAATCGTTGACGCCGAACTCGACGCCAACACCTTTGTAGCCCAGGTCTTCAAGACCGTTGTAGACGAGCACAAGGGCCGCATGGCTGTCATGCGGGTCTTTTCCGGTACGTCAGTTGCCGGCGCCACATTCCACAACGCGCGCACAGGACGTTCGGCCAAATTCGGCAAGCTGTTCAAGTTCTTTGGTGCGAAGCAGGAGGAGATCGATTCCATGACCGCCGGCGACATCGTCGCAGCGGGTAAGATCGATGAACTCCTCACCGGTGATACAGTTACCGACGGGACATGGACCGATGCCGTCAAACCCATCGATTTCCCCAATCCCATGGTAGCTTTCGCCATCACTCCTAAAACCCGGTCCGACGAATCTCGCATTTCCCAGGTGATTCAGCGTACTGCGCTGGAAGACCCGACCTTCCGGATGGAAATGGACAAGCAGACCAAGGAAATGGTGGTCTACGGTCTATCGGAATTGCACCTCAACGTCAGGCTCGCTCGAATGGCGCGCAAGAATAACGTTCACGTTGACACCAAGTTGCCCAAGATCAGCTACCGCGAGACAATCTCCAAGTCAGTCTCCGACTTCTACCGCCACAAAAAGCAGTCAGGCGGGTCCGGCGAATTTGCAGAGGTCCACCTGCGGATGAAGCCCTACCGTGAAGGCGATACTGATTTCAACTTCGTCAACGCTCTCCACGGCGATGCGGTTCGACGCCAGTTCGTCCCTTCAGTGGAGAAAGGCTGCCGCGCCATTATGGAAGATGGAATCCTTACTGGCTCTCCGGTCATTCAAATCCAGGTTGAGTTCTTTGACGGCAAGGACCACCCGGTGGATGGCAAGGATACGGCCTTCCAGAAGGCGGCGAAGGACTGCTTCAAAAAGTGTTTCCTCCAGGCAGGCCCGACCCTGTTGGAGCCCGTCGTCGATCTCGAAGTGACCTTCCCGTCGGAAAGTGCCGGGGACATCAGCCAGTACTTGAACTCCCATCGCGGCCGCATCCAGGGCATGGAGCAAGCTGGCGACGAGCAGACCATGCGGGCGTCCATCCCACTTTCGGAAGTACAGACTTTCTCCTCAGACCTACGCTCAATGACCCAGGGCCAGGGCAACTACACCATGGACTTTGCCGGTTACGACCAGGTGCCCGCCAACATTCAGGCACAGGTTATCGAGCAGTTCGACCGTGAGAAGGCCGAGGACTAGTCAGTCCTCAGCCAGACCCGCTAGATCATTCGTTGGTTGATAGATGATATTGGTGGCGCCTCGATTGCGCAGCGATTCGGCAACATTGTCAGCGTTGTCCGGCCAACAGAGGGCCAGGAGATAGCCGCCGTTGCCGGCCCCGGTAAGTTTGGCTCCGAGGGCTCCAGCACCGAGGGCCCCGAGACGGAGCCGCTCCAGTTTCGGGGTGGATACTTCAAGTGCGCGGAGGAGATAGTGGTTCTCGTTCATCATGGATCCGACATACTCATAGTCGGCATCTTGCATGGCGGCAGCGGTTTGGAGGGCAATGGTTTCGCTGATATCAACCAACTTGCTGACGATCTTGCCCCCGCGGGTGGTTTCGGCAAAGGTCTTGATTGAGGAGACGGCGGCTGAAGTACTACGCCTCTCGCCAGTATCGGCCAGGAGGAACACGGCCCCGGGGGCGATGTCGAGGAATCCGGCGCTAGCACCAACTTCACTGCCGTTGACGAACTTCTCTCCCGTTTTCAAATAGCATGGTACTTCAAAAGCCACAGTCGTAGAGTCGATGCCTGAGGGATGGCCGTGGAAGGCGCGCTCCATTTCGAAGGCGGTTTGGGCCACCAGATCCTCATCGGAGCGACGTTGTAAGTTCAAGAAAGCTCGGGCGAAGGCGACGCTGAAGGCGGCACTCGCTCCAAGGCCGGCCCCCGAGTCAAGGTTCCCGGAGACTACCATGTCCAGTCGATAGCGCTGCCCATCGGTCATCTCGGCCAGCCCTCGACGGCAGGCGTCGAGAATCCGCTTTGAGTCGGGATGTTCTTCCTCAAGCCAGACCCGATTCCGGTCGCGTGGGGAGGCTTTCAGGGTCACCTCCAGGTGCGCGCCCAAAACTGGAAAAGCAAGTGCTGTCCCACCAAAGACGACGAAGTGCTCGCCGATCAAAATGGCCTTTCCACACGCCCGACCGCGCGCTGTCAGCCCATTACCCATTAGCATCCTCATTCTTGCGAGCGTGCAACCGCATGTGGCCTCGCTGTATTCCTTCTGTGGCAATCGCCTTTAGAGCGGCCAGATTCTGCAGTAATCCGACGGCCGCCAGGACCTCCTCCAGGTCTGCCGCTGAATCAGTCTCCAGCCATCGATAGAAGATGTCAGTAAGGGGCATGACAGGCCCTGTTCCGCCCACGGTTCCACAGACAATGGGGGCTGCGAAGCGCCCGCAAAGGAAATCACCGTCCACCCGCCAGGTCACCACCGGCTCGCCCCCCTCCTCGCATAGGTGACTCCAGAGGGTTGAAGCGAGCGCGCGGGTATCTTGATAGAGCGAGTTCGCCACCGCGGTCAGGCCGTTGAGAATCCCTTTCACATGGGTGGCTCTTCGCATGGCATCAGCCCTCGCCCACTGCGAAAGCGTCTCTATTCGCTGGGCCACCAACTCTCCTGCAAGGGAGTCACTGGAAAGGGCGCCAACAGGAATCCTGGTCGTCGCAGTTGCGGGAGCTCCAGGAGCGTGATTCGAGACAATCGCCCCCTGCACTTTGCCCAGAAAACCTGCGGCCAGTTCTTCCGCAAATCGTTCGGCGAAATCGTTCACCGCGTTGGCCCCCATGGCATCGCCTGGATGACAGGTGAGGTTGAATACGCCCAGCCGGCCACTCTCGTCTTGAAGCGATGCGTAGGTGATACCCTGCAGACCGCCCCCGGCTCTGGTCAGGCGCGGATGGTGCGCGTTTGCGTCCGCAATGAAAGACCTCTCGATGCCAGCAAGGTATTCAGCCACCTGGGGCTCTCCCCAGTCGGTTGCAACCAGAACCTGGGCAGTGATGAGACGCTCCCCGGGATGCGCGGTCACTCCTCCCCCAGCCAGGGCCAGGCGGGCGGCATTGCTACAAGCGGCAACTACCGACGGTTCCTCGATGGTCATGGGAACGAGGCGCGGCACGCCGTTGACTACGAGATTCGTAGCCACCCCTATGGGCAGCTCAATACGGCCCAGGACATTCTCCGAGAGATTATCGAGCGTGGTTCCGGGCACCTCTTTGCCAAAGAGTACGACCTCCCCCTGACGCAACCACCCCGTCTCAACCAGTCGGTCCAGGCGACGCGCACGGTTGAGGCGGTGCAATCCTGGCAATCGGGACTCTGGCATCTAGGCCCCCTGCAAGCCGAAAAGGAAGATTCCGTAAACTACCGGCGAGGCGAAGAGCAGCCCATCGATACGGTCAAGCATGCCGCCGTGACCGGGTAGCAATTTGCCTGAGTCCTTAACTCCTGCGCTGCGCTTCAAAACGGACTCGCAGAGGTCGCCCATCTGCTCGGCAACTCCGCCGCCGATGCCTACCAGCACCAGCAGCATGGGAGAGAGCGGCGTGCCGAATAGACTATCGATGAGAAAGGCGCCGCCAACGCTTCCGAGCAGCCCGAAAAAACTCCCTTCAAGGGTCTTTTTGGGGCTGGCTTTGGGATAGAGCTTGTGCTTGCCCAGGGACTTCCCCCCGAAATAGGCAGCACTGTCACCGAGCCAGACCACTGCGAAGAGTAAGAGCAATCCGCTATTGCCCATGGGACCAGTGGCTAGGAGCACCACGCAGGCCATGAGCAAACCTATGTAGAGGACGCCGAGGCCGAGCACCGGCATCTCTGTAACTGCGTGGGGTATCCGGTCGGGCACCATGAGAAAGAGCCCCATGGCGTAGATGGGGCTGGCAACCATGTAGCCGAGCAGATAGTGACCCCCGAAACGAGCCAGCAGCGGTCCGGCTACAATCCAGAGCACTCCCGCCCAGTAGAGCGTCCGGTTCTCCCGCACCGAGAAGAAATTCATATACTCGAGCGCGGCTGCCAGTGTTGCCGCAACAATCAGAGCAACACCGGCGGTATCGGGGAGATACCATGCTATTGCTAGGACGATGGGGGCGAGTATAAGCCCTGTAATGATTCTTTTTGCCATTTCGTGGCCTCCGTTGCCCGCTATTGGAAGAGTGGATCACCTTTGACCGCATCGGCTCTGCCGATCAAGCCACGTTTCTCCAACTCCTTCTGGTAGTAGCCACCGGTCATCGCGTCCAACAGCGCGGTCAACTCTTCAAGCCGCAGCTCCTTGGTGAGCCGGGTCGCTTCGTCCCCAGGCGGATTCAAGATGAGGTCCAATTGTAGACGACGGCGCATGTAGTAGAGTCGCGTCACCTCTTTCAAAACGCTTTGAACCAATCCGGCCAGGGACGCCACATCGAGGACTTCCGCGTTAAAGACAAGCTGGGGCAGATTCCAGGCCAATTTGCCCCGGGCATCCCAGGCACTGCCACCAGCCAACTTGTCGAGCCATTGTTCATCGGTCTGTAGGAAATCCCAGGTATCTTCTTTCAAGTCCGAGTCAACATAGCCCCCTGACACCTCGACAACAGGCATCAGTGCTTTCAACGACGCCCCTCGGCGAAAAGAATTGACCCGCGCCTTGTTGATGTTGAAGTAGGCCAGCGCTTCCTTCTGGACCTCCGGGCAGCTCGGCTCCAGCTTGAGGCGGTCCAGTTCAGCCTGCTTCTCCCCGGCCAGAGCCGGTGCGGTCAGTAGGAACACTGCGGCGATTGTTGTCAGTAGAGTCCTTGTAGCCATGTGGCTCCTCCCTGTTTGATCTGTTCAATCTGGTCCTGATAGAGCCCTCCGGTGAGGGCATCGAGATGTTCAGTAAGTTCCTGGTATCGTAGGGCCGCGTCAAGATGAGCCATCTGCGCTTCGGGGGGCTCCACGATAAGCTTGTATAGGAGCCTGATTCGCTCGTTGTAGTAACGGGCCATCTCAAACTTGAGGTTGTACATCGCCCCGATGGACTCACCCCAGACCCGCCCAACATTCAACTGGTCGAATTCGAAGATCACGCCGGTGAGGTCCCAGAAAAACATGACGCCACCGTAGGCAATTGCGCTGCTCCTTTGACGGCCGATTACGTGGGAGTCTTCGAAACCCGGAATGTTGGTCAGGGGCACAAAATCGAGAAAGGCGCGCCCTGATGCCGACATGTAGCCGCCCACAGCCCGGACCTCAGGGACTAGTGCGCTCCATGCCACCCGAGATCGGTAGCGGGCCTGCTCGCCAGGACTGATGTGGAAGTTGTCCATGGCAGTTTCCAGCGCCAAGGTTTCGGAAGGCTCCGCCTTCATCGCTTCTTTGAAGGTCTCCATCCGGCTGTTTCGAGGTATTGTCTTGCGATAGTTCCGTAGTCTCAGAATCTGGCCCGAGGTGACGATCCACAGGGTTCCCGGCTCGTGAGGGTCCAACTCCATGTTGCGGATATTCCAGTCACTGTTGTCGATGTAGATGACCTGCCAGGTCCTGCCCCCGTCGCTGGTTTCCCACACGTTTCGTTCAGTGCAGGCGAAGGCATGGTTGCCGTTTGTAGGGTCGATTAGAACGCGGGGCACGTAGGTTGCGGTGAACATCAGTCCGCCCGCGGTCTCCCAGCTTGCGCCTCCGTTGAACGTAACCCACAGTCCATCTCGTGAGGAGAGAATCACATGGGTGGGGTCTTGCTGGTCGATTGCCACTGAGGAGACGAAGTTGGAGGCGGGCAGTGTTTCATAGTAGGTCCAGCGCCAGGTCTGGCCGCTATCTTTGCTGAGAAAGGCCCCGATGGTTGTCCCCGCATAGATCCAGACGGCGCCATCTTCGTGAACATAGGGTTCTAGCCACTTGACGTATGCGCTTTCGAGCAGGGTCCCCGATACCCGCTCCCAGCGGTCGCCACCGTTTGGCGAAATGAAGAGACCAGCCTGAGTTCCCAGGTATACTCTGTCGGGGTTGAGGGGGTCGAAACGGACGTGCTGGCCGTCCCTCTCCCAGCGGTTGGTGCCGGCAAATATCGGGAGCCACCCCACGCCACCGTCAATGGTCCGAAAGGTCCCCATGGAGGTTGCCGCAATTGCCCTGTAGGAATCCTGAGGATGGACGGCAATGTGGTTGATCCAGGTGGGCTCCACCCCCATTTCCACCAGCACCTGCTGGAGATTCGCCCCAACCGAAGGGACCCGCATGGAGCGTAGAGTGCCCTTCAGCCTGGGCGCACCTGTCTTGAGACCGACTCCAAGATGGGCATGACCTCCCCCACCATGATGCGTAGCCAGGGTATCCCGAATCTCCACGCTTCCCGGAGACGGTTGGCCCGGCAGCTTGGAGGTATCATACTTCTTCTGATGAGGGGCAGCCTCAAAGGGGTCGAACTCATCATTCAATTCCCCGTAATCGAAAAGCAGCATGTCGCCCACATCGAAGGATGCCCCCGGCGCGTGGCGAGCCCCTCCCAGTACGTCCTTGGCACAGACCGGTGCGCCACTGGGTGCAATGGTTGGTCGAATGGCCCCGAAAAAGGACTTTCCTTTGACGATGATCCGGGCCTCATCCCACCCCAATCCTTGATTGTGGGAAGAAAACACATAGCCGTCGGTAGTTGCCAGGTAGAGGGCCGCACTGTCCGAAGGAGCAAAGGAGAGGAAGAGGAGAATCGCATCGCGCATCCCGTACGCGAGATTCTCTTTATACCAGACGGCCCCCGTCAGGCACGGAAAGAGTAAGAGCAGCACCGCCATGATGGCGATCGGTCTTCGACCACGGGACATTCTTCTCCATGGCCCAGTAGAGGGCTGCATCTATGCTATCGAGAGGGGGCTGGCTGTCAAAAATCAGCCACGGGGTTGGACGGGGGTGGCTCAGCGGCTACCAGACTCCAGCCAGCAGGTTTCCACAGGAGTGGCAATGGCCGGAGCGGAGATGATCCTCCACCACGGCAAACCGACTTCTTTTAATGACCACTGTCTGGCAATCCGGGCAGCGTGTATCTTCTCCATTCGCCGAGGGTAGATTGCCGACGTAGACGTGGTGCAATCCCGCCCTGGCCCCGGCCTCACGGGCAACCTCCAACGTCTTGGCGGGGGTCGCAGTGCGGTCGGTCATGTGATAGTCGGGATGGAAGCGGCTGACGTGCCAGGGAATGTCTGGAGAAACTGAAGCGAGGAAAGACGCAATCTCCTTGAGCTCCCCGGGAGAGTCGTTCAGGCCGGGAACGACCAGAGTCGTCACTTCAACCCAGACGCCAGCGGCCACGAGCGCGGCAATGGTATCCAGGACTGGCTGGAGTCGACCGCGACAGACCGTACGATAGGTAAGATCTGAAAAAGCCTTGAGGTCTACATTCGCGGCGCGGATCGTGGCAGCCATTTCCGTCCGAGCCTCTGCGCCGATGAAACCATTTGTCACGAAAACGCTGTCGAGACCCCTGTCATTGCCCGCCCGCGCCACGTCGAGGGCATATTCCAGGAAGATCGTGGGCTCCGAATAGGTATGCGCAATGGTGCTACAGCCCGCCTCGACGACCGACGCGACGAGGGCATCGGGAGCGACATATGGGGTGGCCGCCATGCGCCCCTGCACCTGTGAGAGGGAGTAGTTCTGGCAAAACGTGCAGGCCAGATTGCATCCCACAGTTGCATAGGAGTATGTGGGGCTGCCCGGTCGAAAGTGAAAGAGCGGTTTCTTTTCGATGGGGTCTACGGCGCCACCTACGGGATGACCATAGACGAGGCTGCGCAGTTCGCCCCCGCTTACCGTACGGACGTTGCAAAGCCCGGTCTGGCCCTCATCAAGCAGACATTCGTGGGGACAGAGTCGACACTTTATCCGCCCCGCTTTAGCGGTCCAGAAACGTGCTACTTCGGCTTTTTGGATAGCGTCACTCACGTGACAGGTCCAGTCAAACTACTTGCCGGCGAGCTTGTCGCGCAACTGGCTGGAAGGCTTGAAATAGGGCAACCGCTTGGCCGGTACGTAGACACTGTCGCCGGTCTTGGGATTGCGTCCCACGTAGGGCTCATAGTCCCGCACGGAGAAGTTGCCAAAAGTACGCAACTCCACCCGGCTGCCATCTCCCAGAGAGTCGGTGAGAGATTCGAAGAAGGCATCTACGAGAGCTGCTGCACGCTGCCGACTGATATCAGCATCGCGGGCAAATTTGTCAATGAGTTCGGACTTCGTCATTTGTTCCCTCTTCACCTATGTCAGAGGGCATCATAGGGAGGGGCTTCAAGAGAGTCAAGCCTAAAACTCAAAGTCCTCCTGATGGGGTCAAATCATTGGACTTTAACGTATCTTTGTGGTAGCCAAGCCTGCTCTGCTTTAGAGCAAGAACGTTGGAGGCAACAGAGATGAATCAAGAAGCATTGCAAAACACGATTGGACGCATTCAAGAGCGCAACATTGTTATCCCCACCTACGACCAGATGAAGCACCCCGAGAAGATTCCGGCCAAGATAAGCGAGAAACTCGCTGATATCGGCCTCTGGGACCTCGACCCGCTCAATCTCTTCCGCATCACATGGAAGAACGACCCGACAAGCGGCGGCTTTGGGGGAGTCAACTACCTGGAATTGCCCCCCGCATTGACG
The DNA here is from genome assembly GCA_964522395.1 of uncultured Myxococcales bacterium. Classification (GTDB taxonomy): domain Bacteria; phylum Myxococcota_A; class UBA9042; order CAIXZC01; family CAIXZC01; genus CALGBT01. The sequence goes on from CAZFVN010000005.1 coordinate 57,916, forward strand.
GGTGTCAAGGCTCGCATCTTCGCACTGGTCGGCAAGCTATTCCCAACGGGCGCGCACAAGGTGGGCGCCACCTTCGGCCCGCTGGTTTCACGGATGGTGCGGGGTGAATTCGATCCCACAACGCAAAAAGCGGTCTGGCCGTCCACGGGCAACTACTGCCGGGGCGGTGCATTCAACTCCTATCTCCTGGGTGCCGATTGCATCGCCATCCTTCCCGAAGAGATGAGTCGTGAGCGGTTTGAGTGGTTGGAGAAGATCGGGGCCGAGGTCATTGCCACCCCGGGCTGCGAATCGAACGTCAAGGAGATCTACGACAAATGCTGGGAGCTGCACCACACTCGCGGTGATGATGTAGTTATCCTTAACCAGTTTGCCGAATTCCCCAACCCCATGTGGCATTACGAAGTCACCGGCGCGGCCATGGAAGAGGTTCTGCGGGACCAGTTGGGAAGCGGTCAGCGGTTTGCCGGAGTCGCACTTTCCACCGGTTCGGCCGGCACTATCGCTTGTGGCGACTACCTGAAGAAGGTCTTTCCCACTTCCAAGGTTTGCGCATCAGAGGCACTCCAGTGCCCGACCATGCTCCATAATGGCTTCGGTGGACACCGCATCGAGGGGATCGGCGACAAGCACATCCCCTGGATCCACAACGTCCGAAACACCGACTTGCTGGTAGGCATTGACGACGAAGATACCATGCGTTTGCTGCGCCTCTTCAATGAGCCGGCGGGCCTGGAGCACCTCAAGGCGGCAGGCGTTCCGCTGGAAACCATCGAGCAGCTCCACCTCGTGGGGATCTCCGGGATTTGTAACATCCTCTCGGCCATCAAGATGGCGAAGTACTATGAACTGAATGAGGACGACGCAGTCTTTACGATTCTTACCGACTCAATCGAGATGTATGGATCGCGTCTGGAAGAGTTGACCCAGGAGCGGGGTGCATACGGGGGCGTTCAAGCCGCAGTGGACTTCCAGCAGGCGATGTTGGGACAGACCACCGACCACACCCAGGAATTGACTTATTGGGAGCGTCGTCGGGTCCACAACCTCAAGTACTTCACCTGGTGTGAGCAGCAGGGCAAGTCAGCCGAAGAGCTGAATCAGCAGTGGTACGATGCCGGCTACTGGGACCGAGGACTGGCGGTTGCTGGAGAATTGGACAAAGAGATCGTGGAGTTCAACGAGAAGACGGGCGTCCTCGCTCGTTTGTAAGATCCTCGAGCGCATATTCACATCAGTTTACCTTCGGTCGTGCTGCATGGGCTCGGGTGGTTTGGTTCGTGCTACCGACGCGTGGGTGGTTCGAAGTGATGCTGACTGAAGGGGTCGCAGACGCTTTCGTCGGCGACCCCGGAAGGAATCTCGCCATAGCCCTCATTGTGCGGAGAAAGACGACGGCAGGCTACTGACGTTTTCCGTAGGACTAGCCTACGAGCAGCGGAGGCGACGGCGGACAAACACGACGTCAAACTACATCACCCAATCGGCCCACCCAAAGCGCACTCATCAGCGGGGGCCAGGGTCGCGCGGCCCCCTGGCAGAATGGAGGTCTAGAATGGGAAGTCGTCTTCGGGGGTTTCCGGTTCGCCGGCATTGTCGGTACGCTTAGGCTCACCGCCGCCACCACCGCCGCCACCGCTGCCACCATCACGATCCCCGCCTCCGCCGCCCAGGAACTGTACGGTGTTAGCCACGATCTCGGTGGAATAGCGCCGGATGCCCTCTTTCTCCCAGGAGCGGGTCTGCAGCCGCCCTTCCAGATAGACCTGTCGGCCCTTCTTGAGGTACTCGTTGCAGCGCTCGGCAAGCTTCCCCCAGACGACGACACGGTGCCATTCCGTCCGCTCTTCACGGCTCTCGCCACTGCCGCTCCACTCATTGGTGGCCACCCGCAGCGTTGCCACTGCCTGGCCACCCGCCGTGTAGCGAATCTCCGGATCGGCCCCAAGGCGGGCCACGAGGATAACTTTGTTTACTGATGCCATGATCTCTCTCCCTTCGCTTAGTGATACGCATGGGACCGCGGCCGGTCCCTCCAACATCTATATCGGGTTTTAGACCCCCATCGACCTAAAAAAAGTGCGTCAAAGATCAATTTCTTTTCAAAAACAGCTCGTGAGTATCCCGCACGAGATGGTCCACATCTGAGGCTTCGACCAGCATTGTGACTCCAAGTGGCGCAAAGAAAACCTGACCGATAAGGTCCTTATGCTCTTCGAGAAAGGCAGTTATCCGGGTATGGGTTGCCCGCTCTTCGGTGATGCCGGAACCGACCAAAGTCACGGTGCCAATATCATCCCGCACCGACACCCGGTCGCCAAAGCGCTCCTTGACCCGCTGCTCAAACTCTGATCGTTCGTGGAGGTTTTCCGAGGAGAAGAGGAAGGTGGCCCCAGCATGCCCGGTGAAGCTCACGTGGGACATGAAAGGCATGACACTCTGTGCCCCAACTGCGTCGAGGCACTCGAAGAGGTCTGCCTGGTCCACCGAGCCTTCTCCACTCTTAAACTGGACGCAAAGCACATCCTTCTTCCCCGCCACGGCGGTGAACTGCCGGTCATCCACCACCGGGTTACGCCGAATGACTGTCCCCGGGGAGTCTGGGAAGCTCGTTGACTTGGCATAGACAGCGATGTTGCGCTTGCGAGCAAACTCAAGGGCGTCGCCCGCCATGACCCGGGCCCCACTCTTGGAGAGCATCATCATCTCGTCAATGTTCACGTCGTCGAGGCGATATGCACTGTCCACCACTCGCGGATCGGCAGAATGGACTCCATCGACATCAGAATAGATCTCTACGCGCTCAGCATCCAGGGCCGCGGCCAGGGCGATAGCAGTGGTATCGGAACCTCCCCGCCCTAAGGTGGTGATCTCTCGTTTGTAACTGACGCCTTGGAAGCCGGCGACGATGACCACCTTGTTCTTTTCCAACTCGTCCTGGATACGGAAGGGGCGGACCTCGATAATGCGAGCGTTGGAGTGACTATCAGTGGTGAGAATGCCGCACTGGGAGCCGGTGAAGGAAATGGCCTCATGACCGAGTTGGTTGATGGCGATGGAGAGCAGTGCCATGGTGATACGCTCACCGACGGAGAGGAGCATATCCAGTTCGCGCCGGGAAGGCTCCGGGGCCAACTCACGAGCCATCTGCAAGAGTACATCCGTCGTCTTGCCCATGGCGGAGACGACCACGACAACGCCATTGCCCGCCGCAACACAGTCGGCAACTTGACTGGCAACCTGCCTGATGCGCTCGATATCAGCGACAGAACTACCGCCGTACTTGTGCACGATAACCGGCTTCATCTACTCCTCAATGGGCCTCAAACGAGCTTCTAGTTAATCTATTTGTTAACAGAATGTAAAGGGGTTTCTGGCCCCCTTTGGCCCCGTGCAGATCACCCTGTAACGCAAGGCGTTGTAAGGCATTTCAGCCTGACTGGAGCCTGCTCGGCCGCCCTCGAAACACCCGGCTCTTCAAGGCGACGCGGTGCGTTGGATTCCCTTTGACAAGGGTAGAACCCGTTGGTAGATTGTCGCCGTTGAGTTGTCTGGTAGGACAGCTAAGGGAAGCAGAATCGAAACTATTTGCAACGCACGAAGGAGGAGATCGTGAAAATCCTGGTCACTGCAAAGCGGGTCACAGACCCGGACGCCCGCATTCGCTTGAAGAGCGACCTGAGCGGCATCGATTCGGAGGGGGTGGAGTACAAGCTGAACCCGTTCTGCGAAAACGCCATTGAAGAGGCCCTGCGCCTCAAGGCGAAGCACGACGGTGAGATCATCGCAATCTCCATCGGCGGGTCTGCAGCCACAACGGAGATGCGGCGTGCCCTGGCCATGGGCTGCGACCGCGGCATCATGGTTGAAGGTTCGGATGACGAGTTGGATGCTGACCTGGTCGCCCGCACCATCGTCAAGATATTTGAGAAAGAAACGCCCGATCTGCTGATCTTCGGTAAGCAGGCTGTGGACGGCGATTCCAATCAGGCTGCTCAGCTTTGCGCTGAGTACCTGGGCCTCGGGCAGGCGACCTTCGCCGCTCACCCGGACGGTTCCGCCGGCATGAACGGTAGCGAACCAGGCCTGACGGTGGCCGATGGCAAAGTCACTGCGATGCGGGAAGTAGATGGTGGCGTCGAGATTGTGGAAGTGGACCTGCCGGCGGTGGTCTCTGCCGATTTGCGGCTCAACGAACCGCGACTGCCGACCCTGCCCAACATCATGCGGGCCAAACGCAAGCCGCTTGAGCAGCTCTCCATGGCCGACCTCGGGGTCGATGCCACGCTCAAAGTCAAGACAGTGGCCTACCAGAATCCGCCGCAGCGCCAGGCGGGAGTGATGGTTGCCGATGTCGACGAGTTGCTCAACAAGCTGGTCAACGAAGCCAAGGTGCTCTAAGGGGGAACGCAATGAGTAATATTCTGGTTGTAGCAGAACATGCGGGTGGTTCCCTGAAGAAGGGCACCCTGTCCATCATAGATTTCGCCAAACAGGCTGCCGGCAAGATTGGCGGTGGCTTTGATGTGCTGGTGGTTGGGCCGCAGGCAGCAGCAGTGGCCTCGCAAGTTGCCAACTACGGAGCCGAGAAGGTCTACTCGCTTGAGGGTGCAGCTTTCGAGAAGTATTCAGCGCCAGCCTACGCTCACGCGATTGCTGAAGTGGTGGCCAAGACAGGAGCCAAAGTTGTAGCGGCCGCGGCCTCCTCCTTTGGCAAAGACTGTCTGCCGCGAGTGGCCGTGAAATTGGACGCGGGAATGGCCAGTGACGTCGTCGGCATCGGCGACGGCGGTGGCCTCACCTATCTGCGTCCCATGTGGGCCGGTAACGTGCTCGGCGAAGTGGAAGTCACCACTGCGGTGCACGCAGTAACGGTCCGAGCCGCAGACTTCGACGCCGCAGAGGCCGTCGGCGGAGCCTCCCCTGTGGAAGCCATCTCCTCTACCTTTGATGCCGGTCAGCTTAAGCAGCGTGTCGTGGAATTCCGGGCTACGGTATCGGCGCGGCCGGACCTCTCAGAAGCGAACGTGGTGGTCGCCGGTGGCCGAGGTGTCAAGTCCAAGGAGAATTTCGATCTGGTTTACACCCTGGCCGACACCCTCGGTGCAGCCGTTGGCGCTACTCGCGCAGCAGTCGATGCCGAGTACATTGAAAATGATTACCAGATCGGCCAGACCGGGAAGATCATCGCCCCGGATCTCTACATCGGCTTAGGCATCTCCGGTGCGATCCAGCATTTGGCTGGCATGAAGGCATCGAAGGTCATCGTGGCGGTAAACAAGGACGAGGAAGCCCCCATTTTCACCGTTGCCGACTATGGGCTCGTTGCCGACCTCTTCAAGATTATCCCCGAACTCACCGAGAAGCTGCAGAAGCTCAAGTCCCAGTAACAAGCAGACGCGGAAGAAATCATGAGTACGTTTCGCATGCCGGATCCTATTCCTTTCGTCAGCTTCGATGGGACCAGATTGGCTACCTTCGAACTCGGTCGCGCTGATGGGCCGGTTCTCTTTCTGATCAATGGACTGGGGGGCAACCTTGGAGCGTGGAGGTTCCTCATCGACTACTACCGGGACCAGTTCCGCATCGTCAGCTTCGACTACCGCGGCATGTACCAGTCTGAGTTGGCGAGAAACGGCGACTACTCCATCGAATCCCACACTCAGGACGCGGTGGCAGTGATGGACCACTACGGCATCGATGATGCGGTGGTGATGGGCTGGAGTATGGGAGTCCAGGTAGTGCTGGAGGTCTATCGGGCGGTACCCGACCAAATCCGCGGATTGATCCTCACGAACGGTGCCTTTGGCCGGCCGCTGGACGTCTTCCCTGCACTCAAACCCGTGGCTAAAATGACCATGGGAGCACTGGCGAAAGTAGCTCCCACCATGCGGCCGCTGGCGAGACCGTTTCTCAAGACCACCCTCCCCCTGAAGGTCCTCAAGGCCGTTGGATTCCTCTCCCGCCACCTCGACGAGAGGGTCTTTCTCGACTTGGCGAAGGACTTCGCCGAACTCGATTTTGCGGCCTATCGCGACTGCGTCGATTCCCTGGTCAACCATTCGGCCGAAGATCTCCTCGATAAGATCACCGTCCCAACTCTGATTCTGGCCGGCGGACGTGACCTTTGGACACCCTCCACTCTCTCCCAGACCATGGCCGACCGCATCCCTGAGTCGCGCCTCGTCAAGATCGCCGATGCCAGCCACTACGCGGCCGTCGAATACCCCGGAGTGATCATTTCCCACATGGAGCGGTTCTTTCTCGACTATCTGCCGGTGGGGTAGCCACCCGAAAGGCCGGTGCCGAGGCAATTCGGACCATGCGACCTCTATGGACGGATGGACTGGATGGACTGGATGGACTGGATGGACTTTGAGAGACAGTTGGTCGTGGGAGGTATTGCTGGGTCGACGCTGCCCCCGCCCACACCGTTCATCGCCTCTGCCTCTCCCCCCCTCTTGTCCATCGTCCATAAGGTCCATAAGGTCCATAAGGTCCATCACGCCCCCAAGCTCACCACCCGAGCACAAACCCCATTGCGCGAAATTGATGCTCCTGCTACCATCGGGCTGCTCGTATGATTAGAGATGTTGTGGCCTTGAATTTTGGAAGGAGTTAGCGATGAAATATGTCTGCATCGTCTGTAACTACATTTACGACCCCGCCCTTGGTGACCCTGAATCTGGCATCGACCCAGGCACCACGTTCGCAAATATTCCGGACGACTGGGAATGCCCTGAGTGTGGTGTGGGCACAGACCAGTTTGAGCCGTACGAAGACTAGTGCCGACTGAGCTTGGCCTCCGCATTGATGTAGACACCTACGTCGGTGCCATCAAGGGACTCCCCAACCTGCTACGCAGGCTGCGCACCGAGGGGTGCAAGGCCTCTATTTTCATGCCTGGCGGTCCGGACCGCACAGGCAAAGCTGTGCGTCGGATTTGGACGCAGCGGGGATACCTTACCAAGCTCGTTCGCACCGGCGCCTTTTTGACCTACGGACCCTCCGCCCTCACCACCGCCCTACTCTACCGCAATCGCTCCATCGTGCAGGCCAATGGACCGCTGCTACAGGCTCAGGTTGATGGCCACGAGTTTGTTGCTCACGGCTTCACCCATACCGTCTGGCACAATGAACTCCACTCAATGGATGCCCTCACCATCGACGGTCACGTGCGGGCCTCGGTGGATGCGTTGACCGCGGCAACCGGGGGGCGACCTGTGGGGTTTGGTGGCCCCGGTTGGCAGGGTAACTTCGCCAGCCTCCACGCCTTGGACCGCCAGGACCTGTTGCTCGGTGCCGATACTCGCGGTAGCTGCCCTTTCCTGCCGGTGATGCACGGCTACCGCTTCAAGACACCACAGGTGCCAACGACGCTGCCCTCTCTGGACGAATTCAGTGACGGTTTGCCGCCAACCAGGGCAGACATCCATCGGCTCTTCGACCAGATAGTCGACCAGCAGTTTCCGGTCTACGCGGCCCACGCCGAGTTGGAGGGCCGTTCCCATCAGGTCTTCATGGACGAACTACTGGCGTTTTGCTGGCGAGAGAAGATACGGGTGGTGCCAATTACGACGATCCTGGCGGCCGCTCAGCAGGAAGGATTGCCAAGTTGTGAAGTGATCCAGGCCCCCATCGCCAACCGCCCGGGAATTGTAGCCACGCAGGGCCAGGTCCTCTAGCTACGGCCCAACGAAGAAGTACCGACGAACATCGCTCCGTTCGCTCTCTTTCCGGGGCATCCCTCCCGGCTCACTTCGCTCTGCGATAGTCGACCAGTTCAAGGGCGTGGGTGCCGGTGCCGACGAGGGTCTCGTTTCCAGTCTGGGAAAGGGTACCCGGTGTCAGAGTCACATCGGGCCGCAGCTCGACCCACCAGATGGTCGCCCGGCTCCCGTCAAGTTCTGCGAAAGCACCGGGATAGGGGCGAGTAACTGCCCGCACCAGATTGCGGATCCGATGGGCGGGCCAGGACCAATCGATATGGCCATCGGCTGGTGTTCGACGGCCGAAGGTAGTTCCCGAACCCTGAGGAGTTGGCTCAAGTTCACCGGCCAGATAGGCCGGCAAGCAGTTTATAAGCAAGTTGGCACCGACCCGCCGCACATTGAGTAAGACATCGTAGGCAGTATCGTCCTCGGAGATTGGAAAACGCTCAACTCCCAGCAGCGGGCCACGGTCTGCTCGTTGAGTCATAACGTGAAGCGCCGCGCCGCCCTCGGTTTCACCATTGAGGACCATCCAATTCACCGGCGCACGTCCACGATACTTCGGCAGCGGCGAGCCGTGGAGGTTGACTCCGCCCAGGCGGGCGCAGGCCAGAAGCTCAGCGGGCAGCAAATCACGGCAGTAAGCGCTGACAATGAGATCGGGGTGCATGGCGGAAAGCGTCACGACCGTCTGTGGATCGTTGAGCGGAGCATCGACAAAGTGCGGAATGCCAAGGGACTCGGCTTGTTCGGCCAAGCTCGTTTGCCAATCGCCGGAGCCGGGCGAATGCGCGAAGACAGCGACTATTTCCAGTTCCATCTGAGTGAGCACCCGCAACGCCTCCCGGCCGACGATTCCATGGCCAAAGAGTGCGACTCGATATGCGCGTTGCACGGGGGTACTCACGAAAGGTCATCCTCATAGACCGCGGCGACGCGGGGCTGGGGAGCGGAGAGTCGCTCCGGGACTACCTCCACTGCCAATGTGCGCAGGAAGAGCTTGCCTAGTCGAACGAGGTCGTACCGACTCTCCCCAGCCTCCCGAGCGTGATGTTCGGCTTCAAATTCCTCGTAAGATTCGGCATGGGCGTTGAGTTGCGTCGGAAGATAGAGGGCCGGCTCCCCGGTGGCCAGCCAGGCCTCCACTACGGTGCGGCGCCAACCCCGCAACATGCAGCCCGGGTCTCCCATGACGTGGCGAACTCCAGCGAGCCTGAGCGAGCCAGCAAAGATCGCCGAGGCCAGAGCCCGATGGCGAGCGTCCTGTCGTCCCCTCCGGGTGGTCCCCACGGCATCGGTACCGGAATCGAGTCGGCGCGCGATTTCCGGGAGCGCTTCGGGAGGATTCTGGAGATCGGCATCAATGGTCAAAACGGCGTCACCACGCACATACGTCAATCCCACTGCGATAGCACCATGTTGTCCAACACCGTGGGCCAGGTCGATAATGCGAAGGGGAAGCTCTTTGGAGCGAAGTCCGAGCAGCACCTGCAAGGAGTTATCTGTGCAACCGTCGAGGACTACCAACAGTTCGCAAGGACGCTGTGCGCCAACGAACGCGCGTCTCACCCGCGTTACCAGTGCAGCGAGATTATCTTCCTCGTTTAGCACTGGTACGACGACTGATGCCAGCGGACCAGATAAGTCGGTAGAGGATGGGTTCAACGGGCCTCCAGGCTCGATTTCAGCCACACTCTACGTTCAAAGCCGGGGGGCGACAAGCAAAAATCTGGAATAGTTCCGGGCGACAACACCTTGAGTTTTCAGCCGTACCTACTATACTAGCGAGGCTCAGGCTACTGACACCACGCTTGGAGGCAGCATGACAGAGGAAAAGAAAGAAGCGAAGACAGAAGAAAAGACGCAGGCAAAGACGGACGTGGGAACCCTCGTAATCGTCGCTGCCCTGGCCCTCATTATCGGGATTGGCACTGGTGCCTTTCTGGCCGGGGAGTCAGAATCCCAACCGGGGTCCGACCCGGGCATGGGGAAGGGAGGCCCTGGCGGTCCAATGAACATGGAACCCGGTGGGCAAATGGGTGGTGGAGGGTCGCCCCTGGCGGCCGTAGATCACCTTTTGCAGGAGAGATTCCTGGAAGTTGCGGCCATCGAACGCCTGGCTATCAAAGCCGAGATGCGCCTGGAAGGCGCTACCGCGACATCTGCGCCCGCGGCCAAAGTGACGCCGCCTCCAAAGCGGATTATCAAAGAGCGGCCGAAGCTGCCGAGAATCCCCGCCCCGGCGAGGAACAAGGCTCTGCCGAAGCCGGCCGCAGTCAAGGCAGCCAAACCGCCTGCGATGGAAGCGACCTCGGCGGCAGCCCTCGCCCGGAAGGGGAAATACACCACGAAACCAGGCCCGTCGCCTTCCATCGGTCCGGACGATGCCCCGGTGAAGGTCTTTATCATTTCTGACTTCCAGTGCCCGGTTTGTCGGCGGGCAGCCAACGGTAGCCACGAACTCTTCGACCAGTTTGGCAAAGATGTCCAGTGGGTCTTCTGGCAGAACCCCCTTGATATGCACCGCAAGGCACTGCCGACATCCAAGGCTTCCATGGCGGCTTTCCGTCAGGGCAAATTCTGGGAGTATCACGACAAGCTCTTCATGAATCAGCGCTCCGCAGAGCAAGCTGACCTGGAGGGCTTTGCCACGGAATTGGGACTTGACCTCGCGCAGTTCAAGAAAGACATGGAAGACCCGGAACTGTTGGCGAAGATCCGCTCCGACCAGGCTGCCGCCGAAAATATCGGCGCCCGAGGCACGCCCGCATTTGTTGTTAACGGGCGCTTGCAGGTCGGCTGGGGTTCCGCCGCCGGTATTGGCAGCATGATCTCCCGAGAGCAGGCTGAGATGAAGAAGCTTCTGGATGGTGGGACCTCGCTTGAGGAGGCACTGAAGAAGCGGGCAATTGCCAACGCCAAACAGCCGGAGGAAGCCCCCATCTTCACCGCCCATTTCCTGGAAGGGAATACCGCAATTCGCAAGCCCAAAGAAGAAGAAAAGAGCGACTGCGGGGGGGGGGGGGGGGGGGGGGGGGGGGGGGGG
>CAZFVN010000005.1:68683-85128 GCA_964522395.1 uncultured Myxococcales bacterium
CCTTTTCCGGGAAGGGAATACCCCAAATCCCAACCCCAAACAACAACAAAACACCAACTGAGCCCCCCCCCCCCCCAGAGCCCGCAGCGGAGTCGAACCCGTGGCCCAGAATCAGAAGAAATCGGAATCTAAAAAGGGCAGCAGCAAGTTGCCGGTACCGATTAAGAAATCGGGCCTTCCAGCGCGCCGCAAGCCTGCCGGGCCGCCTCGCCGGAAACCTGCCTTTGAGCAGTATATCGACGAGATCATGCGGGTCCCGCTCCTATCCCGTGAGGAGGAGCAGGAATTGGCGCTCCTCTATCGAGACGAGGGCGATGGCGCCGCGGGTAAACGGCTGGTAGAGGCCAATTTGCGCTTCGTCGTGAAGATGGCCTACAGCTACAAGAGTTACAACGTCAAACTCATCGACCTGGTTCAAGAGGGCAATATCGGCCTGATGAAGGCGGTGGAAAAGTTCAACCCGGACCGGGGCTACCGGCTGATCTCCTATGCAGTCTGGTGGATCAAAGCCTACATGCAAAACTACATCATTCGGTCCTGGAGCATGGTCAAACTGGGCACCACGCAGATGCAGCGGCAGCTCTTCTTTCGAAATCAGCCGGAGAAGGACTCTCAGGAAGAGGATGCGGTCAGCGAAACCCTCGGTGATGAGGTGGCGAGTCAGGACGGCGCAGTCTTCGTGCCCGCCCAGGCCAGAAAGAAGAAGGCCAGCAAGGAATTGCACGTAGCGGCCCGCGACTTTTCGCTGGATGCTACGATAGACTCCGAAAGCCAGCTCACCTACCTCGACATGTTGCCCTCAGAAGAGCCGCAGCAAGATGAAGAACTGGCCCGCCACCAGATCATGGATGAGGTGGCAACCCGCATTAACAAGTTCGTCGAAACACTTCCCGAAAAGGAGCTGTTCATTGTCCAAAACAGATTGCTTACGGACGAGCCCATGACGCTCCAGGATATTGGTCAGGAGTTTGGCGTTTCCAGGGAACGAATCCGCCAGATAGAGAGCGGGCTGAAGGAACGATTGAAGAAGAGCCTCGGCGACATCGAGGGAATTACCGAAATGGTTTAGCCCGAAGCGGACGCGCACGCATTATAAATGTTTGGGAATAACTTCTGAGGCGCCATTGTTTTGAGGCTCGGAAGCCACTTAGGAGGCGTAGCAATGGAAGATATCAGGATCATGAACGAGTTGGTTCGTGCAGAGAGCCAATTTGTCGACCGCTTGCTCGACGAAGTAGGCAAGGTAGTAGTGGGTCAACGGGACATGTTGGAGCGCATCCTTATTGGGATGCTCACTGGCAGCCACATCTTGCTTGAAGGTGTTCCCGGGCTCGCCAAAACATTGACGATCAAGTCATTTGCTGATGCCATCGAAGCCCGCTTCCAGCGCATCCAGTTCACCCCGGATCTCCTGCCCGCGGACATCATCGGAACAATGATCTATAATCAGCAGACGGGGGAGTTCTCTGCTCGCAAGGGACCGGTTTTCGCCAATATCGTGCTGGCTGACGAGATCAACCGCGCCCCGGCGAAAGTCCAGAGCGCCCTGCTGGAGTGCATGCAGGAAAAGCAAGTCACGATCGGCGACACAACCTTCATGATGGAGCGACCATTCGTCGTGCTGGCCACCCAGAACCCCATCGAGCAGGAAGGAACTTATCCGCTCCCTGAGGCACAGATTGACCGTTTTATGCTGAAGCTCAAGGTCTCCTATCCGACCCGGGACGAGGAGAAGGTCATAATGGAGCGGATGTCCGGTGACTCCATCCCGGAAATCCAGAGCGTGGTTGCGCCCGAGGAGATTGAGAAGGCGGCCAGCATTGTCCGGCAAGTATATGTCGACGACAAGATCAAGCAGTATATCGTGGACGTTGTCTTCGCTACTCGAGAGCCCGAGAACTTCGGCCTCGAGCGGCTCAAGCCGTTGATTTCGTGGGGGGCCTCTCCCCGTGCCTCCCTCTTCCTGCTCAACGCAGCCCGGGCCCACGCCTTCCTCAAGCACCGAGGCTACGTCATCCCAGAAGACATTAAGGCAGTCGCCATGGATGTGCTGCGTCATCGGGTTATTTTGACCTACGAGGCTGAGGCTGAAGAGCTCAGCCCAGAGGACATCATCCGCCAGATCTTCGATGAGGTAGAGGTACCCTGATGATCGATCGCGAGCTTCTTTCCAGGCTGCGTCGCATCGAAATAAAGACCTCGCGACTGGCCAATCAGGAGATGGCCGGCCAATATCGCTCGGTCTTCAAGGGGCGCGGCATGAGCTTCGAGGAGGTACGTCCGTACCAGGCCGGCGACGATGTCCGGGTCATCGACTGGAACGTCTCGGCCCGTACCGGAGACCTCTTTGTGAAGGTCTTCGTTGAAGAGCGGGAACTCACTGTCTTCCTCCTCCTGGACATGTCAGCCTCGGCCAACTTCGGTACCCGGGGCAGCCTCCGGCGCGAACTCATCGCTGAAGTTGCCGCGGTACACGCCTTTTCGGCCATTAAAAACAATGACCGCGTCGGTCTCTTCATCTTTACCGATGACGTTGCCCATTTCGTTCCGCCCAAGAAGGGCCGCACTCACGTATTGCGGGTCATTCGGGATATTCTGGAGTTCAACGCACCGCCTTCCGGAAGCGTTGCCACGGGCATCCCCGAGGCAGTCAAATACTTGATGAACATAACCAAGAAACGCTCCGTAGCCATCCTTCTCTCGGACTTCTTCGTTGCGCCTGAAGAGATGCCCGCCGTGAAGCGGGCCCTTTCGGTCGCGGCCCAGCGTCATGATTTCGTTGCCTACGTTACCCGGGATGAGGCTGACGAGACGTTGCCCTCGGGTGGACTCATAACCTTAGAAGATGTGGAGGGCGGTGGACTCCACGTGGTGGATTCCTCCTCCCGCAGGATTCGGCACAGATTCAGGCGGGCAGCGCTGTCGGACCGTGCCATTGTGGAGACTCTGCTCAAGCGCCTCTCCATCGACTACGAGGTACTCTGGACTCAGCAGGATTACATCCCGGCAGTTAATCGGCTCTTCTCCCGACGAGCGAGGCGATTCTAGATGAAGTTGCAGACCCTCACGTTCATCCTCCTCTCCCTCCTGGCCACCCCGGCCTTGGGCCAGGATGTGGCAGCGGAACCTGAGGCCACAGTATCACCCACGCCGCCGCCAGCAGAGGAGTTCACTGGCGACGCTCGTCTGGAAATGGACAGCGAAACGCCTCTAGTGGGCGACCGGATCGAATACGTCCTCACGGCCCAACTCCCGGCTGGCTGGACCCTTGAAGCTCCCGAAGAACTCCATTTCATCACGGCATTGCGACCGCAGCGAGAAGAGGTGGTACTGCGCCGCGCCGAAAACGCCGAGGGTGTGCAGGTAGACCTGATCGTTCCCTTTGTGTTGGTGCGTGCCGGGCGGATCAAGATCCCGCCTCGTTCATTTGACGCCACCGGACCAGGTGGGGAATTGGGCATTGTGAAGGCAGGACGCATCTCCTTTCATACCGGTTCTTACTTCGCCAACGAACAGGACCCGCAGCCGGCGGACCCCTTTGGCCCGCTCCCCGTCGTAGAGAAGAACTGGCTCCTTATCTGGGTGCTGGTGGGACTGGGGATCGTGGTGGCAGCGGTGGGCGGCACTCTATTCGTGCTTTCGCGGTTGAATCCACGCCTGGCGCCTCCTGGCCCGCCACCTCGACCGGCCCATGAGGTGGCGCTGGAAGAGTTGAAGAGGCTCTCTCGAACTGGCCTTGATAAGGCTGGGGAGTTTGCCCTCTACTACACCGAACTCTCTTCCATCCTTCGCAACTATCTCGGGGACCGTTGGGGATTTGATTCCATGGACCTGACCTCCACAGAGCTTTGCCAGCGACTCGGCTCAGTGACAATCGCCCATGAGAATTTCCAGGAAGTGGCGCTACTGCTGGACGAACTGGACCTGGTTAAGTTCGCCAAGGCAATTCCCTCCCAGACCGTGTGCGAAGCGGACCTGGCCCGGGTTGAGAACCTCGTCCTGGCAACTATGGAAAGACCAATACCCCTCTCGCCGACGACCCCCGAAAGAGCGCAGGGAGGTGCTTCGTGACCTTCGCCACCCCGGAATACTTCCTGCTACTTCTGGCCCTGCCACTGGCCTGGGGAATGCGCAAGTGGGTTGCCAGTCGACGCCCGTTGGCGCACCGACCTGCGGTCTCCTTCGCCAACATGCTGGCTTTGGTGCGCTCAGGAATCGGTTGGCGTTCCCGACTGCTGCCTCTTTTGCCGGTCATGCGAATCGCAGCCCTCGTGCTTCTGGTCATCGCCCTGGCCAAGCCTCAAATCGAAGATTGGGAGACACTTACCGGCTCAGGCATCGACATTATGGTCTGCCTCGATATGTCCGGCTCCATGAATGCCGTCGACATGGACCACTCTGAAATCTCAGAGTGGCAAGAGCGTGGAGAAGAGCCTCCTAACCGCTTCGAAACTGCCAGAGAGACGCTCAAGCAGTTCATCATGGACCGTCAAGGGGACAGGGTTGGACTCGTAGTCTTCTCCTCTGAGGCCTATTTGAAGTTCCCGCTGACCCTAGATTATGGGACGGTGTTGCAGCAACTCGACTCCCTGGTGCTCGACAACATGGAGCGGGACCGCCGCCATCCCGGCTGCATCAACGGCTGTACCGTAGCCGGTGAGAAGACCGCGGTTGGAGATGCCCTGGCCAAAGCTTTCAAGCGGTTGGAGAAGTCTGAGGCAGAAGGCAAACTGATTGTCCTGATTACTGACGGCAACGACAACGCGAGCAAGCTCAAACCCATGGATGTGGCCAGGTACATAGGGGACCAGCCCGATAAGCAGCGGCCCGGCTTCTACGCTTTCCTCGTGGGCGGCGGTCCTAAATCGAAGATGCCCGTGAGCCAGAACGGTCGTCTGATTACGCAGATGGGTTTCTTGACTTACTCGCCCTATGAAGAGCAGGTGGACGAAGAGAAGATCCGACAGATGGTGACGGCAGCTTCCGGGGTCTTCCACGTCGCCTACGACAAGGCGGCATTTCAAGAGAGCTTTGCGAAGCTTGAGAAGAGTGAGCGGATGGAGCAGAAGGTTGCCCGCCACAAAGATGTCTTCTGGCCCTTCCTGGCAGTGGCTTTGGGCCTCCTCTTGCTAGAGTTCCTGGCCCGCACGACAATCTTGCGGAGGTACCCATGAACGGTCAGGAGTTGACCTTTGCCCTGGGGCAGTGGTGGGGCCTGGTACCGCTGGGAGTAGCACTTGTCCTCGCCGGGTTTGGTTGGCTTGCACTCTGGCGGCTCAAGGTGACACGAAAGTTGGCTGACGATCCCCTGGCCGCTCGACTGATCCAGGTCAGCCCCACCAGGCGAGCCCTGAAAAGGGTGCTGCTGACTCTTGGGCTTGTCCTTCTGGGAATTGCTCTCTTGCGACCACAGTTTGGCATGGAAGAGACGAAGCTCCAGGGATTGGGTATTGACCTTGCAGTCGCCCTGGACATTTCCAATAGCATGCTCGTTGCCGACATCGCCCCCGATCGCCTCACCGGCTCCCGCATGGAAATTGGAGAACTCCTGGACAAGATGGACGGCGGCCGCGTTTCGCTTGTGCCCTTTGCCGGGATCGCCTACGCCCAATCACCGCTTACTTCGGATTTCGGGGCGCTGCGCATCTTCTTGCGGGACCTCTCACCGCTGGACGTCCCGGTCCCCGGTACGTCAATTGGACGAGCCCTCAACGTTGCCCTGGATACGTTGCTGCCCCCAGCCGAGCGAGAGAGCATTGAGCCGACTGATGAAACCGTAGAGTTGAAGCCCTTTGCCGGCAGCAAGTACAAAGCGATTCTGCTCATCACCGATGGCGAGGACCACGGCAGCGAACCGATGGAGATAGCGCAAAGAGCGAAGGCGCAGGGCATCAGAATCTACACCGTAGGAGTTGGTTCCAGTGTAGGTGACCTGGTACCCAAAGTGGATGACGGCGGACGGGAGACCGGAGAGAAGGTGACTGACCCCGACTCAGGTGATGTCGTCGTCTCCCGCCTCAACGATTCCCTCCTCACCGAGATAGCTGAGCTTACCGGCGGCAAGTATTTCCACTACACCGGGACTCCCATCGCGCAGCAGATTTACGACGAAATCGAGCAGCTTGAAAAGCGGGAGTACGCATCGATGATCGAGGAGCTACGCATCGACCGCTTCCAGTTCCTGCTCCTCCCCGTCTTCTTCTTGCTGCTGCTGGAACTCTGCCTGTCGGAGCGGAGGTGGTCCCGATGAGGAATCTCGCCGCTCTACTGCCCCTCTTGCTGCTCACCTCGTGCGACCCTTTTGCCACGACCAATGGAACTGTGGATGAGGCCAACGAGCTTTACGAGGAGGGCAAGTACGACGAGGCAGCCGAGCTCTTTGAGCAAGCCAGGGAAGAGATCCCCGAACGGGCAGAGTTGCACTATGACCACGGCCTCAATCTGCTGGCGCAAGATCAGTGGGAGGACGCCGAAGTCGCCTTCTCTCGCTCCCTTGAAACTGCGGCAGATGAGATGCGGCCTATGGTCTTGGCCAATTTGGGACTGGCCCGCTTGCAGCGAGCCTTGACCATGGAAGACGAGGCCCCTCGCAAGGAGCTTCTGGCTGCCGCTCTTGATGCCTTGGAGAAGGCCGTCTCCCTCCGCCCCGATCTAGAACCGGCCCGGCGCAATCTCGAACTGGTTCTACTCCACCTCTTTCCCCCTTGCTCACGGCGAGATGACCGCTTTGAGCCCAATGAGAGCACCGCAAAAGCGAGCGACCTGACGGAGATGGACGCCGACGAATTGCTTCTCTGCCCGGATAACGTGGACTATTACACAACATCCCTGAACGCTGGCGACCGCTTCACAGTCACGATCACTCAGTATGGTGACGGCGAGGCCGGCCCGCCGCTGGTTGAGGTATTGGACCAGGCCGGAGCCATCGTCGCCGAAAGTACGGCCGAGGGAAGCGTTGTGACGACTCGCGCCGAAGCCTCGGCGGCCGGACCCTATTTCGTCAAAGTTCGGGCTGAAGATGATGAAGAGCACCCCTATCGGCTGACCACCGAAGTGCTGGCCTCCTGTGAAAGCCTTGAGGACCCGGGGGAGGAGAACGACACGCAACAGGCTGCAACAGCCTTGCCCGTACGTCCACAACCAGTGCAGGGTCAGCCCAACACCACAGCCCCGCCGACTACCGAACTGCGGATCTGCGAAGCTGATTCGGACTGGTTCAAGTTCGAATTGAAGCAACACGAATCGATACTTCTGCAGATGGAGTATGAATCGGTGGTGGGGGAATTGACGGCCCGACTTGTGGACAGCACAGGAAGGGAAATGGCCAAGGTTGGCCCACCGGCGGAGGACCACCGCAAGGAAGGCGAACCTCGCTCGTTGACCCTCTCCTATCTCGATATGACAGCAGACGGCTCTCTCTTCCTTGAATTGGCCGGGGTGGACCAGAAAAGCGAAGCGACAGCCAAGATTACCGCCATCGTCCGACCGCCCTGTCCCGCGGGTGACGATGATTTCGAAGCAAATGATAGCCGGGAGGAAGCTTCGGACCTGACTCCACCACAGCCCGAGGGACAGACCACCACGCCCTCAGCTCCCTCTGAGGGTGAAGAGGCGGAGGAGGCGGTATCATCGCCGCCTATCCAGCACCTCTTGCGCCGCTGCCCCGGCAACGACGATTGGTTCTCCCTCGAGGTGAAGAAGGAGGCCCCTCAGCAGGTTCAGATCGGTTTCGACCACGCCCGTGGTGACCTGGCTCTGGAGGTCTATTCCATGGAGGGCGAGGATCCAATAACCAGGGCCGACGAATCTACCTCTGAGCAACCGGGTGAGGCTGCCATGTTAGCTGTGGAGGAAGACGGCAGGCTCCTGCTACGCGTTACCGGTGGGGAGGAGGCAACGAATTTCTACCATCTCAACATTCGTGCTGCCCAAGGTGACGGGGGCAAGGACGGGGAGCAAAACGAAGAGCAGAACGAAGATGAAAAGCAGGACGACCAGGAGCAGGAACAGGAGCAAGAACAAGAGCAGGAACAGGAGCAAGAGCAACAAAAGCCCATTGAGCAGATGATGGAGCAACTCGACCAGGAGAAGCGTCCCAACCTCGAGGCCGAGCGCATGCTGCGCAAGATGCCAAACGTACAGGCCCCCGGTGGGAAGGTCTGGTAGCCGTGTAGATTGTCCCGTAGGCACCGTTCTGCTATAGTCCGGCCGGCTACTGGAGAGGAAGAGATGGTAGGAGACAAATTGGCGCGGCAGCTCCTTCGAGCAGGATTGGTCGCCGCGCTCTGCCTCTCCACTACCATAGCTGTTGCCGCCCCGCTGTCACTGCAGATCGACCGCAAAGAAATAGGCATCAACGAGGCCTTCGAAGTACAACTCCAGGTCAACGCTCGCCATGCGGTGCTGAAGATCCTGGAAACCAGCGATTTCACGATTCAAGACGGAACCTCGGCCTTCAACCAGCCGCTCTTCTGTATGAACATGGGCATGGAAGTTATTTCGGGGCCATGCATATACCGCTTCTACTTCAAACCAGAGCGGGCCGGGAAACTGACCATTCCATCAATTCAGCTTGTGGACAATTTCGCGCGCATGGGCCGGATCATCGCTCGCACCGAAGAGGTTACCGTTACAGTCTCACCGGAGCGAGCCAAGAACCCCAAGGTGGGGCCCAAAACGAGAGGTCGTTCGAGACGCCCAGGGGCGCGCCGCCGAGATACCCGGCAGAGCGGCGGGCCGGCGGTCGCCTCGGCCGACCAGGAACCCATGCGTCCAACCGAGTTCAGCAATCTCAAGGACTTCGCGCACTACGACATTTTCCTGGTACCCCAGGCTGCCAAGGACTCCTATTACCTCAACGAACCCTTCACCGTGGACTTCGTCCTCTACATTGGCGAACAATCGGGGGCCAGCTCTTTGCAGGGGCTTGAAGTTCCAGAATTGGAGGGCTTCCGGAAGGAGCGGCTAGAAGGAAAGAATGCCGAACTGGGTGGCACCAACATCAGGGGAAAGCGGTACAGTCGATTCTTGCTCTCTAGCTATGTCCTGGTACCGATGGAAGCTGGTGAGAAAGTGGTAGACGCCGCCCAGGCCACGGTACTTGTGTCGGTCTCGAATATGCAGCAGTTCAGCGGCGGCTTCTCCATTTCGATTCGGGGCGGCTCGCAAGCACTGGAAGTCTTCGCACCGCCCCTCAAATTGGACATCAGAGAAACCCCGAAACCGCTTCCCGACCACTTCGATACCGCCAACATTGGCCACTTCACCATTGACAAGCTATCCCCTCCAAAGGCGCAGCCGGCGGGGAGTTGGATGGTGCTCAAGTATGATCTCGTGGGCCGCGGAAACCTCCTCTCTGTGGACGTCCCAGTCCTGACGAAGAGCCCCGGCATAGAAGCACGCCGCCCCCATCTGGATAACTCTGACGTGACTATCGATGAACAGGGCATCCACGGCCGTCTGGCGGTGCAACTCCCATTTCGTATTACGCGTCCAGGCAAAGCTCACTTACCACCCCTTGAGTTCACCTTCTTCGATCCGGACAAGCAGGACTACGAGACTATCTCAGTTCCTCTCCCCGAGGTCGTAGTAGAGGCCCCCAAAGAGGTGGAAGGAGAGGCTGTGGTCCCGGCCGCTAGCGACCTGGCACCGCTGGCGACGGAGCAGGATTTTGGAGTACCGGACAAGTCCGACGCCTGGGCACAGGGAAGTTGGGTGGCCTGGGCCATCGCCTCCATCCTGGGAGTCTACGTGCTCTTGCTCCTCTTGCGAGGTATCAGGGCACTTGCTGATCGTGACCCCGTGCGCAGGCGACGGAAGGCTGCCCTGGCCTCCGCACGCCAGGAATTGGTCGCCTCTCATAAGTACCTGGCAGCCGGCCAGACCGATGCTTTCTACGCAGCACTGACCCGGGCTCTAGCCGGATATCTGGAGGGCCGATTCGGCCTCTCGGCAGCCTCAACCACATTTGATGCTCTTGAGGAGGGGCTGACCGGACAAGGGGTCTCCACCGAGCTTGCACGCCAGGTGCGACAGGAACTTGAAAATGCCGACTTTGGACGCTTCGCACCCACTCAGCTCCAAGAGCAGGATACCCGTACGAGCCTGGAGCGCACTCGCACACTAATGGCCAGTTTGGACAAGGTCAAAGGGAGGCTGCCATGATCCGCGCGCTTGTGGCAACCTTCACCATGATAGCTTTGGCGCAGCCAACAGCCGCGGCCGAGGCTCCTGCCACCAGATTCGAAGCCGCCAACAAAGCATACTTCGATGAGAACTACGAAGCTGCCCGAAGGGGCTACGAAGCTCTCCTGAGCAGCGTGGGGGAAGCCCCTACCCTGCTCTACAATCTGGGCAACGTCGCATACCAGCAAGAGAGATACGGCTGGGCCGTCTACTACTTCGAGAAGGTGGTACGACTAGCAGATGGAAACCTGGCTGAGAGTGCTTCAGAGAACTTAGTCGCTTGCAACAAAGCCCTGCAGGCCAGGTACAAGACGAAGATTGAAAAGGGGATCTACCGTTATGACAGCGGTCACGGCATCTGGTTTGCGGTCTTCACACTCCTCTCGCCCACCCTGGGATTGATCCTCCTGCTCCTCTTCGGGGTACCGCTCATGGCCGCGCTCTTCCTTTGGACTTTCGCCCGCCGCCGGGCCCTCGCCACCACTGGCCGGATCGCGTTTCTTTCCTGTCTGGTCCCCGCCCTCGCCATCGGCACCCTCTACTTCGGGCGCATAGAATTTGAAACAACCCACACCTTCGCCATCGTCGTCAGCCCCAAAGCCCAACTTTACGAGGCCCCCGACCGGAAGTCTCCGGCCACCCCCCTACCCGAGGGCCTCGAAGTGCGTGTCCAACTGCACAACGAGCAAGGCTTCTACAAGATCGAACGGGGCGGCAATGAAGTCGGATATGCTGCGGAAGGTGATGTGAGGGTGCTGTAGTTTTGGGGGTACGGGTGGTGCGTCACGCCACCGTTACATCTTTGCAGAGATAGACATCCTGGATGGAGTTGAGCAGTTTGATGCCCTGGTCCATGGGTTTCTGGAAGGCCTTGCGGCCGGAGATGAGGCCCATGCCGCCGGCCCGCTTGTTGACCACTGCCGTCTTGACCGCCTGGGCGAGGTCATCGGAACCTGAGGCACCTCCAGAGTTGATCAGACCGATGCGGCCCATGTAGTTGTTGACTACCTGATAGCGGGTCAAATCGATGGGGTTGTCGGTAGTCAGCTCCGAATATATCTTGCCGCTGTACTTGCCGTAGGACCCGTCCTTGTTGAGAGCCTCATAGCCGCCATTGCAGGTGGGCTGCTTCTGCTTGATGATATCTGCCTCGATGGTGACGCCCAGGTGATTTGCCTGCCCCGTAAGGTCGGACGCATCGTGATAATCCTGCCCGTCCACCTTGAAACCGGAGCTGCGCAAGTAGCACCAGAGAATCGTCGCCATCCCAAGCTCATGGGCTGCGTGGAAGGCCTTGGATACTTCCTGAATCTGGCGGCCGCTCTCCGGCGAACCGAAGTAGATGGTTGCCCCCACAGCAACACAACCCAATTCCCGGGCCTGCTTCATGTTGGCGAAGAGTATCTGGTCGAAGGTGTTGGGATTGGTCAGTAGCTCATTGTGATTGAACTTCAAGACGAAGGGAATCTTGTGCGCGTATTGCCGCGCCACAGCACCGAGGACACCGAGCGTGCTGGCCACCGCATTGCAGCCTCCCTCCATTGCCAGCTCAACAATCCTGGCCGGATCGAAGTAGATGGGATTTGGCGCGAAGCTAGCCCCGCCGGAGTGCTCAATACCCTGGTCCACGGGCAGAATCGAGACGAACCCGGTGCCCCCCATGCGCCCGTGGTTTGAGAGTGCCTGGAGGGAACGCAACACCGGCGTTGGCCGGTCCGATAGTGCGAAATTGCGATCTACCCAGTCAGCCGAGGGCAGGTGGAGTTGCTCCTTGGGCACCGTGGTGCACTTGTGGTTCAGTAGGGAGTCGGCCTCATTTCCCAATAGGTCGGCAATGCCATCCAATGTCAACATCGATGCACCTCTCAAAGTTGTTTGTCACCCATCTTCACCCGCTCGACCGATGTGCCAACAGGTGCACTTCGAAGAAAGAACTGTACGGCCTCTTCGATTCGTTCAGCATCGCTGCCAGTGAAGCGCATCAAGACGTGATGAGTCGTCTCCCCAAGAATAGGATAGGAGCCGACATCGACATCTTCAAACGCCCTATCGGTTTCACCGGCGCTGGCAGCCAGATCAACTTCCCGCGCCAAACAGCGAAGTTCCGCTTCAAAGTAATGGTCATTGGGGAGGAGTTTTACCAGTGCCGGAAATTGGGCTCGAATCAATGCCGGGACTCCAGGCAAGACGACTACACGGTCAACCTTCAAGGGAGGCCAGACGAAACGTCCGCCTTCGAGCAACTCCGTCCCTTCGGGTACCAGGGTCAGTTTCCGGGTCGCATCGTTCAATTCACCGATCTTCTCATGAGCAATGGCAACCAGCTCAGGATGTTCGACCAACGGTCTCTCTACTGCCCGAGCCACGGCATTCAAGGTGATGTCATCATGGGTGGGGCCAATACCCCCGGTTGTAATAACGAGGTCAAAGCGCGAGCTGTATTCGCGGATCTTGTCGGCTACCGTGACGATGTCGTCGGGCAGAATTGCCACTTCGCCAACATGAACACCGTGAGTCAGCAGTTTCTTTGCCAGAAAAGAGGTGTTGGCATCTGCGAACCTTCCGGAGAGGATCTCATTGCCGATTATTATCAGTCCGACCTTCATCATAGTTCCGTGGCCCTCCCGCGTTGAGCCGACCTTTGCTAACAATGCTCCATCCACATGACCACCATGAAGTAATATATCCACTGAAGGCTCCTGACAACCCCGGTTTTGCTCTTTTAGCACTCAACCCCCGAATGTTTGACCCACACCCCGTCAAAGAGCTATAAGTGTCATGAATGGAGGTGAGACATGCGACGGATTGTGATGGTAGCTGCAGGGTGCATCATGTTGCTGGCCTGGGGCACCACCGGAAAGGCTGAGGAACTGACAGCAGACCAGATTATGGATCGTGTCACCGATGGCGACAATCTGGGCTTCAGCACGGGCGAAGCGCGGGTGAAACTCTCCATCCGTAATAAGCGGGGACAGGAGCGGGTCCGCATTGTCAACTCCAAGTCCATTGAGAAGGAGGGGAACCGCTGGACCTTGGTTACTTTCCTTGAACCAGCCGATGTGGCCGGCACCAGATTGCTCTCCAAGGAAGTTAAGGATGGTTCTGATTTGCAGTACCTCTACCTGCCTGCGCTCAAAGAGAAGCGTCGCATCGCCGGGTCCGACAAGAACGAGAGCTTCATGGGCACCGACTTCACCTACAACGACCTGGAGCAGAAGAATCTGGAGGAAGCGACCCACACCCGTCTGTCCGATTCCCAGCAATCCGGGATAGCCTGTTACCTCATCGAGACGATCCCCTCGGACAAGGACTCCGACTACGGCAAGATCAAGGTCTGGGTGGACAAGAAGGATTTCCTTCCCCTGAAAATCTACTTCTTCGACAAGAAGGAGAAGCACCATAAGACACTCATAGCCAAAATGGTGGAGCCCCTCGATGGAAAGCTCTCCATTACAATGTTGATGATGAAGAACGTCAAGAAGGGTACCAAGACGACGATGGAATTGCAGGCGTTGGACCGCAGCAAGAAATTCCCCGAGGCCATCTTTGATGAAAACAAACTGGACAAGTAGCCTCCCTGCCTTTTTGCTGGCAGCAATGTTGCTGGCGAGTCCCACCATCGCATCGGCCCAATCCGACGACGAAGAGACGACTCTGGTGCGACCGACCGATATTGACGATGACGAAGAGACAACTCTGGTGCGACCGACCGATATTGACGATGACGAAGAGACAACTCTCCTCATGCCGGCGGACGATGATGAAGAAGGCACAATGATTCGGCGCGACCTGGGGGGCGACGAGGAATCGACTTTGTTGCGCAGACCGATGGGGACCAGCTCCCGAAGGTCCAGTGCGACGTTCCACACCAGCCGCTTCTCGGGATATCTGGCCGAAAAATGGGCCTTTGACACCGCACACGAGGGCGCTGGTGAGGACGTGTTTGACCTCCGCTCCCGGTTCGTCCTGGCAGCCGAGATCAACACGGCCGATTTCATGAAGGTCTACGTCTCGGCTCGCTTCTGGCACTTCGCGGTGGGAGAGGATGCCGGCGACGAGAGCTGGACCGTGCTCAATAGCCGCAACGTCAAATACGAGTATGAAGCGGAGGTTCAAGAGGCCTACGTCTATCTACCCAACGACGTGTTGAATCTGCGCCTCGGCAACCAGATCGTGCGGTGGGGATACGGGCAGTTCAATAAGCCCAGTGATGTACTCAATCCCATGGACTACCGGGAGGGCCTCTTCACAGACCTGGAAGTACCCCTGGTGCCAGTTTTCATGGTCCACGTCGATCGCAATGTGGGACCAGTCAATGTAAGCGGCGTGTACATCCCCTTTTTCGCCCCCAATCGGACCAACCTCTTTGGGCAGGATTGGGCTCCACTTTCGGCTATGCATGGCAATCCAGCCTTCGCCACTGCCGGCGGGATGGCTCAGTTGGGCGGCATGATTGGCGGGCTGATTCCATCTGGAATCGAGGATGACGTTCAACCTTTGATGATCGCCACTCATCCCCCGGACGAGGGCCCCGAAAACGGGCAGTTTGGCACCCGCCTGGCAACACGCATCGCGGACGTGGACCTCTCGCTGATCTACTTCTATGGTTGGGATAAGCTTCCCCACATCCAGGTGGACAATCAGTTCCTCGGGGACGTCGGACTCCTGGCCAGCACCATGCAGGAGCATCCTGCAGTGCTGGGCGTCCTCATGGGCATGGCCAGGCTCGACCCCTTCAATCCCCTCGCCTCCGGCGCCGAGATGTTGGGCTCATTGAACGCGCTCAGTGATAATGACAAGGCCGCCCTTGAGCAGGCCATGCAGGCGGTTAATCGGATCCTCTTTGAAGAAACGGGTGAACTTCGGCAGCTCTCCCTCGAAAACATTTTCGCAACTCGTTACCGGCGCCAGCACACCGTCGGCCTGAGCGGTTCGACCATCCTCTTTGACCGAATAGGCCTGAAGGTGGATTCCGCGTTCAGCCCGGCCCGCACTATCTATCTTGAGTCCGCCGCAGGATTCCCCCTGGCTCGCTCTCTCCCCGCCATCTCTTACAGCATCGGCCTCGACTACCGGCTAGGCACCTGGTTCGATATCATGGGTGAGTTTTATCACTTCCATGTGATGGGCCTTGAAGAAGGGGAGAAGGTCTTTGTCATTGGCTCAGACCTCTACATGATGACCCTCGCCTCCCACCTCCGCTTCCTCGATTTTGACGCCCTGGAGTTTCAACTCGCCGGGATGCTTGAAATCGCCATGCAAAACCTCTTCCTCTTTCCCAAGGTGACCTACAGATTCCCCAACGGCATCCACGTTGCGGCAGGGGCAATCGTGGCCGAAGTCTTAGGTGACGGAGATGATATGGGTCCCGCTGGTCTCTTCGACCGCAACGACTCGGTCTACGCCGAATTCAAGTGGTCATTCTAAGGGCTTGCGCCAGTTGCCAGCGTCGGTATGATGTGCCCTTGACTATGGAGGCATCATGCGCGTTGACGGCCGCACCGAGAAAGAGCTACGAGAGATCGAGATCGTTCCTGACTTCACCGAGGCGCCGCTGGCATCGGTACTAATCAACTGGGGCAAGACCCGGGTGCTCTGTACCGCTTCCGAAGAGGAGCGAGTCCCACCCTGGCTCCGCAACAGCAATCGCGGCTGGGTAACGGCAGAGTACTCCATGCTCCCCGGATCTACAGCTCCCCGTAACCGCCGTGAGGGGGCCAGCGGCAAGATCTCGGGCCGAACTCAGGAGATCCAGCGACTCATCGCCCGGTCGCTGCGGCAAGCGGTCGACCTGAAGGCCTTGGGGCAGCGCCAAATAACCGTTGACTGCGACGTCATTCAGGCCGATGGTGGCACCCGCACTGCGGCGATAACGGGTGGTTGGGTCGCCCTACGCCTGGCTCTTGGTCGGCTGGCTACGGCCGGGACCATTTCCGAGACGGCAATCGGTCGTCAGATTGCCGCGGTCTCCGTGGGAGTTCACGAGGGCAACGTCCTTACCGACCTTGAATATCGAGAGGACAGCACCTGCGAGGTGGATGCCAACTTTGTGGTAGCGGAAGGCGGTGGCCTGGTGGAGGTACAGGGGACTGGCGAGCAGTCTCCCTTCTCCCGTCAGGAGTTGATCACTATGCTCGATCACGCCCTCCTCGCTTCAGATGAGTTGTTCGCTCTGCAATTGGACGCATTGGCTCGTAGCAAGAGCTGACGGGAGCGCCGGCTCAAGCTATCGGTGATTGGCCTCGACTTCGACCTGGACA
>CAZFVN010000006.1:0-78410 GCA_964522395.1 uncultured Myxococcales bacterium
GGTCCTACACTAAATGCGGTGAGAAGGTGTCCCATTTTTGTTGACAGGTTCCGGCCCATTTGCCTCATTTAGAGCCCTGACTTCTCTCCTTCCGGGGTACGTCTTGCGGCCGGTTGACACCGACCTGGTGCTGCTGGATAAGGAGGGAAATATCCTGGATGACACCGAGAAGCTACTGGCCAATGAGCAGTTTGACCTTACCGACTCCTTTTCCCCGACGACATTGCGGGAGAGCATCGGCATCTTCGCCCGGCCGGTACAGAAGAGGATCATTGAGTTCCAGGCCCGCCTCGGTGCAGGGGCCTGGGAGGTTTTTGTCCGGGATGGCTTGACGGTCGACAAGGAAGAGGATGGCGTCCTCACAGTAAAGGAGATGCAGGATTCGATTCAGGCCGGTGGCGAACTGGAGCTGACGGCCAAGGGAGTCATTACCGATGGCGTCAACTACGGGACCAAAGCAGGTTTCATGTATCCCTTCTATCACAATGCCGATACACCGCTGGAAGGCACCGACCTTCTGAACATGGAATTCGAGGCTACCGTGGGCGTCAAGCTGACCACCTGGGCCTCCTTGGATTACGCCCTCAAGGCTTACAAGTATCCCCTGATCGTAGATGATTGGCAGATGTCCAACTCATTGCTGCTGACGGCCACCGCCAGCATTCTTTAGCCACCCGATAGGAGCTGAAAATGGAGACAATCAAAGCCTATGCCATAGCTTACTTGCCGAAGGTGGCCCTTGCCATCGGTGTCCTGGTAATCGGATTCTGGGTCACTCGGGCCATCGTCGCCTTTGCCAATCGTCGTTTCGAGAAGCAGGGAATGGACCCGACGCTGCGCCCCTTTGCCCGCAGTATTCTCTCGGTTGGCCTGAAGGCTGCGATCATCATTAGTGCAATTGGAATTCTGGGCGTCGAAACAACCTCGTTTATTGCCATCCTTGGTGCTGCCGGTCTGGCAATCGGCCTGGCCCTGAAGGACAGTCTGGGCAACTTCGCAGGTGGTGCGCTGCTACTCTTCTTCCGACCCATCCACGTGGGCGACTTCATTGAGGCCCAGGGCCATGCGGGCAGCATCGATTCAATCGAGATGTTTCACACCGTCCTCAAAACTCCGGACAACAAGACCATCATCATTCCCAACGGCCCACTCTATAATGGATCCATGGTGAATTACTCCACGGAAACAAATAGGCGAGTCGACTTGATTTTCGGCATCGGGTACAGCGACGACATTGACAAAGCGCGCAACATTGTCAGCAACCTGATTTCGGAAGAGGCGGCGATCTTCGCCGATCCGGCTCCTGACATTGTCGTGAAGGAGCTGGCCGATAGCTCGGTGAACTTCGCCGTGCGCGTCTGGGCCAAGGGTGATGATTACTGGGACATCTATTTTGGCCTCAACGAGAAGGTCAAGAAGGCCTTTGACGCTCAGGGTATCTCCATTCCCTTCCCACAGCGCGATATCCATATGGTGAAGGACTAAGTACTCAGCAAAGCAAAGTCATCCAATTCAGATATCGCGGTGCTTTCTTTCGCAAGCTCTTTCCGCTACAACCGGGATGGGAGGTTGCAAATGAGCACTGGTCTTTCCTGCACCGTCTTCCTTCCTGGCGAGAGCCAGGGCATTGCTGGCATCGCTCACGTTTCCTCCGTTTCTCTACGGGTTGAGTGGGGTGGAGGAAGCGTCGATTTTCAGTTCCATGCCCTCTCGGCCAGTAGGGGAGGATACAACGACAAAATGCTCATATTCACGGCATCGGATCAAGTCGGCACCTACTCCTTCTACTTTGATAATAGGGCGATTGTGGAAGCGATTTCCGGGTATCGATTGCCGCCGGCACTGGCAACGCAGATAGCACGTTCGGTACCGGGAAAGGGGGCCTTTCGAGGTGTCGCGTTGTGGCTACTGCTGGGGATTGCAATAGTAGTAGGACTCTACTATGCGGCTGTGGCCGTCTCTGACAATGTGGTGGATTTCGCGGTGGATCAGGTCCCGGTCGAAATGGAAGTTGAATTGGGCAAAGCGGCAGCGGGGCAGCAGCTTGGCGATATGCAGGTGTGCAGCGCGACTGCGGTGAACAGTGCAGTTGACGAGATGGGTGGGCGGCTGATTGAAGCACTCGGAGAGACTCCATACACATACCGCTTCAAGGTAGTAGATGTGCCCGACGTCAACGCCTTCGCCCTTCCCGGCGGCTACATCTTCATCAACTGGGGGCTCATTGAGAAGGCCGATTCGGCGGACCAGGTGGCAGGAGTCGTAGCCCACGAAATCCAACACGCAGTCGCTCGTCACGGCTTACGTAACGTCATTGCCCGAGCTGGAATCTGGATGCTCGTGGGAGTGGTCTTCGGCGATTTGCAGGGAGTTGGTGGCCTGATTGCGGGTGGCGCCGGCGAATTGGCTGCCCTGAGCTTCAGTAGAGAGCAGGAGGACGAGGCCGACAGGCTGGGGCTAGACTTGCTCTACGCAGCCCACTTCGACCCCTCGGGAATGCCACAGTTCTTCGAGAAGCTGAAGGAAGAGCAGAAGAAGATGGGGCTCGATTTGCCCTCTTTCATGTCATCCCACCCAGATACCGATGCCCGCATCAGCAGCCTCCAGGCAGAGATCGTGGCTCGCGGTAAGTCTGAGGTAACCCCCCTCTCCATAGCCTGGAGCACGGTCAAGGAGGGCGGCTGCCTCCCCGCACACCATGCAGACCCCGACAAGGGCGTCGAGGTAGCGATCACAGAGTAGCTTTACCCTCCTGACGAAAGGCAGTACGATCAAATAGCTTGGCAAGCCTACCCCCGGGAGAGACTATGTCCCTTAGCAGAAAGCGCCTGATTGTTACCGGCCTCGTGTCGGGGATCGCGCTTGCGGGTTTGGCCCTTGCCCTCTTCTGGACCGGGCCTGAAAAGGGCGGGGTGGACCAGGCCGCCAGCGTGCTGCCGGCCGACGTGGCTACGCTAGTGTGGTCCGCCCCTCTCGGAGAGATTCTGGAATTCGCCTCGGATGCAGGACTGAGTGGTGATTTGCTGGCAAGTATCGATTCCAAGTATGGGAGTTTCCGAGAGAGACTCGGCATAGACCCGCTGTCAGCGGTAGACCTGGCCAGTCAGGGATTCGATCTGGGCCAACCACTGGCGCTGGCACTCGTTCCCGGCGAGCGGTCCCGCGGGTTGGCAATTCTATATGTCCCCCTGCTTTCGGACACAGACACAACGGCACTTATCAAGAAGCTGGCAACAAGAGTGGCACCGAAGCAGAGTGCCTTGGTTGACGGTAAGCTGCGGGGTAACTTCGTACTCTGGTTCCATCCTGTGGCTGGCGGTGAGGTGGCCGGTGCCATCGTAGGCTTGGACCGGGGCTTCGCGATGGTCCTGCCAGTTGATCCTGATGAGACCGCGGGGGCGACGGTAGCCGACGAGGTGAAACGTACTGTCGCCCGACTGCTGGACCCAGCGGTGGACCGGCTTGCCGACAGACCCGGATACTCAAGGGCGGTGGCCGGTAGCGGCGGCTCTATTTGGGGACTCTACGTGAATCCAGCGGTAGCCGGAAAGCTGCTCAGGCAAGAGTTGCCCAGGACGGTCTTTGCGGTCGCATTCGAGGACCTCGAAGGGATCGCCACCTACGTCAATGCCAAGCGCGACAGAATTACCGTAGCGAGTAGAAGAGTCGGGCCAGACGGGAAGGATGCGACCACATTTTCCAGTCGGGATCTGACGGTATTTGACATCATCCCGGGAAGGGCCAGGGTGGGCCTGCATCTTGCCTTGTCGCCAGAGCAAGTGGTCAGCGGTATCGAGAAGATCATCGCTTCCAACAAGTGGGTTTGGGAGGCATACGCAAAACGCAAAGGAGAGGCAATCGAGGCACTGGAGCTGCCCGCGAAAACGGAGGTGTACGATTTGTGGGATGGCGAGATCGGAATCTTTGTATCAGAGCTTACGCCGAGCCCGGAGTTGATCATCCACAGCACCGTTCTCTTCGTCGGGCTGGCCGATTTGGGCAAGGTGAAGACCGCGGTGAGGGCAACAGCCAGATTGTTCGGTGAGAAACACTTCACGGAGGAGAAGCTTGGTGAGACTACGGTGTGGCGGATCACGGCCCAGGGAATGACCATGGGCCTCATGGTTCACAAAGGCCGCCTCTGGTTCGCCGGTGATTTTGCGGCCCTGGCAGCGATTGAGCAGGGGAAGCAAAGTAGTGAACGCACCGGGGAACGTACGAAGCTTATGACACAAGACATGAGGGAAGCCAATGGGGGGGCCTGCTACGTAGATCTAGCCGCACTGGTAGGTCACCTGCCCGCAGTTCTCAGCAGAGAGACGCAGAACCAGATAGCTCCCTTTGCTCCTCTGCTTTCGGGGCTTGATTATCTATCCTGGCAAGGTGAGGTAGAGGGAAACGTCGCCACCGCGAAGCTCACCGTAACCTTCAATTCGAAGAACCTGCGCCAGACGTTGTCTGGGATTGCTGCCGCCCAACTGAAAGGCACTAAGGACGGGCGAAGCAGTGGGGCCACCGGAGAAGACCGTCAGTAATTGCGGAGTAGCCCGCCAGGTGGCATTTGAAAACTACTTGTCAGTGACAGTCTCCTCCCCCTCAAACCACGCCCGAGGGTTGTCGCGGGTCTGCTTGTCAATGTAAGTCAACACGGTCCGTAAATTGCGGCGCAGATTCTTGAACTCATAACGAGGAATACGGAGCCACTTTCGAGCAACTCTGGGTTCTGCCTTGAACCACCGTTGCAGGTCTCTCACACGAGCGACGAAGTCCTTATCGAAGCGACCCACGTGAGCCTTGAGGTGGTCAAAAGCTCTAGTCGTTTCGCTCCGCATCGCACTGCCGTTATCGAGGGCCAGGATTCGGGCGTGGTCACCACGCCTGACACCATCTTCCCCTTCCACGAACTCGCCACCGCCGGTAAGACGAAAATGGAGATTGTGCCCTCCCCATCGATCATATTGGGAGGCCACCGCGTCCAGCACCATGAGATTGGAAATGTCCATGACCATCTCACGGACATTTGCCCGGGCAGTGTAACGCCGGGATTTCTTACTGCGACAACGCGCGGGAAACTCCACCACTTCATCGGGCGGCTGAGCCCCGGCCTTGGTAAGATGTTCATGAAAACCGAAGACCTTCGGTAGCTTGGTAAACCCGTCGGAAGGGAAATTCTTGAAAAGAGGGAGCCACTCCTTGAGAATCACACGCAACTTCGGTTTCTTCTCCAGGAGTAAGAGCCTCAACTCTCCCACCAGTTTCTCCCGAGCCTTTTCCTTGCATTCAAGCGAATAGGAGCGCTCCTCCAGGTCGGTCACGAGCTTCTCAATCGCGGTGCGCTGCAACTCCCGGAAGATGGTCACCGCGAAGATGTTGAGATCGAGGTAGACACCGAGCCGGTAGTAGCCAACTTCGGATTGTAAATAAGTGAAACCACTACGAGTCTTCATCACTGCGATATTTCGCCAACGTTCCTTCTTGCGCTTCTGGTAACGCTCCTGGACTCGCAGAACGATGCTGCAACCGGCATCAAAGGGGAGGAACCGAATCTCCTCGTCCTCAAGGTCAATGTCCGAAAGGTAGGTCTCTGTCTGGAGCTGCAGGGGATTGCCCAGGGGAGGAGGAGGTAGAGGTTCCGCTGGCTCAGCCTGAGTAACAGATGGAGCAAGAATGGATGCCAGGAGGAGGGAAATGAAGAGGATGGGCGAGTGGCCTCGGCGGCTCACCTTGATTCCTCCAGGATAATTGCCAGGGCGTTGGCGACCCGACGATGAGTACGCTGCTTCTCGGCATGGGGTCGATTGACAATGCGACCTTCCCAAACCATCACGGAGGACCCTCCGCCATCAAGGAGCATGGCGTCCTCCGCCCCGAGTCCCTTGAGTACGCAAGCGGCTCCGACGGCGTTCAAACCGCCCGGCCTGCCCTCTGCGACGATCAGGTAAAGTGTCGTGCCATCGGCACCAAGGCCAAGGGCGGTGCGAGGATGCGTACCGGAAAGATAGCCCCGCCGCCACATGGCAAAACCCTCAGCCTTGCCCTCAAAGACAGCCTCCCCCTGGCGGAGAATGCGAGGTCCACCGGAGATGGCTTCGGCGACGGGATCGTCAAGGCCTACTAGCCTCAGATCCAAAGTCACCTCATCGCCAGCTTGCGGAAGCTCTTTCACGGCGCTGTTGCATAGGACCAGTGCACTCTCCGTTGCGGTGAGCTTGAGCCGCTTCACTTTGGGCAAAGTACGTATTACTTGCGCGGACACAACTCTGTTGACGTAGCTGGCTTCGTCCGTTTGAATCACGATTGCCCGACACTTATACTGTGGCAGAACCTCCTCAGCGAAATGACCGAAATAGAGTGCTGTCCCGTTGCGTGGTGCGAGGCGGTGAAATGCATCTACCGAGAGCTCTACGTCACCGACGAGAGCCGTGGCCACCATGGTGGGTGCTGCCATTTGGACTTTCCCTGCGGGTGAAACTGACAACGTGGTGGTACCTGACGGCCCACGCAGCATCTGACCGCCGGAAACGTGGAGGCCCAGAGGGTGCTTGCCCTCTTCGAAGGCCCAGAAATAATCTCCGTTGATGGCTGCCAGGATCTTAGTTCCGGTTTCCTGGGCGCTCTTGACCAGTTTCTCGACGCGCATGTCTTTTTCACGCATGCGGAGCACCCGGACGCCCACCTGCCCGCCCAGCGAAGCGGTCACGACATGAACTTTGAATCGAGCTTCTCGCCCATTGGTGCGAAGCGGAGCGAACGAAGCATAACCGAGTCCTGCCCGCGCAAACTGATATTCTACGGTTGTATTGGCCATATCGAAGGGACACTCATTCTCGGTCTCTTCGGCTCGAGCCGGAAATACGAACAGGCAAATAGAGAGCAATATGGCCGGACTATGGCGCATGAGTCACCTCTTCGTCATCGGCCATGCCCGAGAAGTCGATATACTTCTGCTCAACTTCCAGACCTCGCTCCAGGGCGAAGCGAACGATATGTCGAAAGAGTGGTCGGGCATAGCCGGGGCGAAAGCTAGCCAGATGTCCCCGAGCCCTCAGCAAGGCATCACCTAAGGATGAAGCCCCGTCACTGGCGATCAACGCAGCCATGGTGGCAATGACTGCCCGATGCGACCCGTGACGACAGTGGATATAGAGATGCTTCTCTTCAGCAAGCTCGCCCAGGCGCAAGAAAGTCTTGCGATTGCGAGGATAGTATTTGTCTGCCACCCATAGTCTCACAGATTCCTGCTCGGGATGGGCCTGGCCATGTCGGGTCAGCCGCGACGTCAAAGCCGACATATGCTCCCGGCATGCCAGGCTGACGATCATATCCACCCCGTATTCCTGGCCGAGAATTCGCATCTGCTCTTTGGCCAGCTCGGGGTCGAAGTCCTTCTCTTCGCCGTCGTGGAACCCCGGACAACCACCATTCGACACCGGTATTGCCCAGTAGAACCGATAGGGCCAGAAGAGGGTCCCGTCACGCTTGCGTCGTCCCGGTTTGGCGTAGAGGTCAGGGTCGGTAGTCTGAAGGTTCCCTGGTGGCTCATGGAGTTGCATGGCGGGCTGCGCAAAACGAGCTGAAACCCAGCCTGTGGAACCTTCATCGAGGCGCAAAAGGAGCCAACGACCATCCCCATCAATGACATCGCCGGGAGCAAATCCGATAACCGAGAATTGTTGCCCCCCCTGGACAGATGTGAGCTTGGTAGCGCGTGCTGACGTACCGGCTCGCACGTTCAGACTATTGGCCGAAATATCTACTCGAGGTTTCAGCGCTACACCAGCGCGACCGCAAGGTGCCGGAGCGGAAAACGGGATTGCAGATTGCCCGTTGGCAACTGCGGGAATCAGTGCCAGGCCCAGCACAGCCAGAGATGCTATGAGCCTAGAAGAGAACATTGTCCTCCCCGTGCTCGGCGACCAGAGTTTCGACCCGCGTCAGAACCTCTTGAAGTCGCTGCCAGATGCGTCCGACCTGCTTGGGTCCCAGCAGTTTGCGCAATTCAACATCCAACTCAGCTTGCGAAAGGGAGCTCAATGCTTCTATCTGTGCACGGTCGAAACGAGATAGCTTGCGAATGCGCCGGCGAGGACGCTTGCAGCCGTAGTAGGTATCGGCGTTATCGATGAACCAGTAGGTGCCATCATCAGTCTGCAGAAGATTGCCGCCGGAGAAGCGGTCGGGGTTACTCTGCAGAAAGTCGAAGACGAGTAGGCGAGTAAACTGGCGCGCCTCTTCCAACTCCATGGCAATGGGCTGGGCTGGTTCAGAAAGCTCGGCCAGATGATCCCTGGCCCAGGTGAAACCTTCCTCCCCGAGGGGGTCATGTGCGCCACAGACGAAGAGCTGCAAAGCTCCTTCAAGCATGCCATCGCGAAAGGCCAGACGAGCCAGGGTCTTCTCACCGGCCTTCCTGAAGAGCTTCTGGGGCAATGCCCTCTTAACCGTTATCGGAACATTGCTGATGCCACTTAGCCGCGCCAGACGATAGGCAGCAATCTCCTTGCGGTGTTTCCACTCGTCTACCAGGTGCTCAGGGCGAAAGATGGCCTTGAGGCCTCGCTTACTGCCATCTTCGATGTGCACGACGAACTTGACATCATTGCCCCCCCACAATCGCTTGAGCTTGCCTTTGAGCGGCGCATTGATGAGCAACTCACTGAGAGAATCGACAGCAACTGCCTCGCCCACACTCTCTACTGTCTCTTCTGCCAACGCTGGAGCGGCCAACATGAGTAGGGCACCCAGCACCACGACCCAACCAATCTCCCTTCTTGTGATTACTGTAGTCACTCGATGATGCTCCTTCTCGAGAGGTCTCTCCGACCCGGCACTGGCATGCGAGTTAGATGTCAGTTTCCGACTGATCGAGTACTTGTTCCACCCGTGCGCGTCAAGCGAATTGCGCCCTTGCGCCCGCTGGCGGCCACCCGCGAGACTTCCTGAGGACCACCCCAAGAAGGGCTCTTGCAGGCCTTTTTACTAGCGCGAACCGTGATGGACCTCTGATCACAGCACTACGCCCATCCTCGATCGGATCCAAGAGGCAACTCCAGCTCCGGTTGCCACGGGTCGCGCTGCGAGATACACTGTCGCTCGGGGGAGGCAATGATGACATCAAAATGGCGACCACTGCTGGCCTTGGGACTCGTCACTGCCCTCACCATTACGGCCCGGGCTGAAGAGAAGACGATCTGTTCTCAGCAACGGCTGATGGATTCGGAGCGGTTGGGAGAGGTGCTCAGGGAACAAGGGTATGTGCCCGGTGAGGACTTCAAGGCTCTGGTTGTGGAGATAGAGACCAGGGAAGGGTGCGGTTTGCTCTATCGCTACTACGACTACGAGGGAACTTCCGGAGAAGGAAGAAGCTGGTGGCCGGCCTCGACGGTGAAATTGCTGGCTGCTGTGGCTGCCTTGGAAAGGCTACATAGCTGGGGGTTCGGACCAGCCGCGAGGGTGACCTTCGAGTATCGTGAGATAGAGGGTGGCCCGGCAACGCTGACCGTCGAACAGATTGTCCGAGGTGCAATCACTCCCAGCGACAACGTTGCTTACGACCGACTGGTAGAAATCGCCGGCTACGAATGGCTCAACGACATCTTTCTATCTGACGACAAAGGACTTGGCGGGTCGGTATTGCAGCGAGGCTATGGTGGGCGACACCGCTACGCAGACAGTGGTCGGGGAAGTTTGCGCCACTCGCCGAGAATCACTCTCGTGGAGGGGAACAAGACGAAGGTACTGCCAGAGCGTTCAAGTACGAAGAACTACGACTGCCCTGGCCAGGGGAACTGTGTCCCATTGCGAGATCTGGCTGAGTGTTTGAGACGAGTTATGCTGCACGATGAATTGCCTGCGAAGGAGCGGTTTGAGCTGGGCGGGGAAGAGTTGACGCTGCTGCGTTCGGCCCTTTCGGGAAGGCGCAAGCGGGGTTTGGGAGTTGTCAAGGGTCTCAATTCGGCCTTCGGCGAAGATCGTTTACGGTTTCATCATAAGGCAGGGTTCGCTCTCAAGTGGTTTTCCGACAACGTCTTTGTTGAGGACACGGCAAGTGGTCGCAAATGGCTGGTGGCATTGGCCAATCGCCCCGGAAGAGACTCCCTGGATGAGGCAGCGAGACAGCTCGGCGTGATTTTGAGAGATGACATGTTGCGGCAAAAACGCCCTTGAAACCGCCTCCCACGCCTGCTATATTGGCGCCACGCTTGAGAGTTTTGCAATTGTCAGTCTTGACCAAGGAGAAACCAATGAAAAGACTGTTTGGAATGCTGCTCGTCCTCGTTTTTGCTGCTGGTCTTGCCACTGCCTGTGGTGGTGACGAAAAAGCCAAGGGCCCAGTTTATCCCGCATGTGCATCCAGCGGTGACTGTGCCGATCATGGCGAATACTGCCTCAACGGCACCTGCGCCGAATGCGCCAAGGCGAAGCACTGCAAGGGTGCATGCCTGACCTGCAATGGTGGCAAGTGCGAAGGCAAGAAGTCCTGCTGCACCGGCCCCGCCGACTGCCCGGAAGGCACCAAGTGCATCGTCAAGCCTGGCAAGAAGGAAGGTACCTGCGGCAATCTGTAGGGACTGCTCTCACCCCATTTGTATCGCATCGCCTCACGCCATAAATCACTTTCGGCCATAGGCCTCGCCTGATAGACTCCTCTGGATTGAACTGACTGCTGGAGGGATGACGTGGCCGACACCGCATTCCGCTATCGCTGGGCAACCTGGGGCGACCTCAACGCTTTCTTCGGGCTAATGCTCGACAACATGGCCAATCTGGTGCTGCTTTGGGTGCTGCTGGCCGGCAACGGTTTCCCATCCGAGATCTTCTTTCTGCTGATGGTACCCGGGACAGCGCTCGGTGTCCTGGTTGGTGATCTGGTCTATTCATGGATGGCTTTTCGGCTAGCCAAGAAGACTGGTAACCCCAACGTTACGGCGATGCCATTGGGGCTGGACACCCCGTCAACCATCGGCGTTGCGCTGGCTGTACTGGTCCCATCCTATCAGGCGGGCCTGGCCGACGGCCTCACGCCTCATGCGGCGGGTATGATCACCTGGAAAGTGGGCATGGCGACCCTGGTCTTCATGGGCATCGTCAAGGTCTTTGCCTCCTTCGCCGGCAACTGGGTGCAGCGGATCGTGCCGCAAGCGGGACTGCTGGGCTCCCTGGCAGGAGTAGGAATCACGCTCCTTGGTTTCTTGCCCTTCATGCACATCTACGACATGCCCATCGTGGGACTGATGGCCCTGGGTTTGATGCTCTACACCATCGTTGCCAAACTCCCGCTACCCGGACGAGTGCCCGGGGCTTTTGCCGCGGTGGCCGTAGCCACCGTGCTCTATTATCTTATGGGTGCAGCCGACCTTCTCCCGGGCCAGTTCCATGCGCCGGCTTTCAATCTTCAGTTTGCCTTCCCGTGGCCGACTCTGTCCTGGTTTGATGAGGCAGGGGAAGCTCTGAAGTACCTTCCTTTTGCCATTCCCTTCGGGCTGCTCACCATTATTGGAGGCATCAACGTTACTGAATCTGCCCGCTGTGCAGGGGACGATTTCAAAACCCGTGACATTCTGCTGACCGAGGCTGGCGCTACGGTGCTTGCGGGAATGTGCGGTGGCGTGGTTCAGTCCACTCCATACATTGGCCATCCGGCCTACAAGGCGATGGGGGGACGCGCGGCTTACACTATTGCGTGCGGTCTCTTCGTCGGATTGGGCGGGATGTTCGGGTACGTTTCGTTCATTGTTGAAGCGATTCCCAAGGCCGCGGTGGCTCCGATTCTCCTCTTCGTCGGGCTCGAAATCACCGGGCAGTCTTACGAAGTTTGCCCGAAACGACACTATCCGGCAATCTTCATGGCCCTGCTGCCGGTTATTGGCGAGTTGGTCCGTATTGCTCTGGCCAACATCCTCTTTGACCCGGGTATTATCGGGCATTGGCCGATAGGGGAGGACGCTCAGACATTCTTCAACGTCTCTCTGCTGCTCGGCCATGGATTCATTATCACTTCCATGCTGTGGGCTGGTGCGCTGGCCATGCTGATCGACCGCAAAGTCGTACTCTTCGGCGCTTACTTCGCGGTGATGGCCGGACTGACCTTCTTCGGCTTCATCCACTCCGTCGCTCCTCAAGGAGACATCTACCTTCCCTGGCTGCTAGAAGACCCGTCAGTGGTCTATCGCATAGCTCTCTCCTACGTGATTGTTGGTGGCATTGTCACCGCGCTCGGCCTCATTAGCGGCGTTCGCCCGGAATCCAGTGAAGGCTAGCGTGGCAAACCCCAACCGCGAGCTTGTGCTGGAAGAAACTCGAACTCACTTCGGGGAACGATTTGGGATGGCTCCCGAGGTGATCGCCATTGCACCCGGCCGCGTGAATCTGATTGGCGAGCATACCGACTACTCGTCGGGTTTTGTGCTGCCGGCTGCCCTCCCACTCTACACCTGCGTTGCCATTACTGCTGCTTCGGGAGAGAAGAGCACCGTGGTTTCTACCGAGTTTGGGGAAGAGACCGTTCCCGTTGGTGAAGCAGATGCTCACGAGGGGTTCGCTCGCTATCTTCTGGGGGCCCTTCGGGAGACCGGGCTTGATTGCACCCCGTGGCAGATCCTGGTGCACGGGAATATACCGGTGGAGGCCGGTCTATCATCCAGCGCCTCCCTGTTGGTTGCGACGTTAGCGGCACTGAGAAGGGTGGCACCTCCCCACAACGGAGAGGACCTGGTTCCCAGCTCACACATAAGAATAGATTTAGCCCTCTCCGCCCGGGCAGTAGAGAATAACCGGGTTGGAGTACCGTGCGGGATTATGGACCAGTTCGCGGTTGCCTGTGGCAAGGCGAACCACGCCATGCTCCTCGACTGCGAGACCAACCGCTTCAAGCAGGTGCGCGCCGAAGTCCCGGGACATGCGTGGCTGGTAATATACTCGGGCATCCGTCGAAAGTTGTCGGGCGGTGACTACGGTGAACGGGTCGAGGCGGTGAAGAACGCGCTGGCTCAAATGTCGGCTGCCGACCTCAATGGCCCCCATCTCCTGCGGACTCACATCCCGGAACAGGTAGGACGGCTTGCGAAAGGAGCCGGAGTGGCCCCTGCACAGCTACACCTGCTGGAGCACATTGCAGCAGAGAATTCTCGGGTCCATCTCATGCGCTACGCCCTCGAGCAGACCAACGCGGTCATGGCCGCGGAGATCCTGCGTCTAGGTCACGAGAGCCTGAGTCAGCGATTTGGCGTCTCCCTCCCTGAAGTTGACGAATTCGTTGCCGAGAGCTACAAGTTGGAGGGCGTAGACGGCCTCCGCCTCACGGGAGCTGGCATGGGAGGCAGCCTGGTGGCCTTGGTGGACAACTACAACCTTGAAGAACTCATGGACAGCCTGGAGACGAAAGCGAGACAAATCATGCACCCGGAGGCTCGGGTCTATGAGGTTCCCGGCTTCGTCGATGGCGTCACCTGGAGATAAGATGGAAGCTGTTATCCTGGCCGGCGGGTTCGCTACCCGCCTTCGCCCCCTTACATCGGACAGGGCCAAACCCTTGCTCGAGGTTGCCGGCAAACCGGCAGTGGAGCACATTCTGCAACGCCTCTTTCCGCTGGCAGAGAGAGGATTAACCCGCATCATCATCGTCACCAACGAGAAATTCGCTGACGACTTTCGCTTCACGTTAGCCAGCCCCAATCCGGTACCCGTAGAGGTCCATTCCAATGGCGCCACGATGCCCGAAGAGAAGCTCGGGGCCATCGGAGACATGCTCTTTGGAGCCCAACTGGTTTCCCCAGATGTGCCATTCCTTGTGCTGGCAGGGGACAACATCTTTGATTTTCGCCTGGAAGAAATCATATGGGCCTACGACGACAAGGCGCTGGTTGTCCTTAGCCGGGTAGGTACCTTGGAAGAGGTCAAGCCCTTCAATAACTTGCGATTGGATGGTACCGGTCGAATCTTGACCTTCTTCGAGAAACCGGAGAAGCCCTTTTCAAAGGTATTCGCCACCTGCATCTACCTCTTTCCACCACATGGCCGCAGCCGCCTGAAGGAATATCTGGCGGAAGGACGAGACCCCGACAAGGCAGGGAACTTTATTCGCTGGCTCTCACAGCAGGAATCAGTGCAAACTGTAGTAGGGGATGGGATCTGGTTCGACATCGGTTCCGTGGCTGCCCTGGAACAAGCGGAGGCACACTTTGCCGGCAAGTAGACTAGCATTCCTCGTTGTCCTTCTGGCGAGTTCAACAACTCTAGCCACCGAGGGTGAGCGATACCTGGGCCTTGAGCTGGGCTATCGCCCGGTTCTCCAGGGTGAAAACACCCTCCATGCCCCCGTTCTCATCATGGGTGGCGGCTACCATTTCTCTGATTTCGTGCTAGTGGAGGGAACTGTATCCTACGGGGCCACCTACGCCGACGACCTCTTTCAGAACCTCGCCGCGGCCAATCTTGCCTTCCGGCTGCTGGTTGATGCGACCCAGTGGATTCCCTCAATCGGCCCCGAAGTCGGTTATCTGGCCGGCTACAACACTGATGCCGGGATAGGGCATGGCTTCTACGTAGGGGCCTCAGCCTGCCTCGACTATCGCACCTGGCGAACCCACTCTTTCGCGATTTGCGGAGAGTATTCGGCAATTCCGTTCCAGGACGATTTCAAGTCCTTTTATGGGGTCGGTTTGAGGGTCAACGGTTTCCTACCCTATCTATTCGAGTAGGGGAAAAGGCGTTTTCCAGGGGGCAGTGCTAGGAGCGACCCTTCAGGCGTTCCAGGGTAGCGCCGATGAATGACGCAAACAACGGACTCGGCCGCAGCGGTCGGGAAGTGAATTCGGGGTGGGCCTGAGTTGCCACAAACCAGGGATGGCCCGATAGCTCCACCATTTCAACAAGGGTACCGTCTGGACTTAAGCCACTAATTGTCAGGCCGCCGGCTTCTAGCTGTTCCGGGTATTTTGGGTTGACTTCATAGCGATGGCGATGGCGTTCCACTACTGAATCGGACTGGTATATCTTGTGGGCCAGACTGCCGGCCTTGAGTTGACAGGGGTAGCCGCCGAGACGCATGGTGCCACCCATCTTT
This sequence comes from uncultured Myxococcales bacterium, assembly GCA_964522395.1. Classification (GTDB taxonomy): domain Bacteria; phylum Myxococcota_A; class UBA9042; order CAIXZC01; family CAIXZC01; genus CALGBT01. The sequence goes on from CAZFVN010000006.1 coordinate 15,065, forward strand.
TCTTCGTCCTTCTGGCCGGGTAGATAGTCAATCACCGGATAGGGGGTATCGGCATCGAATTCGGTGGAGTTCGCTCCTTCCAGTCCCATCACGTTGCGCGCATATTCGATAACCGCCAACTGCATACCCAGGCAGATTCCCAGGAATGGAATGGACTGCTCGCGCACCAATTGGACGGCCCTGATCTTCCCTTCAATGCCGCGCACACCAAAGCCACCGGGAACCACTACGCCATCAAGGTCATCGAGACCGACATTCGCTCCACGCTCCAGCTCTTCGGCATCGATGTGAGCTAGCTCCACCTTGCAATTATTGGCCACTCCGGCGTGGACAATGGCTTCATTGAGGCTCTTGTAGGATTCCACCAGGTCGACGTATTTGCCGACAATGCCAATGCGAACGGTGGTTGTAGCGGTCTGGAATCGAGTCACGAAATCCTGCCACGGCGTCAGGTCGGGCTGCTTGGCCCAGATGTTCATCATTTCGAAGATTCGTGTGTCAATTCCCTGGTCATGAAGGCGGGCCGGAAGTTCATATATGAGGCCGACATCTTCAGCCGCGACGACGCAGTTCACCGGTACGTTGCAAAAAAGAGATATCTTACGCTTCACTTCGTCTTCGAGGGGGCGGTCTGTGCGACAGACGATAATGTCCGGCTGAACACCAATCTGGCGTAACGCAGCGACAGAGTGCTGGGTCGGCTTCGTCTTCATCTCACCCGCAGTCTTGATATAAGGCAGAAGAGTGAGATGAATGAAGAGGGTATCTGAGCGACCTTCTTCAAGCCGAATCTGCCTGATGGCCTCAAGAAAGGGCTGTGATTCTATGTCCCCAACGGTGCCACCAACTTCGATGAGCGCCACATCACTATCACCAGTAGCGACCTTGATGCGACGTTTGATTTCGTCGGTAACATGCGGAATCACCTGAACAGTCGCGCCCAGATACTCGCCAGCGCGCTCTGAGGCAAGAACGTGCTCGTAGACCTGGCCTGTGGTGAAGTTATGCTTACGTTGCATATTGACGGACGAGAAGCGCTCGTAGTGTCCCAGGTCGAGGTCGGTCTCGGCCCCATCCTCAGTAACGAACACCTCGCCATGCTGAAAGGGACTCATGGTACCTGGGTCAACGTTGAGGTAGGGGTCCATCTTCATAAGGGTGACGCGCAGCCCGGAAGCTTCGAGAATTGCTGCTACGCTGGCGCCGGTCAACCCCTTCCCCAGCGAGGAAACGACCCCGCCAGTAACAAAGATGAACTTCGTAGCTCGCTTCGTTCCAGTCATCTCCACACCGCTATTGCCCAGCCATGAAAACAAAAAAGCCCGCCTGCCTCGTACCATGCCGCTGCTCTAGCAACGGTGGAACAAGCCAGCCGGGTCACACACGCCAAAACGGGTAGATGGGCCGCCCCCGCAAAGGAGCGGCCCACATCGTACCGTCAGCTACTTCCGGTCCGAAAACCTAGAGGGTTTCCTTCAGCTTGGAAGCTGGGCGGAATACCACGGTCTTGCTGGACGGGATGTTGATGGTTTCGCCGGTCCGGGGATTCTTTCCCTTGCGAGCGGCGCGGGTCTTCACCGTGAAGGTGCCAAAGCCGGGATATGCAAAACGACCATCGTCATTCAGCGCGCCTTTGACAGATTCAAACAGCGCATCCACCAGTTCAGCAGCCTGCTTCTTGGAGAAGTCGCCCTTTACAGCATCAATCAGTTCAGCTTTCGTCATGGTTGCTCACCTCGCAAATGTTGGTTTTGACCGTGTCAGTCTATGGCAACTGAAATAGCACCAAAACCGCATGGTTTCAAGGGAAAAAACACATTTAGGGGGGTAAAATGACGTTTTTGGGCCATTTTCTTGGTACAAATAATCCTAAAAAGTGTAAAGCAGCCCGAAATCTACCGCGCCAGCATCGTCTCGGGCGATACACTCCCCAGTGCTGTCAACCTTGTTACATCTGGGATCCAGGACGAATCCATAGTCGAGCCGAATTGGAATCTGGTCGCCAATCAGCCAGCGAAGACCGACCCCGGTGGAGAATCTGAAACTCTTGCTATGTAGCCAGGTGGAGCCGAGGTCAGCGGCAACGGCTCCAGCATCGAGGAAGGTTGCCGCCCACAGTCCCGCATTGCGAAGGAGGGGGAAGCGCAACTCGAGGGATCCGTTGACCATCGTGCCGCCCCCGTCCACAACCTCGAGGTCTGGCTCCGCAGTGGTAGGATCATCGGCCAACCGAGGGAAGCCGTCGCGATCATATTGGAGAACGCCGCGGGCCGGAAAACCACGCACTCCGGTGGTCCCGCCCAGGTAGAAGAGGTGCGTCGGCGGCAACCGACCCAGCCCCCCTTTCTCTTTGTCCCAGGTGAAAGTGTGGCCGTAGCGTGCGTTGAACGCGAGGATAACGGCCTTCCGGAAGTTCACATAGAACTGTCCCTGCATCTCATATTGGAAGAAGTTCTCTCGCTCGTTGACCCAGTCAGTTGTGTCACCGTCCTTGATTGGTACCAACTCATAGGCATTGAGATACTTGATCCGCCCCATGGCGTAGAACCCGGAGGTCGGATTGATTGGGTTGTCCCTGAAGTCAAAGCGAATTCCCGGAGTTACCGAGAACTCCCACTCCTGGGGACTGAACTCGCTGGCTTCGGGGTATTTCCAGGCACCACGGGCCACCCTGGTGGTGAATGAAAGGTTGATGCCCTTCCAGACCTGATAGGAGAGCTCGTTTTCGACTCCAAACTCGAACTTATCTACCCGGGAAAGTGCCCTGTCATAGACGATGAGGGGCATCATCCTCATACTGATGTCCGTGGAGAGGAAGCGAGGGTCGTAGTAGGTAGGGCGGAAGGCCGCGTAGCGAGCCGGATCCCGGGTCGTAAAGCCGTAGCTGACGGGTATCTTGAGGCTCTTGGCAAAGCCGAGGAAGTTCTTGTCAGTATAAGCCACCTCACCCATGAGAAGGACATCGGGGAAGGTGAGGGATTGCATGAGCGCGCTACCGCTCAGGGGTGAACCGGTAGTGTGCAGAGAGGTGGAGATCAGGTCGCGGATTCCGTCGGATATCGGTTCGTCGCCGCGTCCATCACGACTCCGGTCGTACATCTTCTGAAAGCCAGCAGATATCTCCATCTGGCGCGTTTTAGCCTCCTCGACCTGCACCACAACATCCACAATCTTGCGGGGAGGAACCTCATCAGGACCCAGAGTCACCAGTCTAACAGACGAGAATACTCCAGTATTGCGCAGTCGGCGGATTGCGCCATCTACCTTGATACGGTCGAAGGGTTCCCCCTCGTCGGGGAAATCTCGTTCGACAACACTACGCGAGGTCTTGAGGTTACCCACCACCAGCACTCGGCCCATCAATTGCTGCTTGCCTTCAATTACCCGGAACTCAAGGTCCACCCTACGAGATTGCACTTTCGCTATCTCGCATTCTTCCGCGACGACTTCGGGTTCGATGCCAATGCAGGTAACCGTCATAATCACAGGCCTTCCAAGCGCTTGGTACTGTGCCTCAATGGCGGCCTTCGTTCCTCTTACCAGACGCTCGGAATACTCCCCACCTGCCTCTATAGGGAGTCCCTCGTAGAGGTCATCTTCAGGGATTGCCTTGGCACCAACAATCTTGAAATCACCAACGGTGCTGCCCTCTCCCTTGTCGATTGGCACCTCAATGCGAATGGCGTTTTCCCAGTCCGGCTTGACTACATCGAAAGCCTTGTCCAGGTAGTGATACCGCCAGATAGTGCGGTCCTTTCGACGAATTATCTGCACCCTGATCTGGTCATCCTGGAGACGTGCCAGGGGATAGGACATGCGGAAGTAGCCGCGGTCGGCATAGTACTTCTTGATGACATCCATGTCGGCCAGTAACTGCTCGACCTGGAGGAATCCGCCCACATCGAAGAAGTCGTAGCGTCTAGTCTCCATGAGCACCAGGAGGGACTCGCTCTCCTGCTTGGACAAGCCCGGGAAGGAGATCTCACGAATCTCGGAAGGCTGGCCCCGGGTGACTCGATAGGTAACTCCCCCAACCAGCGGATAGGGCCACGCTTCGTACATATCCCGGTAATCGACATATTGCATCTCAACATCGGCAAAGAGGTAACCGCGAGTCTTGTGGTAGACGAGCAGTTCCTCGATTCCGAGGTGTGCCTCCCTCCGGTCGAAGACTCCCGATTCCCGGAAGGGCAATGCCGCATACACCTCCTCTTCCCTGACCTTCTCCCAGGTATCCCGATAGGGAGCAGCTTCCTCCCGCTCAAAGATGTGGATTGCATAGCACTTGTTGACCCGGACGTTGATGGTGATGACCTCGGTGGTGGAATCAAAGGTCACTTTCACCCGAGGTGCCTGGAATCCGTACTGCTGCAGGAACTCTCGGACCCGGGCCTTGACTTGACGTGCGGTGCGCCCCGTATAGAGGCTCCCCCGTTCAATCTGCGCGGACCTGAGCAGTTGTCGCTTGGTCACCTTCTGGCAAGAGTATTGCGATGGCGAGGGTTCATCCCAGGGACCCTTGAGGGTCACCGATACCCGCTCCACCCGGGTGACCTTTCCTTCGTCAACTCGGAAGTAGAGGTCTACCAGATCCGGTTCCACCAATCGAGTTTCCACCTCCACGGACGCCGTATCAAGTCCCTGCTGGCGCATGTAGGAGGTTAAATTGGCCACCTGACGGTCCAACCGTTCTTTTGACTCTTTGCGGTCTGGATTGAAGATCGCCCCAGTGTGCAGGAAGATCCGTTTCTCCAGGTCCGAGGAGAAGAGAATCTTGACTCCCTTTACTTTGACCTTACGCACGAAACGGTTTGGTACAACGGTGAAAGTGACCTTCGCATCGGCGGCGCTGACCGCCGCACAATTGGCAGTTAGTTCGGCAAAGAAACCGGTCTTCAGGAGCCGTTCACCGCCCCGCTCAATGGACCTCTCGTTTCCCTTTCTGCCCAGCAGGTCGGTTACTGCCACGAGGCGTTCTCGGGTCCGTTCATCGGCACACCGAGAGAGTGCACAACCCGCGAATTCCACCGTTGCGACGACGAGGCCTTCGCACTCCTGGGCCTTGGCGGATACTGCCGGCAGCAGCATCATAAGCGCCCCAATCGTCCTCAACAGCCTAACCATCCCGCCTCCTCAATCGAGGGGAATCACATACTTGAACTTCGCCTCATACAGGGTCTGTGAATCGAACTGGTCTTCCGCCTTCTTCATACGTCCTTCAAGGGAGAGCCGGTCGGTTATCTTGAACCGGATTCCTGCAGTATATTCCTCTTCCTCGGCGTCCTTCCTTACTCGGGTGCTGAGGCTGATGGCCCGCCCGATCTTGGTGGCCGCCTCGGCCATGATACCCCCGGTCGTTGTGAAGCCCAGGGAGACGGTATCAACGAAGGGAGCCAGCAGCAGATTGGAGACCATGCCAGCCACATCCTCAGTCAGAAGATTGATCGACACGTCTGCTCTTCCGCCGGACTCATCGGACCGTCCCTCCAAATCCTTGCGGGTCATGCCTAGTAGCAGCAAGGTTTGGAGGTCAGCATCGTCAAATCCCGGTTTGTCGCTGGAGAACTCCGGAGTAATGTTAGGATAAGTCCCGGTGAGCCGAATCTTGATGGGAACGTTCTCGCCCCACGCTTCCTCATCCAGTTCCAGCGCCACTCCAGCGTCGGACGAGCGCTTATACGGCACCTCGGTAACGGCCTCAATGTCGATATAGGGAGTTCCGGGTGGCCCGGAAAAGTCTACGGTTCCCTGAGTTATGGAGAAGATCCGTTTCACCACCTTGTAAGTAATTGTCCCTCCGGGGACCAACCGCATCCAATCGTGAAGCTTGATGTCGTCCAGGGTCCCCCCAACTCTTAAGTCGAGATTCACGGCGAGTTCGGTCTCGCCGAAGGGGAAGCGACTGGAAACCGCGAAATTACCGCCCCTGACTCTCAGGTCCATGGTCATATTCTTGAGGAACGGCAGAGTCTCAGTGATTGGTTTCGAGTAGCGCTCCTGGGTGCGTGAGAAGGCGGTTGCAAAAGAGCCGATGAGACGGTCAAAGTTACGGGTGAACTCCCCTTCGGAGAGGTAGACGTCGCCGCTAAGGCTCGTCTTGCCGCCGTCATCTCCAGACATGCCACGGGCAGAAAACTCAACCCGAGGGCTGACAACCAGTCGGAATTGGCCAGGCGACTGGTAATATATCTCCTTGCCTGAGAGGTAGAGCAGGGCATCATCGGGCAACCACTCCCGTAGGCGGAACCAGCCGTAGACCGAGAAAGTGCCTTCGTCATAGGTGCCGGCGAGGGGGATATCCTCCTCAATAAGACCGACCATCCGTCCCTCCATCAACGAACCGCCTATCTGGAAGGTGCCGTGTGGAATGGTTATCTCACTGCCCAACTGGCGAGGTACCAGGTCGATGTCGGCGAGATGGATGGCCCCCTGTATCTCCGGATTGTCCAACGGCCCCGAAATCAACAGTGGTTTCTTGCCGGTGCCGACGCGACCTTCGTAGCTGGCCAGCCATTCACCGAGGAAGGGTACGCGGGCTACATCCAGCGAGGCGCCAACACTCAGGTCCCACCCCGCGCCATAGTCCAATCCACCACGCAGGTCCAGTGAGTGACCGCCTCCAATCAGGCGGGTTGAGCGAAAGCGAATGCCCGACGTATCGAGGATTATCTGGCTTGGTGCCGGGTTTTGCATGCAGATGCTCAAGGCATCTGAGTTGAGACAGCTCTCAAGCTTGTTGGCGGGTAGGTCAATGGCCGCAGTGAAAGCCTCTCCGTCCTGGAAGCGAACAGCCATGACCGCGGTTCCAGTGGCGGTGGTAGAAACAACTTGCGGGAAGTCAGTGAGAATCTGGGCGGGTGAGAGAGATGCAAAAGAGAGTACCGCGTCCAGTTGATGGGGTAGCCCACCCTTGAACCTCAAGTCGGCACTCTCCAAAGTCACGTGGGGGAGAAACTCGTCGGCAACAATCTGGAGACGTTGACCCACCTCTCCTGCCACCTTCAGCTTTGCCCCACCAAGGGGAATGTCCGCAGCCTCCAGGTCGGAAATCTCTATAGAAGCTTTCACTTCAGGGGTAAGCCACGGCCCATCCAACTCGACGACTACCTCTACTCCGGCATCTACCGGAATGTCCAACTGCCGATAGTAGCGAAATGCCGTGAGCTTCGTTGGCGGTAGACGCAAGGTACCCTGTAGCCTGCTCCTCAACGGCCAGACCTTCCCCGCAAATGAAACTTCTGTCCCGCCGAGCAGGGTGACCAGTAAGGGGTCTAAAGAGAGGCGACCCCGCCGTAAGGAGAATCTGGTCTGCGCCTCAGTGACAGGTTCCGGAAGACTCTCGAGATTACGCACGGTCAGAGTACCGCCAGCCTGGAGGCCTTCGACCAGAGCAACCCAGTCCCCATCCAGGAGTGCCGGCAGGTCGATGTGCGAGGCTTCTACCTGTGTTGTCACTCTTGTTTCCGCCAGAAGCTCCTTCAAGGGACCACTGAGGAGGGCCCCGGGCAATGCTGCCAGCGGGAAAGACTCAGTTGCCGCGCTGAGCTTCGCCCGCAGAGTATCCACAACGACTTCGGCAGACACTTCAAGGTCTGCTCCATCCCGCAGCTTGATCTGGCCATTGGCCAAAGCGGCAAACGGCTCCCGTTTTCCGGCGAGTGACAGCGCGACGTCATCTACCTTCTCGCCGCCCACTGCCAAGCCGCTGACCGCAAGACTACCTTCCCCCAGGGGCATTGGGAACTGCATGACACCGGCGCCCAGACCGGCAACAGTTTCAAGATCCAGAACGAGGGAGCCGCGCTGAAATCCTACGTCACCCATCTCGAAACGGGTGGCCGATAGTTCTATGCGGCTCGCCCCTGGGTCGGGTGGACCAGCCGAGGCCATGGCCTTATCCAGCTCCAGTTGGAACTCCTCTGCCTGGAAGCCAAAGTGGTCGCTTGCCAGGTCACTTCCGACAATCCTGGTTGCCCCTTCGAAGCTCGCAAGAGTCTCGAGCCAGCCGGAATAGACCGACCCCTGCACATCCACGGGTCCTACGTTGAGATCGCCGGTTACGGGCAACGTAACGAAGGGTAGATCACCAAGGTCAATAGCCAGCGGCTCAGCTACCGTCAAAGTAAGGGGCATGGGCAGCAAACTACTGCCGCCCAGAGGCACTGACGCGGTGGCGGCCAGGCAGCCATGACTCAGTTGGTGCTGAAAACAGAAGGTGTCAAGGTGGGCCCGCCCGCCAACATATCCCCCCTCCAGTGCGATGTGGGCAAAGGTCTCGCCTGCTACGCGCAACTCATCGCCAGCCGCGGTGAGGTGCACGAAGGGGTCTGTCAGCGAGCCGGAGAAGACGATGTCCGGCACCTCTATTCCGCCTCCAATTCCCAGCACATTCAAGGGTGGGATGTGCGCCAACTCCTCCAGATAGAGCGCGGCATCGACTCGGCCCTTCAACTCTGGTGCCAGGGTGAAGAAGCCAACGCTCGATATATGGCCGATATCGGTGGTCAGTGCGAGCCCCTCCCAGCGTACGGCTTCGCCGGCCCAACTGACGAATGCCTCCAGGAGCCCCCCTGAGACACCGGTCTGCATAGTCGCTGTGGCCCCCATGTCTACGGAGACGCCAACGCCTCCGTCGATGCGCAGGCCATCAGACCCGACATTCAGGCGGCACTTGTGGCAACAGCCAGATGCCACAAGGTCCAGGTAGGGGTCCAACCCTTCAATCTCCAGCCGTTCAGCGACCAGAGCAGGGCGCACCCCCTCAAAACAGCCGTCGACTCCCAGGTCGGGGTCACCGCCATATTCCATATCGAAATTGACCTGAGACAGGAAGAGGTCAGCGCCCATGACATCAGCGTCCAATTCGCTGACATGAACGAAGACACCACCGTGCAAATCGAGGGTGGCCTCAGCCATGACCCGCTCGCAGGGCAACTCTTCGACCATGAGCGACGGTGAGCGCACTTTGAAACGGAACTCGGGTAGTGCCAGGGAACCGAACATGTCAAAGTCTACGGCAGCAGTCCCGAAGACGTGCCCCATGCTCACTTCCTCCAGCCGGTAAGGAGAGAGGAGTGAGAGTTGCCCGTGGGCTGTGGCGGGCAGAGATTTCAGGGAGAACTGGAATGCGAAGTCACTTACGGACGCCTCAAAATCAGGGTGGATGATGGTAGCATCGTGGGCCTCCATGTCCTTCAGGTCCATGCGAAATCGAGCGATATTGATCACAGACCCGATTTCAGTAACGAAGTCAACCGGGGGCGGAAGCAGTCCCATTAGACGAAAGTCTTCGATTTGCACGGACCGGGCCGTGAGTAGGAACTCCTCAGGACCACCGATGCGCATATCCGCGTTCACGCGCTGCACCACAATTGGCATATTCCAGAGGCCGAAATCAAGCAGCACCTTCCCTTCACCCAGAACAACATGGCTAAGGGTAACGATTGGTCCGGGGCCAGATGGTTCTTTGTCGGTGGAGACCACAGTGGGCAGAAATGCCTCCGCAAAGTGAAGACCATCTTCATCAAAAGGTAGCAGGACGTCATAGTCGTCGACCCGGGTCTCTCGCAAGAGCAAAGGCATCCGTCCGGCAACACCGATGGCCGACTTGGCTCCCCAGAATATGAGTCCTGCCGCGTCGATCCCCGAGGCAACTCGACGAGCGTGAACAATATCATGGCCCATGGGGTGAGTGATGCGCAGGTTGAAGATCTGCACCCTGGCAGTGACTAGCGAAACGTCGACATGGTCCGCATGGAAAGTACCCAGCAGCGCATCATTGACGATTCCCAGCACCAGAGGCCCGGTTACGACCGTCGTAGCAACGAAGTAGAGGACCAGCACCAAGGTCGCGATGGCCAGGAAGAACCGAGTCGCCATCACCCAGGCGAGAAGCAGCGCCCTAATGGGCAGCATGAACAGGAAGAAGAGAACCCGCCCCAGGAACCCCAGGGTCTTTCTCGCCCGCTTGCGCAGGCTCGCCCAGGGCCACGTCAGGCGCCTTGGCGTCTTCTTCTTGTCCACTTCCTTGACCATCCTACCCCTTAGGCTGCACCTGCATGACGAGCTTGCCGTCGCCGAACTTCAACTCCTTGCTGAAGAATGAGAAACTCGGGGCCACTCCAAAGTCCCAGACTTGCTCATTGTCGGGTGTCCGAAAGACCATGTCGCCCCCCTCAGCACGAACGAGGTCAAAACGGCAATAGGGGACCTTCACCGTAGTTGACGAGAGATCGCGGGCTGCCACTTCAATACTCCCTTCGAGCCTTCCGGATAACATGTTGCGCAACATCCCGGGCACGGCAACGAGGTCAAGCAGCGCCTCAGTTTCGAGGCCTTCAATGTGAAGTTGGGCAACGTATGGAACAACTCCCTCCCGGTTCCTCAGGTCGGCCGTAAGTTCAGCCCGGATATTACCGTGGGGATGGAGAGAGAGGTCTGCAGTCCACCGCATCTTGTGGTCCTTCGTACGCTTCGCCGTAATCCGCAAGCGCAGAGGAGCTATCAACTCACGTTCGTCATCGCTGACCGATTCGATGAGCAACAAAACAACCGCATCGCCCTGGCGCCAGTTTGCAGCAACATCGGCAATGGTCGCGGTTCCTGCCACCCACTGATTGGCCAGGTCATGGAGTGGCAGTCCTGACTCATATTGCGCGGAACCGGAGAGGGAGACTCCCGTGAAAGCGGCGCCGTCGAGGTCCAGCCGCGGCGTACTGAGGCGGTTGAGTTTCATTGATACTTGCGTCGGCAGGGCGCTTAGCGCGAAACCGGATAGCTCGACGGCTGGGAGAGAGAGCGCCTTCCCTTTTCGACCGGGAAAATTGGCCTCACTCACTTGCACTGAAAAGGCCCAATCCTCGCCCTGTCGACGAACCAGCAGGGAGCCCACCTGTTTGCCCTCTCGAGTGGCCATGAGGGAGAGGGTGCCGGCCAGTCGCTCGTAGTCGACTTGACCCTGGACGTAGAGTTGTAGCGACTCCCAGGTCAACTGCGCTGAGCGCACATCGACATTCGTTTCGCTCCAATGTACCTGAGCGTCTAACGGTCCTACAGTGAGAGAATCTCGGGGGCCCAACAGGGCAGCAATAAGGTCTTCCATTTCGGGTGATCTGGGAGATAACTGAAATGCCTCCACTCGCCCTTCTACGCTGCCCCCAAAGGGCTCTCCAGCGGGTTGATTTATGCTACCTACTGCGGTCACCGGGCCAGCATCCAGAACCAGGTCCGGAGTGACGAGGGACAATTCTGCCTCTTCCAAAGCGAGGGTTTCGATACGCAGGCTGGAGGGCTCTGAGGGACCCGTGTCCGGCTTCTCCACGAGGAAGTCTGCCAGATTGAAACGACCTTCCGCGTCCAGTGCGAGAAGGACCTTCAATTGGCTGACGGCCAACCTCGAAAACTCTTTCTCCAGCAAGGAGGAGGCGGACACTTCAATTGCCGCCGCAGTCAACGCCGGCTCACCATCGGCAGTACGAACCTCAATGTCAAAGATGGCAGCCGAGGTCCCAAAGGGGTCCACCTGCACCTGCCCAACCTCGGCAACACCGTTGATCTCTTCCCTGGACAAGGCGGTCATCATCGCCCGGCCGGGCTGTCCGACCCCAAGAAAATAGGTCACCAACAGGAGGGTGACGAACAGTAGCAGGAAGTGGCCCAAAAGAGCCCCATAGCGTGCGCCAGATCTTCTCTTCATATCTCAAACCTACAGTACGGGCCTTTGGTTAAAACTTATTTAACCACGCGTTAGGATACGCCAAGTTCTACAGGCTAGAAAAAAAGTGGGGGGTTAAGTGGGGGATCCGGGCGGAGACTCAGTCTAACTTGCCCTTCATGGTCTTGTAGTAGCCCTTGACGATACCATTCAAACGCTTGAGAATCGCCGGGTCGTTGGTGTTCCAGGTGTGGTCAAATTCCCACTCGATATTGTTCCGAATTCTGGCCGTTGCCGCTTTCGCACTGAACTTCAGGTTGTAGAGCAGACGGACTCTCTCCATCACTTCCTTCTCGAACATTTCGCTGGAACGAACACTGACCTTCTTGTCAAATGCCTCGGATAGGTCGGAGTTGAGGTAATCAAATTCTTCTGAGCGCTTTAGCATGTCATGCCTCCATCGCATGGAAAGCTAACGTGCGCCTGCGTCGCGTGTCAACCATTTTCGGCCCGTCCGGGACCATCAGGAGGGGTGGTCGTTTGTTTTGAATGGCGGGACCCTCTCAGCTATACTGCCGGAGAATGAACGAGAGACGGTAACCAACGGAGCAGAAGATGAAACGTCGTGGACTCAGTGGCGGGTGGTGGTGTGCGGTGGGGCTCCTTTGTATGGCCTGCGGGTCATCTGCCGAAGTCGCGCCAGCAATCACCGCAGATGCCAATATCGGGTGGCCAGAAGTACTAGATATCGTTGGTGAATTTGGCGGCGCGTCCGACACTTTTGAGGTTTTCGATGAGACCTTGGTGAGTTGTGTTGACGACTCTGAATGTGGTGATCTGGACGATGGTGATCTGTGTAATGGGTTGGTTCTTTGCATGGCGGGAGAGTGCAAGGTTGATCCTGCTACCGTGATCGTGTGCCTGGCGTGGGCAGACCAATGTGCGGGAGAAGTTTGTGTGCCTGATAGTGGCGAATGCGAAATGAGCCTGGCTCCGGCGGGAACGGAGTGTGACGACGGTGACCCCTGTTCTACCAAAGACCAGTGCCTGGAAGGGATTTGCAGCAGCCTGGAGTTCATGAGTTGCGACGACGGCAACCCCTGCACCGCGGACAACTGCCAGGAGGGCGTTTGCTCCAGCGAGGCGGTGGAGGTCTCATGTGAGGATGGCAACCCCTGCACGACCGGGGACCTGTGCGTAGACGGCGAGTGCTCGGCGGGCGGCGAACTCCTGGACTGCGACGACAATAATCCCTGCACCGACGACGCCTGTAGTTCGGTGGAGGGGTGCATCCATCAGCCCAACCAGAAAGCGTGCGAAGATGGCGACCCCTGTACACTGGGCGACCAGTGCACAGGAGGTGAGTGCATTACCGGTCCGGGCCTCTTGAATTGCGATGACAATAGCCCCTGTACAGAGGAGTCGTGCGTAGCGATGGAAGGGTGCGTGGTGGTCGAGGACCTGACCCACTGCGACGACGACGACCCATGCACAATCGACATCTGTGATGGGCAGTCCGGGTGTTCACACCAGCTTTTTGAGTGTGATGGTCCCTGTTTAGAGCCCACTCCAGCGGGCAGCGACTGTGGTTGCTTGCCGAAGAATTGCGACGACCAGAATCCCTGCACGGCAGACGAGTGCGACGGGGCCACCGGTGAGTGCGTTCATGTCATCAGTACTTGCGACAATCTATGTTTGGAGCCGACCCCGGACGGCAACGACTGTGGTTGCCTGCCGAAGGTCTGCGACGACCAGGACGCATGCACGACAGATAGCTGCCTCCCCGCCTCCGGACTTTGCGAGAACGTCCCGCTGATTTGCGACGACGACAACCCTTGCACCGAAGACAGTTGCGACCCGCAGGAGGGTGAGTGTACGTACAGTATGCAAGCCCTGGACGGTGCATCGTGTTCCGATGGAGATGACTGCACTGACCCAGACCTTTGTGTCGCCGGAGAATGTACATCGGGACCCGATGTTTGTACGGAAGATTGCGACAACGGAATCGATGATGACGGAGACGGAGCCATCGATTGCGCCGATACGGGCTGCCTTGAAGCCGATAACTGCCAGGAGCAGGAGTGCCTGATTGCGGCTCCTTTGCAATGCGGTTTCATTGCCATGAGCAGCCTGCCCGGAGAGGGAACAGGCAACCTGGACAGCTATCCTTGCTCCCCACATTCCTATCCTGGCATTGAGCGGGTCTACTCATTTGTCTCACCGTGCACAGGCGAGGTGAGTTTCACGGTAAGCGTTGGCATGATGGGGAATATTGATACTGCCCTCGATGTCATGGTTCTCGATGAAGCTTTGGGCTGCAAGACCTCCTCCTGTATCGCGGCGGGCCTTATGACCGGCGACTTCATTAAACAGGCCAAGGTCACCTTCCAGGCAGAGCAGGGAAAAGCCTACAATCTCGTTGTTGAGGGACGAGATGGTAATGAGAGCAGCTTCACCGTGACCTCCCTCTGCTCCTGCTTCTGGGGAGACAACTAGTTCTTGCCTATGAGTGGTCGATCCGATATGTAGATATGGTTGATTGTTTACCCACGGAGGGGATGCGCCCATGACAGTTGGAAACTTCGAACTGCGAACTTACACCTTCATTGATAGCCTGCAGCCGCAGCTCGCCCAGTTCATGGCGAAAGACAACCGGGTCTACGATCCGGCCGAGTACGACGCGGCGATTTTCCTGGAATTGGCACCGGCCATGGAGATTCACCGGATGATCGACCTGGTGCTCAAACGCACCAAGGTTCGCCTAGGTTCTCTGGTAACTGAACGGCACTTCGGTCTCATGCAGATCCAGCACCCCGACCAGGGTGAGATTCTGGAGGCGGGCCGAATCGTTTTTGATATGACCGGATTGACCGTTGGCGACCGGGCAGAGGTCAAGGTTCTGGCCAACCATATCATCCGCGGCGTTGAGCAGGACCACGCCATCGCTTTCACTGGTATGTCCAAGGGCAACATGGTCGTTGCGGGAGAGTCCATCTTGATTATGGAAGCGACTCCGGCTGCCTATCTGGCCATCGCCTGCAATGAAGCACTGAAGGCGGCGGAGGTCAAGCTCAACACCATTCGCCCCTTCGGCGCCACCGGTCGAATGATCTTGACCGGACCCGAATCGCAGATCGATTCAGCAGCAGAAGCTGCCATTGCAATTCTGCAAAAGCTCAACGATGAGCGCGCCGCAGCCGGCACCAGCAAATAGACCGGACACTTCATCGATCGTCTTTTTTGACGCCCACCGTCACCGCCAGTACACTTTTGAGCAGGTTGTCTTTGATTAGCAAGAGGTCTGCCATGAGACAGGCATTTATATTGGCGTTGTTGGTATTGGTCTTTGGGGCGTGCGATAGCAACTATGACCCGCCAAAGGCGTACGGCATTGGAACGGGATATGGCAGCAATGGGCGAGCCTATGCGGCCCAGCAGTCGCCCTCCGTGTTTATCCTTCTCGAGATTGTTGAAGAGGAGGATGTTACCCGGCAGCCCAGCGATGCCATCGTCGCCTTTGACGTCCCCAATGACCTATCTGAAGCAGTCCTGACGTGCATCGATACCGAGGGTGGCGATGCCTTTGCGCCATACTGTCTCTGTCTGGAGGAAAATGGCACACTCGGCGCCGAAGATCCTGATTGTATCTGCGAGTTCCTGATTTGCGTTGACCCAATGCCTAATCCAGACCAAGACACGGCTTTCCTGCCCTACTGTCTGGGCCAAGGCTTCCTGAACTGCCCCGCCCAATAGCATCGACTGGCCCCCTCGCCCGGGCATCCAACCCCCGATTTCCCTTGCTTTTCCACGTTCGATTCGCAATATGAGAGTGACTTGAACGGCAGGAGTGTGCCATGAGCAACGAAGAGACAATCAGCAAAGTAAAGGATACCCTGGAAGAACTGCGCCCCTACCTCCAGATGGATGGCGGGGACATGGAGTTTGTGGAACTCACCGATGACAACATCGTGAAGATCCGCCTGCAGGGGGCCTGCGCTGGCTGCCCAGGCGCCATGTATACCCTCAAGCTCGGTATCGAAAAGAAGGTCAAAGAAGTGGTGCCTGAGATCGAAAGCGTAGAAGCTGTTCCCTTCTAGGCCCCAACCCCAGCCCCAGGGTTCCAATGCGTTTTTATCTGGATTCAGCCCAGCCAGACGAGATTCGTTCTGCGGCTAGCGCCCTCCACGTCGCTGGAGTAACTACCAACCCCACTCTTCTGAAGCAAGCTCGCACTCAGCGCCTGAGTGACCTCATGGGTGCGGTCGTTGCAACGCAGCGCAAGGACTGGAAGTTGTGGCTGCAGTTGCGGCGCGCTGCTGCACCGGAGGTTGTGGCCCAGGCTGAAGAGCTGAATCAGGCTCTCATGGAACGCACCGGCGGGCTCCTCGCGGGGCCGACAGTGGTCTTCAAGTTGCTCCCGGACAGGGAGGGGCTGATTGCCGCCACAACATTGATTCGACAGGGCGCTGAAGTCTGCCTCACGGGCATTGCCAACCCGGCTCAGGCGTTGGCTCTATCCAGTTTGCCAGAGATCTCTGAGGCGGGAGACGGTCAACTGATCACCGAGGGCCCGCCAGCCTCCCGCAACCCACATATGCCGAGCCATCTCGCCTGCTACATCGGCCGCAATGATGATGCGGGACGAGATGGCACGAAAGCAGTGCTGCGGATCAACGACCTGTTGGTGGCCAATGGTCGTCGAACCAGAGTGTTGGCGGCCAGCATTCGCACAATGGATAAGCTCAACGAATTGGTTCGCCGGCTGGCCCGCCGGAAGACCAACGTGGTGGACGTGACCCTCTCCTATGAGTTGTTGCGTAACATCGTCACCGACAAGACTACCAACTCCGCTATCAGCGAATTCGACGCGCTTGAGGATGTTCCGCTGTGAGCACACCCATCCCCCCCGATTTGCGTGAGCCCTTCATCAACGCAATCGTCGACTACCGGATGTTCGAGCCCGGGGATCAGGTTCTCGTTGCCGTGTCGGGCGGCAAAGATAGCTTCACGTTACTCCATCTTCTTGGTCGATTGCAGTCGGAGTGCTTTCCAGAAGTTACCTTCACGGCAACCAAGATTCGAACTGATATCACGTGAAGCGGGTCCATTCCCGTGGAGGTTCTCCGCGAGCAAGCTGACCGCTTCAACTTCGATTGGCAGGAGGTCTTCTATCCTATCGCCAAGGAATCGAAACGTAAGGTAGATTGCTTCTACTGTGCCCTGCGTCGACGCGCCGCAATGATCAAGCTCTGTTTCGACAAGGGTTACAACAAGATCGCTTTCGGACACCACCTCGACGACATCATCGAAACGCTACTGATGAACATGGTTCACCACGGCAATATCTCTACGATGCCCCCACTAGTCGAGCTCTTCGATGGCCGGGTCACCATCGTCCGACCCCTCGCTTTCATCTACGAAGAGCAGTGCCGTGACTACGCGCAGTCACAGATTTTCGTGCCACCCAAATGTCGCTGCACTGGCCTGGATGAATCTGTGCGCCGCGAGACCAAGGAGTTCATCGCCCGCCTCGAGGAACAAGTACCGCTGGTCAAACAGAACCTGCTGCACTTCTTGCAAACGGTGCGCTCTGCTTCCTGATACCTCTAGCTATTAAGCAACGTTTCGGGATGAGAGTCTTCAACATCAATGTCCTTAGAAAAGTGCTGCCTGCTTGCCCACCCGCTTGCGCATGGAATCTTGTAGATCCAGCACCGGTTTTGCCGCGGATTCGCAGTCGGCCCAGGTGAGGTCTATTGAGGACGGTCCTACCACACCCGGCACAGTAGCGAGAAGCGCCTCCGGGCCTTTGTCACGCAGAATACCGAAGGCCTTGAGGGCTAGCTGAGGGGTACGTTCAGCAGGGGGGAGGTCGCGGTCGACGCGCCAGAAGCCGCGGGGGTCAAGGCTCAACCGGGTAGCGCGGTCGCGCAACGCCGCAACCGGGTGCCCACAATCTGCCAGGATCCCCGAGAGATCGTCGGGGGTTAGTCCGAGGGCCTCGGCGACGAATGCCTCAATGGCCGCCATGGCCAGTCGTCGCGCACCTGGTTCATGGAGAAAATGGTCGCCCCAGGAACGGCCAATCAGAGAGGGTAATCGTTTGCGCAAGTCCAGCCAGAGGGGAGCAAACCAGGGATGCGAACCGCAAAGCCGTAGTGACAAAAACGCAACCTCCTCGGTTCGCATGCGATCCGGTGACGGCAGGGGCAAGGCGGCCAAATGGTGTCGGTCAAGTTGAGTTCCCGCGCACCTCAGACGAGCCGACGCATCGACGCAAAAGGAGTTGAGGGCGGCAACCATGAGGAGCAGACGCACAGGGTCTTCAAGGTGCAACACTGCGGCCTTGTCGGTACAGGGTAGGGGCGGTACAAGTGCGGCCACGACAGTGCGTGTGTTGGTTGCGTTGGTGATGCGCCGGACTGCTACCTTGTACTCCGCAACAGCTCTCTTTCGAGCTTCGCTGAGTTCCATGAAAAAGCGGGGTTCGAGGTTTCTTTTGGACCAGTCCGTGGCCGGTTGCCAGCCGCCCTCTCGGGCGACCCACTTCGCCGCAGCAAAATCGTACGACTGCAACATAGTCCCCTGATAGATGGGGAGAGCAACCCGCTCATTCGCCTCATCATCGGGAGGCCTCAGCAGTCCCAGGCGATCTTCCTTCCAGCCCTGCTTGAGCCAGACGTCACCGGGGAAGAAATGGGTTAATGCACCTCCTGCATCGTGCTCCCTGACGTACCGGGCTGCCCACGCTTTGCGCCCGCGCTCCAGCGCCCCGTTGCCGGCCAATTCGATTCTGGCCAGTGTGTGGCGAGCAGCGGCGCTACCAACCTCGACAAAGGGCGGTATCGTGTTGGAACTTCGAGGCCGTGGCCCGGGTTCGAGTTCGGCCCACCTTCCGACGGAAGGATCGGTCAGGCCATCAACGGTGGAGTTCAGGAAGGAAGCTCTGATAGAGGTCGTCCGCCCACCTTTGCCCGCCACAATGACAGCAAACCGGAACCTCCCGTCGATGGGAAAGTGGCGCTTCCGATTGTCCATTCCGTAAAGTAATTCCCACTTCCCCTTTGAAGCCAGCAATTGCCGCAATTCACCGGCACCAACATCCGCGTAAATTCCGGCGGGGACAATATAGCCGAGACGACCGCCGCTCCGACAGAGGGAGAATCCCTGCTCGACAAAGAGCTTGTAGGTGTTTGTGTCCCCGGCTCCCTGCCTGACGAAGGGTATCGTGCGCGGTCGCTTCTCCAGAGCCCTTTGGAACTTGCCGGCCGGTTCGTGGCGACCCTTGAACCAGTTTGAGAGCGCACGCCGTTGCTCGCCTCCTTCCTGCCCGTGTGCCCCTTTGATAACCTCCCACGGCGGGTTTCCAAGGACCGCGTCGAAGCCTGGCCGACGCCGGGCAAAAACACCCGGAAACTCCAGTTCCCAATGGAAGAAGGAGGAGATTCCAGCAATCTTGTCAACCTGCTCCAGACAACCCTTGCGACCACCATACCAATCATCCGGAAGGAGACCGTCGCAGGACTGGTGCCGGGGCCAGAACCAGAGCGCACACCAGGTATCAAGATGTCTCTTCAGCTCTTTGCGACTGGACGCTTCGAGGTAGTGTGAGCGATAGTGCTCACGCTTCAAATCGGGGAATTGCACCGGGAGCTTCTGGATGCGCGACATGCTTCGAGCAAGGTCGGCTCGAAGTGAATGTCCGCCCTCACCAGAGGCGAAGGGAAGACGTGGCTGACGGGCCGCCGTGGCCAGAGGCGAGAGCTGACGGCCGCACTCATCGAGCCGGTTGCGAGCCGACGTTGAGCTTTCGGCATGGGCCTGCCAGGCGCGCAGCGGGTAAGTGTCGAGGTCAGCAAGGGTGGCCCCCACCAGCGAATCGCCAACCTTCAGTTTGTGGGAGAGAAAGGTCAGCGGCAAGTGCCTGTCCATGGTCTCCAGCCAAAGCGAAAAGCGGGCCAACTCGACGCTCAGCGGATCTAGATCAACGCCGTAGAGACAGTACTCCACGACATGGCGACGAACATGGGCCATGAGCATCTCCTGGAAGCGTTGGTCTGCTACTGGAAGGGGTAACTCAAACTCCCTTCCTCGCCCCCAGCGGACAATTGTCTTGCCCTCGGTCTCGCAGAGCCTCTTGTGGTGACTCAGGCTTTGCAATGCGGCCTCGCTGAGGCAACGTAGCGCGGCAACCAGGAAGGCACCGGAGCCCATGGCAGGGTCGCAGACTCGAAGCTCCAGGAGGCGCTCCGGTACGATTGGGGCAGAGTCGTCGTAGCAAAGTGGCTCCAGCGTCCTTTCTACCACCGCCCGGGCCAACTTGAGGGGGGTGTAGAATGCTCCACTGGCCTTTCGCAACTGGCGTGATCGAACCAACTGGAAGGCTCCGGATTCCCTCGTTTCAGGAACTCCTTCCAAGAAGGCCTGGTAGAGCTGCCCTACGTAGTCCGGTTCAAGGGTAGCAAAGTCTATCTGGCGCCCTCGGCGAGTGTTGCGAAGCCGTCCGACTACTCGCCACACGACGGCATCGCTGGGCCCATGAGCTGGGTCTTCCAGAGTGGCAAGCGCCCTGGATACTCCGTCCTCTGCATCGGGGTTGCCAGCCTCGAGCAGCTCCCCACCATAGGGCCGAATAGGCATGTCCGGATGAGACGACCCTTCCCGTACCAGCCGCACCAGGCTCAACAGGCGGGGCCAGGCGGAGAAGCGCAACTCCAATTCGTGGTCATTGCGCAAGGCGATCTCCTCCAATTGCCGCCAAAGACCATGAAGAGAGTATGATGCGGCATAGACTGCACTTTGGACGGGTAGTAGTCTGCGGCTCTCTGCGAAGGCGATGGCGACCAGTCGCAAGAACCAGCGAATACCTGCCTGATAGCGATCCCTGGAGCTCACCGCCAATGAATCATCTGGGAGCGACTGGCAGTTCCAGAGGATCTCCACCGCTTCACGTGCCTGAGAACCCATGCTCTTTTCAAGACCCATTTCTTCCTCCAGGCCAGAAATAGACAATCCCTTCGCAGGATATGGTCAAGGGAGCGATCAACTGGTAGCGCGTGGCGAAGGTCTGATCGGCCCTTTTGGCTTCCTCTTCGATGGCCGCGAGTAATCTCTCCCGCCTGACCGTGGTGCGCGTCAACTCCCGATGCAACTCCGCCTTGCGAATTGCCAGCTCTGCTGCCATTTCAGGGAAGAGCACGCCTCGTTGCTGGCGCTTTACCAGGTCGGCGAGGCTAGCCGATGGACCCTGCTCCAATCCGGTGGATAGCTCCTTGGCCCGCTGGCCAACGGAGTTGCGAAAGCCCCCAACGGTCTCACATTGATGAGCCGACAGCGCCTTCTCCAGTTGGACGTTGCGTTGCTTTGCGAATCGCCGCAGGCTCTCTGCAGCCAATTGCGTCAGCTCGGTGCGCGGCCCCCGGTCAAGCCCGGCGTGGAGTTCCACTTGTCCCGTCAATACACGATTCACGACCCCTCTCGCAGCAGGCTCAAGGGGGCCTACCCGCAAATCCTCCGGTGCCCGTGGCAGCGGGAGCCAAAGGGGCAAGAGCGCCTGATGGAGCAAGGGATTGCCCTGCGCCCCAGCAGATTCCAGGGCGAAAAGCAGAAGACCGGCCGGGAGGCTCTCAACATCTCCAGCCATGAGAGCGAGCCACGGTGTGGAGGCAACCCGGCCGTGCCTTGCGAGGAGCCATTTCAGGAGAGGGTGCCCAGGGTGGACACGAGCGACGTTTACGTTGGGTCGGTTGATGGAGCAATCCCCACGAAAATCGAGAAGAAGGGAGTCTGGTGGCGAGCGAAACGGTCCAGAGGTGAGTGAAGCGAGCGCGGCGGTGCCGGTTTCGCACTCGATTTCCAGCGCGCACTGCCCTGTCCGAACCATAGCGGGGGAGGGATCGACAGCTCCTATTACTGTCTCCACAGCCTCTCTCATGGCCTGAGGTGTTGCCCCCAGGTGAGTCTCGCTGGTCGCAATCCCAGCGCGTGTTTCCCGAAGCGGATCGGTGCGCGCACAAACTGCCGGTCCGCTCTCTTCCGTCGAGAATGATCCAATTTGAAAAAGGGTGGGCGGCGCCCTTTCACTCGGCCGCGGCAGAGGAGGGAGCAATGGGACGGTGGGGCCGATGTCTCCAGAAATGCGAGCAAGCTTGTCCTCAAGACGACGGTGTAGCCGCAACTCCTCGACGGCACGGCTACGGAAGTGGAATGACCGCACTGGCCGCTGCTGCCCCAGCCGGTCCAAGCGACCCACCCGTTGCTGCATAACAGCCGGATTCCAAGGGAGGTCGTAGTGGAAGACGAAGCGGGCCTCGTGGTGGAGGTTGAGACCTTCAGCCAACACATCAGTGCAAAGCAGCAGGGCCATATCGCTGGAGGGTATACAGAAACGGGAGAGAACCTCACGCCGATGAGCTGCACTCGTTTGCCCGTGAACTGCTCCGTAGCGTCCTCCCATTGGAGTCAGATGGCGGTCCACCGCCGCGGTCAGTGACTCCAACGTCGCCACGTACTGGGTGAAAATCACTGCCCGCTCGCCGCCGCCAGCACCGCAAATCTCCAGTCGCAGCCAATTGAGCCAGGCATCTCGGCGGCTGTCTATTCCGTCAACAGATTCGGGAGCGAGTTTTGCGAGGGAGTCCGCCAGGTCGTCAAGCACGGCGAGGTGTTGTGGATAGTAGGTTGCCAGCCAGCCACCCAGTCGCTGCGTCAACCGCAACCAGGTCGGCTCCGCCAGGTCAGCACCGGCTGCCGCGGGGATAGCGCGCGGCAGGGACTTTACTTCGGCACCGGCGTGAAGGCCCTTTCGGAAGGCCTGGAAGCTGGCGTGGAAAGCGGACCATGAGGAGAGCAATCTGCGAGAGAGAACTTCCATGGTCAGGAGCGCTCCGGATTGCCGCGCTCCACCGGTATCCAGTCCCCAACGCAGGACCCGTTCCCGGAAGCTTCGGAAGCGCTCCAGAACTTCCAACTCAGCGTCCTGGAATTGGATGGGAATGGGGGTTGTTTTGACCATGGGAGCGCCGCGGCCGGCAATGGTGCGACGAGTACGCCGAATCACCACCTCCCGCTGCCGACGCCGTTCCGCGTGGGTGGGGGCGGTGGTCTTCCTGAAACGCACCGGGTCGAGAATCTCGAGAAGTCCCGTATAGGTTGCGGAGTACCCATCGTGGGGAGTTGCGGTCAAGAAGACCCGATGGTCGAACCATGGTGCTACGGTTCGGAGCATCTGTGTCAAGAGGGTCTCGGGGCCGCGAGCCCGTGGGGCAAGATGGTGAGCTTCATCGACCACGAGCAGATCCCAGGGAGCGTGGGGGCGAGCGGGCTCGGCCGCGCCTTCTAGGAATGCCTTGAGGGGAGCGGCAGACCTCAGATAGTGGGGAGAAGCGATGATCCGGGGATAGAGAGACCACGGATTGCATTGCCCTCCAAGTTCATTCTTCAAGCGCCGCTCTTCCGGTCCGTCGACGATGCGAAAGTCGAGTGCAAAGCGCTGCCAGAGTTCCCGCTGCCACTGTTCTCGCAGCCCTGGCGGGGCCAGTACGAGGATGCGGTGAATTCGGCGACGCACCAGCAATTCAGTCATGATGAGTCCCGCTTCGATGGTTTTGCCAAGCCCCACGTCATCGGCCAGCAGAAGCCGGACATTGGGTTGAGCCAATGCCCGTTCGAGGGGAACGAGTTGGTGTGGGAGCGGTCGGATTCCTGCGTAGAGGGGAGCGACGGGGGTGCGACCGGGACTTCCCCCTGCCTGCTCCATTCCGGGAAAGGGAACTCCTGTGGCCCACTTCCGAGTCTTCAGTAGTGCCCGGAAAAGCCTTAAATCGGCGGGGCCTGCGGCTAGTCGCAAGCCGTTGACAGGTAGCAGCTCTTCGCCTTCAATGCCCCAGATAATATGTTCGCTGACCGGGGACTGGCCATCGCCGTAGACGACTCGTACGAGCCTCCTGGATTGCCCTCCAGAGACCTCAAACGGGTCTACTTCCACTACTACCGCCCGGCGATTTCGTACCTTGACTGCGGCTCCTGGAACGGGCAGATGGGCTTCTTTTTCGGTCTCGCTCGATTCCAACGCCAACGCCGTCGCCATCACCGCAGGTCTCCTTGATAGCCCCCTCGAGGTGTAAGGATCCAGTGGGACCATCTACCTTCTATATCGGGAGTTAGGGGTGCGATGACTCGTGGGATGGGCAACTTTTTCGTAACTTTTTTCAGCGACCCGGTCTCTACCGGGTCCTGGAGGCATTAAATCTAGGTGAAGAAGATGGACGATGGTTGGTTGATGTTACTGCTTCTTGGGGTGTGGTTCTTCTTGCAGTTGTATCTGCTGCCACGCCTAGGAGTTCCCACTTGAATGAAGGGCGCGTGCGATCTGGATCCAGACCGCAAAACCCACGCGATACAGACTGAAGAACTGGATAGGGGACCGACAAAGTAGAGGGACGCGCCCGGCTGATTGCCGGGTTGTTAGAATGAGTCCCCCCCTGGTGGTGTTTTCTATCTTGCCGCTTGTGTTACGTCTCTTAACCGCTTGTCCAGCTAAATGAGTAAC
Source organism: uncultured Myxococcales bacterium (assembly GCA_964522395.1). Classification (GTDB taxonomy): domain Bacteria; phylum Myxococcota_A; class UBA9042; order CAIXZC01; family CAIXZC01; genus CALGBT01. The sequence goes on from CAZFVN010000006.1 coordinate 39,268, forward strand.
CCAGGTCGAAGAGAATTGCAAAACTTTTTTTGTGTTACACTTAAAAAGGGTGCGGCGGGCTAGAAGTTGGTTGCTGCAGAAGTACCCGATTGGCCATTCTTGCCGGCGTTGCCAACAGACGGACCGCCGGCACCACCAAAGCCCGAAGCACCAAGCGAGAAACTATTGTCGTTCTTGTAGGCAGTGAGGTTTGCACCACCTTGGCCCGTGGAGTAGATAAGGTAGGAAACGCCGCCGCAGCCACCGCCGCCACCGCCGCCGTGCCCGCCCTGGCCACCATCACCACCAGTACCACCACCGTTGGCGCACCAGGCACTTCCCGTGCCCGGGTTACCACCCTCGGCACCGCCTCCACCGACACCACCAATTCCACCAGCACCGCCAAAGCCCCCTGGGCCACCGACACCACCCTCAAGGAAATTGTCCGTGATCTGCGGAACTGAGGCTGGCGCAGAGGTGTAGTGAAGGAAGATCCCGAAGGACCCACCACCACCAGTTGCGCCAGTTGCACCGGTTCCGGGACAAGCGCCGGAGCCACCGCCACCACCAGTTCCCCCGATATGGTCATTGCAGCCGAGGTACCAGTAGAGAACATCGGCCCCACCGCCGCCACCACCACCGCCACCACCAGCTCCGGGGCCGCCGTTGCCGGCATTGCTGCCAGAGTATGGCTGCCAGAACCCCGTGACCACATGCCCGGATGGCTTCGTGCACCCGGCCCCCGCGGTGCCATTGGTGCCGTTGGAGGCTTTGCCACCATCGGCACCTTCCATGGCATGGTTGGAGGTAGGCACATTGCAGGTACCACACGAGGAAGAGAAGCGACCATCCCAGCCGGCCGCACCGGCGGAGCCAGCCCCGGATCCCTTGCCCTTGGCACCGTTTTCACCGGAGCCCGGGTTCGAGTTGTACTTGGGACAGTTGCTGTCGCCACCGTCGCCGCCGGAAACATTGACGCCGTTGCAGGACATGTTGCCTCCCGCCCCGCCATCCTTCACCTTGCCACCGCCGCAATTGTAGGAGCTGTAGTAGTAGGCGTTGGAACCACCGTTTCCATCCTTCCCATCGAGGCCATCATTGCCGGCATCTCCGGACGAACCGTTACCGCCATTGCCTGCTACCACATGGTTATTACTTAGTCGCAAAGCGTTGGTGGAGTTCTTTGCATAGAGTGAGTAACTGCTGCCGCCGCTGTTGTTGTTTTTACCGAATACCGTAAAGCCGTCAAAGACGGTACTGCCAGCACTGCCGGTAATGGTGTCGGCGGTTACCGCTCCAGGTTTCTGCTGGGAGTAGCTCCCACCCATGATAACTGTCTCGTAGAGCACGATGTTCCGCTTCAAGAAGTCAGAGGAATAGCCGCCGTAGACCCCGATCCCCGCGCTGAGAACGATGGAGCCCGAGTAGACCCCCGTGGCAACATAGACGTCACGTTTGTTGGAGGCCTTCGCCTTGTCGATAGCCGCCTGAATGCTGAGCATCGGCTTGGAGATGGTGCCTGCATTCCCGTCGGAGCCATTCTTGGCGACAAAGATAGCGTTGTCCAACTCGCCATCGACGCCGTCACAGTTCTGGTCCTTCACCACCGGATTGCAGACTGGTGCGTCGGGACAATCGACATCTGGCAGGTCTTCATCAGAGGTGTACTCACATTCGCAGCCATCAGAGGGGTTGCTATTGACGTCATGATAGTCGTTGTCACAGGTCATCTGGCAATCGGGGTTCACCGCATCACTGTCACAGACGCCACTCGCATTGTCGTACTGCAAGAAAGTGCAGTTGTTGCCGCACTGGCCACAGTGCTGGTCAGTGACATACTTGCCGCCCACCAGGAACCCATCATCAACAACACCGTTACAATCATTGTCAATGGCATCGCACGCCTCTTCGGGCAGGACGCAATCTGACCATCCTTGAGCCCCACAAAGCTGTGTGCCATAGCAGGTTATGAATGATTCTCCTTCAATAGGATCTGGCGGCCAGGTTGCAGAGCAACTCTTGGAGAGGTCGGGATTCGACCCATCACATGTACACGAATTGGTCACCGGGAAACACTGCATGTCACCATCAATGGGACTACATTCGTAGCCAGACGGGCAGTCGGCGTTTGAGTCACAATGCTTGGAGCAGTAATTACCATCGGCGAGGGTGATGCATTTGGCCCCTTCCAGCACGCAGTTATCGTCCGTTGAGCAGGGCTCACAGAGGCTCGCCACATTGGGAATACACTGGAATTTGTTGAGCTTGAAGTATCCTTCGTCACAGGATTCCACAACGCATTGGGGCGTCTCTTTCTCGTCACTACATTCCGCAACCGCGTGGGGGAACCCGCCCTCACATGAGATTGTGCAGGACCCGCAATGGGTGAATTGGTTGTATTTGCCATCGGGGTTCAGGAAGTCTTCATCGACTCCCCCGTCACAGTCGTTGTCCACGTAGTCGCAGATCTCTTCGGCCGGCACTTTCGCCTGGCAGACCCAGCCCGCGTTACCAATGCAGACGGCCTGCCCGGTACACTCACCGAACTCATTGGAAGATGAACAGGGCTTGGTCTGGGGCAGTTCGTCGTCGATCAGGCCGTTACAGTCGTTATCAACGCCATCGCAGACTTCCAGGGCCGGCGGCAATGCGTCGCACTGCGACCAACCAGCATCCTTGTCACAGGTTTGGAAGCCAAAGCAGGTGCCAATGTCATTTTCGGTGGAGCAGCTACGCTTGCTGCCATTGGTGAAGGAATTGCATTCGCAGCTCCCGGATGTGGGCAGGCAGAGGTTTCCCTGGCCGGCGTAGGGGCCACACTCCGTTTCCCCCTCGCAGTCGCCGTTGCCTTCGCATGGGCTGGCGCAGCGCTGCTTGCCATCAATGAGAACGCAAAGAGAGCCGATGCAATCCGCATCGTCTTCACATGCCTGGCAAGAGGTATCGGGGGGCACCACGCACTGGAAGGGCGAGACCTGGAAGAAACCTTCGGCGCACTCATCAACTACGCACTTCGGCACAAGGTAGGTGGCATCACAAGAGCCAGTGGCATTGGGGATCGCGTCAATACACTCATTGTTGCAAGTGCCACAGTGATCATCGAGGAAGTACTTCTCCTCATCGTCACGGAAATCTTCGTCGATGGCTCCGTCACAGTCATTGTCCTGATAGTCACAGGTTTCCTGCGCGGGTTCAGGCGCCTGGCACACCCATCCCTTAGTACCCTGGCAGACTTCCACCCCCGGGCAACTTCCCCACTCGTTGTCAACTTCGCAGGGTTGAGAGCCGGGCAAACTATCGTCGATGAGTCCATTGCAGTCATTGTCCAGCCCGTCGCACTCTTCGGGGGCGGGGTCGAGGGCATCACATTCGCTCCAGCCTAGTTGGAGGTCACAGGTCTCGAAACCAAAGCAGAGCCCGAAGTCGTTAGTTTTGGAGCAGCTTCGCTTGGCCCCGACGTTTTCAGCATTGCAGTCGCAAGAGTTGGTATCCGGCACGCAAACCTCGCCAGCCCCGCCCTTCTCTTCACAATGGTATCCCTCTCCACAGGCTCCTGCCTCACAATGAGAGAGGCAGTAGCTACCAAGGTCCAGTCCAACACAAACGTCAAAGTAGCAATCTGCGTCCCCATCGCACTCCTTACACTGGACGTCGGGGGGCAAAATGCACTGCACATCGTTGAGCTTGAAGAAGCCCTCGTGGCACTTTTGGACTTTGCACTTGGGGCTTTGCAAAGTGGCATCGCAAAAGGCCGTGGCATTGGGTAGCGAGCCCTCGCAATCTTTGTCGCAACTGCCGCAGTGGTTCAGTGTGCCGTACTTGCCGTTGATGATGAAATCCTCGTCCACCGACTCGTCACAATCATTGTCCTTATAGTCGCAAAGCTCAGGCTCTGGCTTGGCCGCGCTGCAAACCCAACCTTGCGTACCAAGACAGGTCTCGACTCCGACGCAGGTGCCGACATCGGGCTCCGTAACCTCGCAGGGCTTGGCAATGGGGAGGCCGTCGTCCGGGACTCCATTGCAATCGTTATCGAGTCCATCGCAAACTTCCTCGCCAGCATCGGAAGCGGTGCAGTCAACCCAGCCGATTTCGGGATCGCAAGTCTCCAACCCGAAGCAAAGTCCCTGGTCTGACTCGACGCTGCACGGGCGGGTCGAGCCGGCATTCTCCTTGCTGCAGTCGCAGGTACCGCTCACGGGCACGCACCACTTACCGGGGATCCCCTCAAGCGCGGTACACTCGAAGTAGTCGGGGCAGGCAACTTCAGAGCAATTCTCGGTACAGAACTCACCACCCGAGAATGAGAGACAGGCCCCGCCCTCACATTGCAGATCGGCTACACAGGGTTTGCAAAGGGTCTGGCCCACGGGCAGGCACTGGAACTCGTTGAGCGGGTAATATCCATCGGCGCACTCATCGACGACGCACAGCGGAGTCTGCAGCGAGGCATCACAAATCGCGGTGGCGTGCTCAATGGCCCCGGTACAATCTTGATTGCAGGTTCCGCAGTGGTTCTGTGAGCCGTACTTCCCGTCAACCTTGAAATCCTCGTCCACCTGACCGTCGCAGTTGTTGTCCTGAAAGTCACATTTCTCGATGGAAGGATCCGTTGCTGTACAGACCCACCCCTCGGGCCCCAGACAGATGCTGCTACCGACGCAGGAACCAACGCCTTCCACTTCATTCTCGCAAGCTTGCGCCTCTGGCAGATCCTCATCGAAGGAACCGTCGCAGTCATTGTCCTGACCGTCGCAAACTTCTTCCTCGGGGTCTGCCGCCGAACAATCCACCCAGCCAACCTGGGGGTCACAGAGCTCAAATCCCAGACAGGAACCAAAGGCATTATCAATGCTGCAGGGTCGCATCTGGCCGCCAGTCTGAGAGGTACACTCGCACGAGCCGCTATCGGGCATGCAGACTGCAGTTTGAGCACCGTCGTGGTCGACGTTGGTACAACCAAACGTGCCAGGACAGGGATTTGCCGTGTCGCACCCGAAGGTGCAGTAGCCTACCCCCTCCATCTGGATGCAAAGACCGCCGCCGCACTGGGAATCTTTTTCGCATGGATAGCAGAGTTTCTTGGACTCAGGGACGCAAAGAAAGACAAGGTCCGCGCCAAATCCGGTGATGCCTTTGCAATGCCAGCCTTCCGGGCACTCCTCAAAGCATTCATTGGTGCAGACGAAGCCCTGCGGGCCCTCGACGCAAAAACCACCCAGGCACTCCTTATTGTCGTCACAGGGACAGCCGAAGGGAGCGGGTTTGATCTGGCAGGGGTCGAAGCCATCTGTACCGCCAAGGTGATCGCCAGGGAAGGTCAGGTGATCCCCAAGGTCCGTAAAATCAATAACCTCCTCTAGCGGAGCTTGATAGTCAGTGCCAGGGTCAACATCCCCACTAACGATGCCGGGTTTTGTCTTCTCGCCAGTGCCATCCCCACTTGAACAGCCGATGGAGAGTGCCGTGAGACAGAGAATTGCGGTGAGACTAGCCAGCGTGGCCCAATGGTCAAATCGGATCATTTCGCTCCCTCGTATATGCGCGTTGGCAGGCCCGAAGTTTCGCGGCGCGCGCAGCATATTATAGAGACATTGTGAGGCAACTGGAAGGAATTGGAAGTAAATGTACCGTCTTTTTACAGCTTGACGCTCTTGAATTCGCCCGTTTCGTGGGCTGCTTTACCCACCTCGATGAACGCGTCATAGACCATGGAGAGAGTACGCCCGGGATTAGATAGCAATTCTTCCAGCAAGCGGTTGCTCTGTCGTTGTCGGCGACTAAGGTCAGTGACAACAAAATCGAGGATCTTATAGGCGAAATTGTTGTTCGCCTGGAAGAGGCCCTCAAACTCGGTGCGGCCACATTCGAGGAGTACTACCGGAGATGAGGCCTACAGGGTGTTAGGGCGCCGGCCACCATCAATCAGCGGTACCTGTCCCAACATCCGATTCTTGCCGATGCTGGCGAGTCGCTGCCGCATCCGCGGTGAAACCTCTTTGATAACGTTGACGACCCCGGACACCACGATAAAGAAAGACGGAGCCGGTTCACCCTCCCGGCAGAGGACTTCACCAGCCTGCAGGTGCCGGACACGCAAAGCTACCGAGAGCATCTCAAGTTCCTGGTTGGTGAAGCCGTCGAAAACTGAGACTTGCTTCATATGGGAGAGGGCATCGTAGGGACGATCAGTGCTCATGCGCCACCCCCATTGCTCGAGTCCGTCTGGACGGCGTTGGCGGCAGAACCCAGAAACTGTTCCTCAATGGAAGAGAGGTCCTGTTCCGGGTTCTTGAAGAACTCGCCGACCCTCTCATTGATGGTTCGCAAGCGCTCACACATAAGGGAGGCAACCGCTCGCAGCACCTTGAAGGCTGCCGGATGGAAGGTACCACGCAACTTGTTGAAAGCCTCCAGGTTAATCTGGAATAACACGGCATCTGAGGCGGTGGTGACGGTCGCACTACGCGGGTGGCGATCGATGAGCGCCATTTCGCCAAAAACCGTCGGTGCTTTCAAGGTTGCCAACCGGGCAACATCACCTCCCGGCAACTCCTTATTCACTTCCGCCGTACCCTCCACAAGCACATACATCGCGCTGGCGACGTCGCCCTCTTCGACTACCGTCACGCCCTCTCGCACCCGAAGCACCTTCGAGATCTTAGTGATCTGGTCCAGTTCGTCTGGGTTCAACGCTCGAAAGAGCGGAGCCATCGCCAAGATCTTCTGATATAGCCGCTTATCCATCGCCGGTAACTCCCATCCAAGGTCGAGCGGCAGTCTAGCATAGGCCCCGCATGGCTGCAACCGTGAGTGGAGCCGAAGCCCTTGACAGTAGTTCCGGCAACTCCCATTATGGGGGCAACATAAACATCAAGAAGTCGGACCAAAGGAGAAACCAATGAAGAAACTCGTTACACTTCTGGCGGTTGTTTCGCTGGCACTCATTCCGTTAACGGCCTCCGCCCAATTCGGCCTCGGCAAGAAGAAGAACAAGTTCAACACCAAGCCAATCAATCAGCTCATCGGTGACATCGACAAGGTGGTTGAAGAGTACGAAGGGGCTACGGAAAACGTCCGAACCGCCACCGAAACCGTCCAGAACATCATTAAGGGGTACGCCGATGGAGAATTCCCCATCTTGACGAAGCCGTGGGCAGAGATTCGCAAGGATATCAAAGAGGCCAAGGACGAGGCCGCAAAGACCGCCGCCGTGGAACTCTCAAACAAGTATCTCCTTGAACTGGAAGAGCGAAAAAAGGCTGTTGAGGCATTCCTGGCGGACCCGGCAAAGACCGCCGACATCCAGGGCAAATTGAAAGCACCAGAAGTTGAGCAGCTCAATAAGATCGTGGCCAACATGAAGCCCGTTCCTGCGAAAGACGCCAAGCTCATCAAGCGCTCGGGCGAACTCAACACCAAGGCGGCCAAAGGAGTTGCAGATTTGACCAAACAGGTCGGCAAGAACCCCCTCAAGGCCAACGACTACAAGAAGCTCATCAAGAAGCTCAACACGGGAATCGACAAGCTCAATAAGATCCCCACCGAGTTGAACAAGCAGGTCGATGCCATCACGACCATGCTCGCCAACCTGGACAAGCTCCTGGTCAAGTAGCCTGCCGCTGCGCGTCATTTCCTGAAGTAGTCCCCCAGAATTCCCTTGATCCTGAAAGCCTCGTCGGTACAATGTGCCAGGACTAGCGTCCTTCATTTATACTTCTTGAAGTGGACTCGGAGGCTTCATCATGAAAACTTTTCGATTGTTGGCACTCTTGTTCGTTGGCAGTTTGATTGGAGCCTGTTCCAGTTCTGACGCGACTCAGACGTGCGAAACTCCTCTGGACTGCGGCCAGGCCCACACCTGCAGTGACGGCAAATGTGTGCAGATGGGTTGCGAGATTCTCGACGATTGTCCCGAAGATTCGACCTGCCTGGCCAGCGTCGACTCGGAACAGCCGGACCTTAAATTCTGTACCCCCGTTGCCTGTAACACTAAATCCCCCTGCCAGGCTGGCTACGTCTGTAACGAGTTCTTCCAATGTGTACCCGGCGGTGACGTGGTTGCCGGCGATGTGGTCGATCTGGATGTGGTGGACCTGGACGTAACGAAAGACACTGGCCCAGAACCAGTCGTCGGCGAAGCTTGTAAGATGTGTAGCTCAGACGGCGATTGCGACGGGATGAAGTGTACTCCTCTGGGCAGCAGCGCCTTCTGCTTTAGCGAATGCACCACCAATGATGACTGTGATTCAGGCTGGTACTGCGAAGAGTTGACCAACGAGTCGAGCCAGTGCATTCCCATGGCCTACAACTGCGATGCGGGCTGCCATTCCACTGGTTGCCCTGAAGGCCAGGTATGTAACCAGGATTCCGGTGAGTGTCAGGCTGGCCAGGCCGAATGTGGCGCCTGCCAGCAGGACTGGGACTGCGCCACCGGTCTTCGCTGCTACAACGAAGGCAAATACTGCGCTGCCGGCTGTGACGGTGGTTGCCCCAACAACTCATCCTGCCAGGAAGTCAACTCCATTGCCGTCAACCTCTGCATCTCCAACGGTGCAGCCTGCTGCTTCGGCGACGACTGCGCGAACCCGTGTCAGGCCCCGACACCCTTCCAGAACAATGAAGGTGAATGCGTTGAGTGTCTCGTCGATGGCGATTGTGGCAACGAGGAGTATTGTGAGGAGCTTTCCCAGTCCTGTATGGATGCAGCCTGCGCGGCTCCCACTCCCTTCCAGCTTGATGACGGCTCGTGCGTCGAGTGCAAGAACGACTCTCATTGCACGTTCAAGGGCGAGGGTTACACGTGCAAAGCAAACGTCTGTGTCACCAGTGACCTCCCGGAAGAGTGCTCCCTTTGCGTTGCCCCCTACCCGGCATGCGCCGAGATCAATGGTATCTGGGCCTGCGTCCAGTGTGCAGAAGACGCTGACTGCGGTAATGGCACTTGCGATTTGAGCCTCTACGCCTGCAGTGGCGGCGGTGTCGGTCCGGGCTGTGGCTCCTGCACCCAAGACGGCGATTGCATTTCGGCCATGGGAGATAAGGAACTGGCCTGCGATATCGCCTCTGGTTGCTGCTACGACGTGGGCGGTTTTTGCGACAACGTCGAGTCAATGTGTGATGCGTCCGCCGGCTCCGAATGCGTGGGCCTGATGGATCTGCTCATGGGCGGCATGGGTGGTTTCCCCGGCATGCCCGAAGGTTCGGTTGGCGGCATTTGCACCTGCGATTCACCGGTTCCCATGATGGAACTTCTCTTGTGCGCCGTCGCCGGTTCATGTTCATCCAAAGGCTGCCTCGGTGGTGCCGTCTGCATCGACCCCGCAGGAATTCCCGTCCTTGGTGACATCGTTGGGGCCATTGGCGGGGCCGCTGGAATCTGCATCAATCCGAATTCACTGTCGGGTCTGCTGGGTCCGTAGAACTTCCGTCTACACTGACATCTCGCGAAACCGCAGCATTGCCAGCGCGCAGAGAAGCGTCAGCAACAGCAACCACGGACTGGTTGTGGCTTTGCTGCCGGCCGTACACCCACCATCACCACCCTTCTCTTCCACTACGGGGGTGGGTTTCTCATTGTCGACTGGGGCCGGAAGGTCCGGTTCGCTTGCGGTATCCTGCCAGAGGACAATGTCCGGGGTCGAAGTAACAATGTCCAGTTCTACCGGCTCTTCGAGGCAATATGGATCATCGCAAACGCAAACGCCGTGGTGGGGGTCGGAGTTGATGCCCAGGCTCAAACACGCCTCGTAACTGGCGCAGCCAAAGTTCTTGCTGGCATCGCAGTCGCGATAGCAATGCTTGCCCGTGCCACCAACATTGGCACAAAAGAGGTTGCTCCGGCATGGCGTGTCGTTGGTCTCGCAAAGATCTCCTTCGTCGCCGCCACCGTTGGTATCAAGGCAGAGTCCGACGATGGAGTCTTTCCAGTCAATGTAGTGCCAGGCACAGTCATACCAGTCGTCGCAACCAACATCCGCAAAGGGATTGCAAGTGGGGAGACAGGCGCCCCCCTGGCCGGAATCTGGCTGATCGCAAATCTGGTTGCCAGGACAATCGTCGTCGCCGTAGCAGAGATCACTGGGGTCCTGCTGCGGGACGCAATAGGAACTACTGCCGCAGATCGACTTCGCCGGGCAATCCCCCTCGTCCTCACAGAACATACTGCAGAACTTGCTGCTCATGCCGGCGCAGAAACCGGTCTCGCAGTCAATGTGATTGGTACATTCTTGACCAAAAGCCACTGGTCCCGGTGGAACGCAAATACTGAAGGTGCATGGGTCATTCGATGGGCAATCGGCCGGGCTATTACACTCATTGGAGCAGATCTTCACGCCCCCACCCAGCGAGAGGCAGACAACTGCCTGACACTCCATATCATATTGGCAGTCATCTCCGTACAGCTTGTCGCCCGATTCGATACAATATCCCATAGCGCAGCCAAAACCGGTGGGACAATCACTGTTTTCCATACATGAGAGAGTACAGACCGCCTCATTTTGTGAGATGCCAATACACATACCGCTGGCACAGTCGGTATGGGAGGCGCAAGCGTCACCAACCGGGGTACTGCCGCCTATCAGACAGAGGTTAGAGATGCACTTCATCCAGCCGGGACACTGCGAATTAGCGGTGCAATCCTTGGTGCAATAGGCATCATCGGGCACGGCTATGCACATGCCGTCCTCGCAGGTCTCCTGTCCATAGCAGAAATACCCTACCGGGATGTTGGCACCGACCTGACCGCAATGGCCGTTGGTGGCCACGCACTGGTCAGTGCCCCCGGACATATCGTAGCAATAGTAGTTTTCGGCGCAGCTCGAATCGGACGTGCAGTTCTTGCCACAGTAATTCCCCTCTTCGTAGCCAAGGCAATAGCCGTTGGCGCAGTTGCTGTCAGAATTGCACACATCGCAAGGCTGGCCCTGACTGAAACTACTGTAGATGTAGCAGATTCCGTTCTTGTCGTCCTGGTCCAGTGATCGTAGCTCCTCTGAGCCACCCGAGAAGAACATTGTCGCGGCACGAATGCGAGTATGGGAGAGCCCCAGGGAGTGTCCCAGTTCGTGCGTTGCCACACCCTGGATATCGGTCTTGAGCGAGAAGAAATCCTCGGCCTCCGTGGTCGTCCAGGAGAGGTCTTTCCCGTTGAACATGATCACGCTGTATTTGGCGCTGCCGCCCCAGCCGGTCCAGGTTTGCGCATAGGCTGCAGCATCGCCCACAGTGGGATCCCAACTGTTCTCCTTGAACTGGACGTAGATTCCGTCCTTGGGGTTGGAACTCTTCGCTCCGCCATATGAGAAGGTCTTGTTGAAACAAGAGAGCTTCTGGTACTCCGCAAAGGCTGCCTTGAGGGCCCCTTCCAGTTGCGAGAATGAGACATCATTGCTACCCGACGGATGGAGGTACCATTTAATGGAGCTTCCGCTCCACTCGTGACCCAGCACATCGAATGCACTGGCCTGACCCGCAGGCAACAGAATCAATATGAGGGAAGCGATGGCAATTGTCACCCTGGTCATGGCTTCACCTCCGGCGCGGGGGCGGAGGCCGGAATCGTCCGGAACTGCTGCAGTAGATCGCTTAGCGGTTTCCCCTCAGGTTGGACCAGACCTTCTGTTGCGCTTGCCGGACCGCGATGGACCGCGTCAATGCCGTTCGCCCGGCGGACATGCCACTTGCCCTGGGACATTCCGACCAGGGTGTGGTAGCCACCCTGATCCCGTAGCACCAGAAGTACTCGCTCCCCCTTCGCCAGTACCGCGTTGCCAGCAATGGTTAAACTGGTCTCACCGACTGTTCCGCCCATGAGCCTGACGGTTACGGTATCGACCTGCGTTCCCTTTTCGGTGCGCTCAACGGCCACGGTGTACTCTGTGTAGATGGTATCGTGGGCATCATTCCAGAAGGACCGTTTGCCAGTTACTTCGCCGACAACCACCCGGTCTGCTTCCCGAAAAAGTTGGCGAAGTGAGAAGGAGCGCACAGTAGTGGCCGCGGCCTCCGGTGCCAGCCACACCAGGAGAACCAAAAGGAGCAGGATACGTTTCATCGGGGTACCTTCGGGCAGTAAGAAAGAACAATCACTTCGGTTGACAGAAACCTTCAACGCACTTTTCACCCATGGGACATTCCACCGCTACACAGTTCAAGAAACCCTGGCAACCAAAGGCGAGAGAGGGGGCGCAGATCTTGCCGCCACTTTCGCCGTGGTTGGGCACACAGAAGAGCCCAGTCGGGCAACCCTCCTGGGGAAACTCATCATAGTCACAAGGAAAAGAGCAAAAATACTTGCCGGCCACAGGGTAGTTGTAGCAAACCCCGGATTGACATTCGTAATCCAGGTTGCAGGGCTCACAAAAATCCTTGTTTCCCTGGTAGCAGGTCTCTACCGGCACCGAATCAACTTCGAGGGTGCAAAGGGGGAATTCCTCACCGGCCAGATCTTCGCAACCAAAACCCTTGGGGCAGTCCATCTTGGTCTGACATATTTTGGCGCAGTACTTCTCGAAAGTTGTGGGATTCTCGTGGCAATTGTGCCCTTTGAGACAGTCGTCAGTGGTCTGGCACGGGGTGCAGTGGCTGCCATCCCCTTTACAGGTTCCGAACATGGGGAAGCAGAAGTAGTCCTCGAGCCCGAGGCCGATCTTATTGCAGAAGTTGCCCGCACCGCAGCCTTCAGGGTCGTCCTTACTACATGGGTAGGTGCAGAAGGTGGCCCCAGCCTCGTCCTCTATGCAGCGACCATTGGGCGCGCACTGCTCATCTTCCTGGCAGAGGTCACAGAAGACTGCCGGCCGGCACGCCTTTGCTTCACCCTTTTTCTTACAGAGCAACATTTCCGGGCAGCCATCATCCGATTCACAACTAAGCGAGCAAAACGCGTCCTGATCAGCCGCGCTCTCGGCGATGCACTCAAGGCCCCACTCGGCGCAATCGCCATCCCCCAGACAGAAGTCCAGGTAGCCAGGAGGCAGGCCGATGTCTGGCTTTTGCGAAGTAGTGTCATCGGGTTGACTGCGCTCGTCGATCTTACCAGCGGGGATGTCCGGAATCTTGATCTGTACATCACCACCAGTCACGGTATCTTCAACCACCCCATTCGAACTGGAGCACGCGAAGAGGGCGGCCAATAGTAGCATTGCCCCAAGAGTCTTCATGGTTCGCAACCTCTCTTTCGTCCACAGGCGGCGCTAGAATACCAGAAAGCACGGGGAAGGCCAAACGATGTGCTCCTCTCCTCGTCTTCCGCCCGACAATTATGTTGCCTTCCCGCCAACCATCCACTTACAATCTTCTTCAACGATCATTCCAGACGGAGTTTTGAAATGGCACTTCCCGCCTCAAATCAGCGAGCACACTGGGGCTCGCGCATTGGTTTCATCCTTGCCGCTACGGGTAGCGCGGTTGGCCTCGGGAACCTTTGGAAATTCCCCTACATTACCTGGCACAACAATGGTGGTGCCTTTGTCCTGGTCTATCTGGTTGCGGTGTTGATTATCGGCTGGCCCATTATGATGGCCGAGATTCTCATTGGCCGGCATACCCAGGCGAGTGCGGTTCCTGCATTTGAGAAGCTGGGCGGCAAATGGTGGAGCCTGGTGGGATGGCTGGGAGTCGCCACGGGCTGGGTGATCCTTGGATATTATGCGGTCATTGCGGGGTGGACGATCTCGTCGTTTATCTCCTGTGTCCAGTGGAGCTTCACCGAGTACAAGGAGCCTGCGTCAGGAGCCTTTGGCGAGTTCCTCTCCAACGGCCCCCTCCAGCTCCTCCTCTCGACACTCTTCCTGGGGGCCACGATGGTCATCGTTTGGAAGGGTATCAACAAGGGAATTGAGCGGGCTACGAAGGTCTTGATGCCCATCTTGCTGCTGATTATAGGCTATCTGGTGATTTCGGTCCTCTTCCTGCCCAGTATTGGCCGGACCTTCGAGTTTCTTTTTACGCCAAACTTCGCGGCCTTCCCTGCGACAGGAGTACTGGAGGCAGTGGGCCACGCGTTCTTTACTCTCTCTCTGGGCATGGGGGCAATGCTCACCTATGGTTCTTACATGTCACGCAAGGAATCCATCGCCAAGAGCGCGGCCATGGTCGTCCTCCTCGACTCCGTCATAGCGCTTTGCGCGTGCATCATCATGTTCACCATCATCTTCTCTGCCCCAGACGTCGAGAAGACCGTGTCGGGGTCGACCATCGGCATGTTGTTCATTACGGTGCCCCGCCTGCTCTACACCGAGATTCCCCTCGGTTCGTTAATCGCCCCAATCTTCTATATCCTGGTGGCCTTCGCCGCACTTTCGTCGACGATTTCGCTACTTGAAGTGCTCGTTGCCCTACTCATTGACAAGCTGAAAATCGCCCGATCCAAGGCGACCCTGCTGGCTGGCGGGGCGGTGTTCCTCATATCTTGTGCCTGCGCCTTCTCCCTCGGCGGTCTCGCTTTCCTTTCCGAGTTCACTTTCTTTGGCGAAGGGAAGGAGGGGGTCCTCAGTACCCTCGACCATCTGGCGGCAAACTGGATGCTGCCCATCGGTGGTCTCTTCATCACCCTCTTCGTCGGTTGGGTCCTCGACCGCAAGATCAGTGATGCCGAAGTAGGCATGCGCAACCCCGACGGTTCCCCCACCATTATATATCAGGTCTTCCGCTTCTGCCTCCGCTTCACCGCTCCGCTGGCCATTCTGGCAGTGATTATCGCGGTCTTCTGGGGGAAGGATTTCTCGTAGGGGACCACCCGAGTAGTGCTTTCCCGTGCCCACTGGATCCGTATCCATCCGATGCGTGAGATTCTACATTGCTTCGAGGTGGTCAGTGCATTGGCGACGCGGCCCACAGGATCCGTATCCATCCGATGCGTGAGATTCTACATTGCTTCGAGGTGGTCAGTGCATTGGCGACGCGGCCCACGGCTCGGCGCCATTGGCGCCTGCCGCCGTGGGTACCACTGGTGTCCTTGACGACGAGTGACGTAGTGTTTGCCCGCCGACACTACGTCCCATTTGCCCAGAAGCAACCGCCTCTTCACGCACCACCCGAGCCGGTCCCAACTGGCTCTCCCCGATAATCCCCAATCCGATCAAAGCCCGAGCAACAGCGAGGGCAACACCCGTCTTTGCCCCTAGCTCCTCATGTCCTGCCGTCACCTGGGCCATGAACTGACAGTTCGGATGGTACGCAATGCCCGTTGGCGCGTGGCTTGCCACGAGCCATCCGCCGGAGCCTCCGATGACGGTGACTGTATGGTGCGATTCGTTGACGTCAGGAGCAAAGGAGGACAACGCTCCTGCCTACTGTGCATCCGTGGGGACTACGTTGGACGGAGTTACTGCTGCTCGTCCGTGAGGGCCGCGTCCGGTGGGGTGGCGGTTTGACGTAGCGCCGGCGTCTGTCGGGTGACGTTGTGTTGTGAGCCCATCTCTCGCGTGCCCCATCCGACTCTCTTCGCACTGAATCTGCTGGCCAACTTCAATCCCGAAAGAACTCCTCGATAAGGTCGGATCTGCCAGCCTTCTTCAGTGCCTTGCGGATCTTTAGATGGAGGTCGCGGCGGTGCCAGAGGATGAGCATCTTTTGGAGTTCTTTGCGGGCGGGATTGCGTTCGACGAAGACCTTGTGGCCGGTAGCGGGGTCGAGGTCGGTGGCGTACATGACGGTGGCGGCGGTGCCGGGCGTTGGGGTGAAGATCTGGCACTGCTCGGCCTTGATGTTGTGGCGTTTCAGGAGGCGTGCGAGTTGGACCATATCGTCGAGGGTGCAACCGGGGTGAGCAGCCATTAGATAGGGGACGACGAATTGACGCTTGCCGGCTGTGCGAGAGATGGCCCGGTGGGCTTGGACGATGTTCTCAAAGTCATCGCCGGCGGGCTTGCGCATATGTTTGAGGACCGAGGGGACGGTGTGCTCGGGGGCGACTTTGAGGTGGCCGCTGGTGTGGTGCTGCGCCAGGGCCTTCAGGAGGGACTTGTTGTCGGACAGCAGGTCCATGCGAACGCCGGTGGTAACGAAGAGATGGCGAACTCCGGGTGTTTCGGCCGCGGCGGTGAGCAGTGCTCGATAGCCATCCTGATCATCTGCGAAATGGGTGCAGCGAGTGGGCCAGAGACAAGAGGCCCGGTCGCAACCCCCGGGCTTGGTGCAGTGGGCTCGCCACATATTGGCTGTGGGTCCGCCGATGTCATTAATGGTGCCCTTGAAATCGGGATGCTCCGTAATGGCCTTGACTTCCTCCAGAACCGACTGGGCACCACGACTGGCAATACCCTTTCCCTGATGGGCCGTAAGGGCGCAAAAGGCACAGCCGCCGGCACAACCTCGATGTGACGTGACGGAGAATCGCACCTGCTCCAGCGCCGGGATCTTCGTTTCGCCATACATGGGGTGCGGATCGCGGGTGAAGGGAAGGCGATAGAGCGCTTCGAGGGACTCGGCATCGATATCGAGCGGCGGATTGGCCACCACTCTCATGCCGCCGGAGAGTTGCCACATCCGTTCTCTGGCGCGGGTTTCCAGCAGACGATGGGCGTGAATGTGCTGTTTGGGGTCTGCCGCTACGGCCTCGGCATCGGGCAGGGCAATTCCGTCGGTGGGTGCTGGCGCCGATGCCGGTTGTCGCCAGACGACACCGGGGATTTCGCGGAGGAGTTCGCGCTGGGCGATGCGTAGAGATCCCTCAGTCGGGGCGTTGCCCCTCCCGCGGGATGACACGTTTTGGGTGGCGCGGGATGACACACCGTTGGCGACGCCAGATGACGTGCTTAGGCTGGGGCGTAGAGATCCCTTTGCAGCGGCATCTAAACGGCGAGCGACTTCTATGACGGGCCCCTCTCCCATGCCATAAATGGCGACATCGGCCCCGCAATCCATGAGGATGGGGCGGCGTACGGAATCGCTCCAATAATCGTAGTGGGCGAAGCGACGCAAGCTCGCTTCCAGTCCGCCGGCAACGATGAAGACTCCTTTGCCGAAGGCCTGTCGCAACAAGTTGCAATAGACGGTCAAGGCGCGGTCGGGACGACCTCCAGCTTTGCCATCGGGGGCGTGAGGATCATCACTGCGACGGCGACGCAACGCGGTGGTGTTGGCCACCATGGAATCGAGTGCCCCGGCAGTGACACCGGCAAAGAGTCTGGGCCGTCCCATGCAACGCACGGCGTCAACATCATTGACATCGGGCCGTGCCAGAACCGCAACCCGAAAGCCTGCGGCCTCGAGGACGCGCCCAATAACCGCCGCGGGAAATGCCGGGTGGTCAACGTGAGCATCACCGGTGACCAGGAGCACATCGATGGTATCCCAGCCAAGGGAGCTTAGTTCCTCAGGAGTTGCGGGAAGGTGTGGCATGCCAACGGGCCGGGCTATTCCTCGCCCGGGCCGAGGAGGTGTTCCAACTCGTCCATGACGGAGACGTAGATCTGCGTATCGATATCTTCTGCGGTTCGACACTCACGTAGGATGTTCTTGCGGAAGACGTAGCCCCGCTGGACCAGTGGGTCTTCCCCATCTTCCTCGGTTGGGACGAGGTAGCAGAACATCATCGGCGAGACCAATTTGAGATCGGGATGATCCCGGTCAACAACATCGGCAACCGTCCATTCGGTATCTTGCAAAGCGCGGGCGAAGGCATCGACGCCGAGCAGATGCTCCTTCGCAGCATCGACGCAATTATCAAACTCCTCATCATCACAATGGACGGGCGGAAAATACTGTTCTGGTTGGAGACGCCGGGCCCGATGGAAGAAGAAGTTTGCAACTTCGTCATCCCCTTCCAATTCGTAGCAAACTGCACGAACGTAGGAGGCGTGGGGAAGATCCCGCTCTCTTTTGTAGGCTTCGTTGACCATTTCCTGGGCCCGTTGCACATTGCCGAGCATGAGGTTTACTTCGGCCCGTTTAGCGAAGGGAATTGCCCACTCCGGTTCAAACTCCACGACACGCCGAAAGGCTCGGTCCGCTTCGTTCAACCGGTCGGAATCAAAGAGAGAATCGCCGAGGAAGAGCCACAGCTCTGCATCCTTCGGATAGCGCCGAAGTCCTCGCTTGCAAAGCATCCAGGCTCGCTCTGCTTCCCCTTCATTGAGTAGCCACTCTACATGTTCGAGCAACTCGTCGCGGTCCAGCACAATGCCCCCTGACCTTACGCAGTGCATCACGGTTGTCCCATTATAGACAGACCGGCAAATCAAACGCAACCGAGATCGGCCAATCCGTCGTCTTTTTCGATGGTTGTGCGCAGCGGAAGTGCCTCAAAGAGGCATAGGTCGTGACGTGCAGCGGTGTCTTTTGCGTAAGCTGAAAGCCGGCCGAGATGGAAGGTTGCTGGAAGACGGTGGACTACTCCGCCGTCCGCTTCTCCTCACCGAGGGTTCGCACCTGCTCAACCAGATCGGTCAGGGAGGAGCCAGGGGTCAGGATGGCCTTGACACCGGCCTCATTCATGGCTGGAAAGTCGTCCTGGGGAATGATGCCACCCAGCACGATGGGAATCTCTCCCGCCCCTTTGGCCTGCAGAAGTCGGCAAATCTCTGGCACAAGATGGCCATGAGCACCGGACATGATGGAGAGGCCAACCACATCCACATCTTCCTGGACGGCCGCGTTGGCAACCATTTCGGGGGTCTGATGGAGGCCCGTATAGATTACCTCCATACCGGCATCACGAAGGGCCCTGGCAACGACTTTGGCCCCGCGATCGTGCCCATCCAGGCCCGGTTTGGCAACGAGCACTCTGAGTCTAAGTTCGGACATCTCTATTCCCCCTTGAATGCGGCGGTTCGCTTTTCCAGGAAAGCAGTCATGCCTTCACGCTGGTCATCTGTTCCGAAGAGGGACATGAAGGCCATTTTTTCAATGGCCAGCCCGGCATCCAGCGCAAGGTCAGTACCCTTGTTGATAGCTCGCTTGGCCTGCGCCACTGCGAGGGGTCCCATGCGACCAATCTTCTGGATGAGGGAGGTGCAATAGTCCATCAGTTCTTCCTCGGGAACAACGGCCTGAACCAGGCCGAAGTCAGCCGCCGTTTCGGCATCGTACATCGCTCCGGTAAAGACAATCTCTTTGGCCCGGTTCTTACCTACCAGACGGGCAAGACGCTGGGTTCCACCAAATCCGGGTATGATGCCCAGCTTGACCTCCGGCTGACCCAGTTTTGACTTCGGGCTGGCGTAGATCATGTCGCAAGCGAGGGCCAGCTCCATGCCGCCGCCCAGCGCGAAGCCGTTAATTGCCGCGATAACCGGCTTGGAGAGATCTTCGATCTGCTGCAGCGTCGCCAGACCAAGTTCCGCGAAGCGGAGCCCCTCGGCCGGCGGCAGATCGCGCATGGTGGCGATGTCTGCACCGGCAACAAAAGCCTTGCCGCCGGCGCCGGTAAGAATCACTCCCAGGCACTCCCGATCGGCCTCGGCTTCTTTCAAGCAGTTGCTCAATTGAGTGAGCACCCCTGGGTTCAAAGCATTGAGGGCTTTGGGGCGGTCGATGGTGATGGTACCCACGACTCCGTCCCGGCTATAGGTGACATAGATTTCACTCATGGCAGCCTCCTTACACCCGCTCGATGATGAGGGCCACCGCTTCGCCACCGCCGATGCAGAGACTGGCGAGGCCGCGCTTCAAACCCTTGTCTTCCATGATGTGCATGAGAGTCACGAAGATACGTGCGCCGGAGGCTCCAATGGGGTGACCCAGCGCGATGGCACCGCCACGCAAGTTGATCTTGCTATTGTCGAGTTCGCAAAGTTGGTTGACAGCAAGGGAAACTACGGCGAAGGCCTCATTGATCTCGTAGACATCGATATCCTGGTCGGTGAAACCGGTCTTTTCGAAGACCTTCTTGATGGCATATGCCGGAGCAGTGGTGAACCACTCGGGCTCGTGTGCATAGCCAGCATAGCCGACCACCTTGAACTTCGGAGTCACGCCCAATTCCTTGCACTTTTCGCCAGAGGCCAGGACGACGGCGGCGGCCCCATCGTTGATGCTTGATGCATTGGCAGCAGTTACGGTGCCGTCCTTTTTGAAGGCAGGGCGGAGAGCAGGGATCTTCTCAATCTTGGACTTGAATGGTTCCTCATCGGTATCGACGATAGTGACTGCCCCGCGGCGGCCAGGAACCTCAACCGGAACGATTTCCCGCTTGAATTCTCCAGCCTGAGAGGCGGCCACTGCCTTCTTGTAACTGGCAATTGCGAATTCATCCTGGGCTTCGCGAGTGAGGTTCATTTCGCTGGCGCAAAGCTCAGCCGCAATCCCCATGTGATAGTCGTTGTAAACATCCCAAAGGCCGTCATTGACCATGAGGTCGACGACTTCACCCTTGCCCATGCGATAGCCATTTCGTGCCTTGGGCAGGGCATAGGGGGCGAGAGTCATATTCTCCATGCCGCCGGCCACGACGACATCGGCATCACCCGCTTTGATGGTGGAGCTGGCGGCCATGACTGTGCGAAGTCCAGAGCCACAAACCTTGGCCAGTGTGACGCAGGGAACGCTCTTAGGCAGGCCGCCGAAAATTGCCGCCTGGCGCGCTGGAGCTTGCCCCTGACCACCCAGGAGAACGTTGCCCATCCAGAGTTCGTCCACGGCATCGCCGGGCACTCCGCTTCGTTCCATCACTCCTTTGATGGCAGCGGCCCCAAGTCGGGCTGCAGGCACCGTTGACAGACTCCCCTGAAAACTCCCTAACGCCGTCCGAACGCCGTCCACGATGAATACGTCTCTCATAGCACCCCTCGCTGTTTGTGCTTGCAAGCGCCTGGCCGTATGCGCGCAGTGCCCGCAGCTATAGTACTCATTATCAAACCCTAGTTGTCTATCAAGTAAGATGAACTGTGTCAACGCTCCGGAGCGCGCGGGCACATCGCGCCCGTTACGTGGGCATAGTTCTTGAAAGATCGGCAGACGTGGTCTATAAGGGAGCCGTATTGCGTGCCGCATTTAACGGTCAGGATGGATCGTGAAAGTTTGTACCAAATGCTTTGCCGAAGCCCCGGACGAGACTCGTTTCTGCCCAAACTGCGGAGAGAATCTGCCAGCCGCGGACGAAGAGGAACCGAAAGGGCTGGTAGGCCGCACCATTGCCGGAAAATTTCTCATCTTGTCGGCGGTGGGCGAAGGGGCAATGGGCAGCATCTACAAGGCCGAGCAGACGACGCTGGCCAAGATGGTCTGCATCAAAGTGCTCCACCCGCATCTCTCCGGGGACCGGACGATTTCAAAGCGCTTCCACCGTGAAGCGAGAGCAGCCAGCCGCATTAAGCACCCCAACGCTATCAACATCATCGATTTCGGTACTGCAGAAGATGGCACCCACTACATCGCCATGGACTTCATCGACGGGCAGGATCTGGCCCACCTGATCAAGGGCGAGTTTCCTTTGGAAACGGAGCGGGTCTTCTACATTACCGACCAGATCTGCTCAGCCCTGGATGATGCCCACGCTCAGGGCGTGATTCACCGTGATTTGAAGCCTGAGAACGTAATGGTGGAAGATCGCCGCCGACAGACTGATTTCGTCACAGTGCTGGATTTCGGCATCGCCAAGATTACCGACCCCAGCGGGGAAAGCGCAGATACGTTCCACACCATGGCTGGAATCGTTTGCGGAACACCTGAGTACATGTCGCCAGAACAGGCGCGGGGCGAATCCCTTGATGCCCGCTCTGACATTTACTCTCTGGGCGTGATCATGTACCACATGTTCACCGGGAAATTGCCCTTCACCGCAGACACTCCCATTGGCGTTGTGACCAAACACCTCACTCAGGAGCCGACCAAGCCCCGTGAGATTCGTCCCGACCTCCACCCGGCCGTTGAAAAGCTGATACTTCGCCTCATGGCCAAGGACCGAGAGGTACGCCCTGGAAGTTGCCACGAGGTCAAGGATGTGGTGGAGGAAGTACGCAAGAGCATCGCTGCTGGTGACGGCTTCGACCAGACCGCACCGATGACGCGACCCTCCGCTGAAGAGCTCGGTCAGACTGCCGAGAAGAAACTGTCAACCTCTCCCTACGCCGAGGAAGTTGACGAAGACGACCTGATCCCGGCCGGCAAGTCACGGACAGGCCTTTGGGCCTCCGTCTTTGGCATAGTGGCCATTTGCGCAGCGGCTGGGATTTACTTCTACGGGCCCTTTGGAACCATCACCACCGAGGATGCCAAATCTGAGCAGGCGACCTCGGAAGGCAGCGCCGACGCCCTTGAGGGCAAGTCGGAACAACCTTCTGGAGAGAAGCGCGTTGAGGGCGGAGCCAAAGCCGAAGAGAAGGGAACAGAGAAAGCAGGGATGACCCCCCAGGAGATGTTGAAACTGGCTGGACAGATGGCTGCGTACACCAGGACCCTCGGCGAATATCAGGTCGAGTACGCGCAAAACGACCGCATGTTGGCAATGCGTCTGGCGGAGTGGAAGAAACGGAAGAACGAAGCAAAGGTAGCCGAACTTGAGGCCGCACAGAAATCCTGCGCCGAGGGCCGAAAGCGGGTTACTTCGCTGCAGGAGACGATTGAAACAGGGGACCTCTCCGGGGCCGACGAGGCCATCACGAAAGAAGCGCAACTGGTATCTCAACTGAACACCAAGGTCGAGGCCCTTTTGTCTGAAGAGTTGCCAGCGATGGCGGGGCAAGAAGATATGGCCGCCAAGAAGGTCGAGGACCTGACCAGCCAGATTACTGCCAGTCGCAAGGAATTAGCCGACCATCTCGCTAAATTGGACGAGAAGAAAGCAGCCTGGGGAGAGACTCCCGAAACCAAACCGGTGGAGGAACTCGAGGCACTTCAGACCTCCCTGCGCACACTGGACGGGGAGTATAGCGAACTCCTGGCCTCGCTGACTGAAAAGACCGTATCCGGGTCGGCGGTGCAATATGGCAAGCGCCTGGGCAAACAGGACGTCTACAATGAACAGGTAGCTGCTGCGTTGACCCGCAAGGTTGGGCCGAGCCGAGCCGAACTCGAGAAGCAGGCCTCGGCAGAGAAGCAACGCCAAGAAGAGAAACGCAAGCGGGACGAAGAGAAACGTAAGCGCCTGGAGGCTCAAGCGGCTAAGGACAATGCAGCAGAGGCGAAACGCCTGGCCAAAGAGAAGGCAGAGCAAGCGAAGGCTGCGAAGGAAGCCTCCCGGGCCAAGGCGAAGGAATTCGAAAAGCTGGGGGACGAAGCGAAGGGACAGGGGTCCTACGCCAAGGCCATTGCCTATTACAAGCAGTCATCCAAGTTGCGCTCCAGTGCAGGCCTGCATAAGAAATTGGGCAAGACCTACAACTCCAAGGGCGACTACTCCAATGGCGCCAAACATCTGCGTAAGTATCTCGCCATTATGGGGTCAAAACTTTCGCCTTCGGCAAGGAAGCTCATCGAGAGCCAGATCCGGGACTAGCCCGAAACTGCAATCAGGGACTGACCCGAATCCGGGCGTCCAGCACACGGCAGAGACTCCGCTTGGCAAAGACCTTGGTGGGATTGAGGTCCATTTCCGCTATTTCAGGCAGCTCTCCAACGAGCGTCGAGACCCGCTGTAGGATCTCAGTGAGAAAGCTGATATCGGCCTGCTCCATCCCGCGATAGCCCTTGAGGAGCGGATAGCTACGCAATTCTCTCACCATCTCTTCGGCATCCACATCGGTGACCGGACAGAGTCGGAAGACAACGTCCTTGAGCACCTCCACGTGGACACCCCCGGCCCCAAACATGATGAGGGGACCGAAATTGGGATCCAGGGACATGCCGATAATGGTCTCCTGACCACCAGTGACCATTTCCTGGACGAGAACTGCGACATCTGCAAGGTCGGGAACCACCTGCCTGGCGGCCGCCATGATCTGGTGATATGCACCCCGCACCTCTAGATCGGAGCGCAAATTGATGAAGACTCCTCCGGCGTCGGACTTGTGGGTAATGCTGGGGCTCGATACTTTCATTACGACGGGTAGTCCGATTTGCAGGGCTGCCGCCACGGCATCATCCTCACTGTCGCAACGAACTGATTGGCAAAATGGAATCCCATATGCTTCCAGGACGTCGGTAGTCTCATCGTCATAGAGGTACCCCCCACCTCGAGCGACGGCCCCGGCGACCACCTGACGGGCCCGTGCTCTATCCACTTCAAACTCCTTGATAGAGCCCTGGTCCTTGTCGAGCCACCGCTGCCGTTCAACCAGCGCAGCCAGCGCGCGCACTGAAGATTCCGGATAGACGTAGACTGGTACATGGAGGTCAGCCAGGACTTTGGCCTTTCGAAGGTCTTCGATGCGCCCCATGAGGCAGACCAGAATGGGCTTGTCCTTCTTCTCTTGATAGACCTCAGCAATTGCCTTGAGAACACCAGTTGGATCGATCGTCGGCGGTGCCACAAAGACAACGATCAAGGAGTCTACCTGGGGATCCTTCAGGAGGGCCCGCATGCAATATCCGTAGCTCTCTGGTGTCGCCGAGGCAATCATGTCCACGGGGTTTGCCAAGGCTGCTTCCGGAGGCAGGAAGCTGGCCAACTCATTGTGGGTCGACTCGGCCAGATCGGGGAGTTCAATGCCGAGGGAAGAACAGGCATCCGCTGCCATAATGGCTGGCCCGCCGGCGTTGGTCAGCAGAGCCACTCGATTTCCCGCCGGCTTCAGTCCGGAGGCAAAAGCCTTCCCGATGTCGAAAAGTTCTTCAATGGAAGAAGCGCGCAACACTCCACATTGCTTAAAAAGTGCGTCATATGCAGCATCGGTCCCGGCCATAGCCCCGGTGTGAGACGACGCGGCTCGTGCGCCAACGCTGGTGCGACCTGACTTGAGCACAACTACCGGCTTATCTGTGGCCACGCGACGGGCCACCTTGGGGAATTTCCGGGGCGACCCGAAGCTCTCGATATACATGAGAATTACATCGGTACCCTCGTCGTGGTGCCAGTACTCCAGGAACTGGTTGGCGGAGGCATCCATGCGGTTGCCCTGGGAGACGAACATGTGCAATCCCATGCCTATTTCACTGGCCTGCTCAATGAGGACAACACCAAGGGCACCGCTCTGGGAGAGGAAGCTCACATTACCGGGCAACACGTGGCGGGGACCGAAGCTCGCGTTCATCTTGAACTTGCTCTCGGTATTGATCACACCCATGCAGTTTGGACCGACGGCAATCATCCCCGCATCCTTGACAATCTGGCGTAGTTCCTTCTCTTCGATGGCCCCCTTTACGCCCGTCTCTTTGAAGCCGGCAGTAATAATGACCAGGCCACGAACCCCCTTCGCCCGGCACTCTTCCACGACTCCAAGAACTGCGTGCTTGGGCACCGCAATAACAGCCAGATCGACGGGGTCCGGGATGTCTCCCACGGAGGCATAGCATTTAGTGGAATGGATGAATCGGGAATTTGAATTCACTGGAAAGATGGTGCCGTTGAACTCATAGCCGAAGAGATTGCGAATGATCTCGGACCCGATCTTGCCCGGCTTCTTGGAGGCCCCGATGACCGCTATATTGGCCGGCCTGAAGATAGAATCGAGGGTCGCCTTGGAAGTAACATTGTTCATGGATTAACCTTTTAAGCTAGGGAAGCAAGCCGAAAACAGGATGAACTCGCAAAGCCCGCAGGCCCGCAATGGCTCCCATCAAAGCAAGTAGAAGTATGAGGAGACCCAGATCATGAGGTGAAGACAAATTGCCCACGCTACAGGCAGCGTCCGACCTACCATCACCATCCAGGTCGAGACAGAAACCACAATCCTCGGGACAATCTTCGCAGATTTCACCCGCACTGCAAATGCTGTCGCCACATTCCGGTTCAACGCAATCCTCGGGACATGACTCCTCGCCTTCGGCCCCCTCGCATACTCCATCGCCGCATTCACTGCTGTAGACGCAATCGTCTGCGCATGTGTCGGATGTCTCGGGAGCTTCGCATTTGCCGTCGCCGCAATAACCCTCTCCACAGTCAGCGGGGCAAGTGGACTCATTCTCGCCCACTTCGCAATATCCGTTATTGCATTGAGGAGGATTGGCCCCCTTGCAATCTTCGGCACATTTGGTGGGGGTTTCACCCTGCTCACAGTAGCCGTTGCCGCAGTTGGGTAGGTTTTCGGGGTTGCAGTCCGGCGCGCAAGTCGCGGCCGATTCCCCAAACTCGCACTTGCCATTACCGCAAACCGGGTCCGTGCCGATGTCGCAGTCCACGGGGCAGGAGTCTGAGGTCTCTGGTGCCTGACACTTGCCATCGCCACAGACCGGGTTCGAGTTGATGTCACAATCGGCAGGGCATGAATCGGACGTTTCTGGGGCGTCGCACTTGCCGTCGCCACATACGGGGGCCGAGCAGTCTTTGCTGCAATTCACGTAGGTCTCAGTGCCTTCACACTTGCCGTCGCCGCAAACCGGCCCTGCCGTGCCGCAGTCGGCGGGGCAACTCTGCTTACTCTCACCGCTCTCGCACGTGCCATTGCCGCAGACCGGGCTACTACTACCACAAGACTTCGCGTGGGTTCCCGAGGGGTCGCTGCCACCTCCCGTACCACAGTCGTAGTAGCCATCGGTTCCATTCCAGCCGCACGAGGGAGTGCCACTGCAATCGATTTGCTGCAAACTGCCGTTGTCGCAGTACTTCAGCAAGTTACCGGCACAACAACCTTCGAAGGTAATGGCGCCGCAGCCACCGCTGCAATCGGCGGGACAGTTCTGGGCACTTTCACCAGCCTCGCATGTACCGTTCCCGCACTGGGCATTGCCGCCGGTATCAAAGCAGACACCATCGCCCGAGGGAGGGGGTTCTATAAGTGGGACGCAAATGTAAGGTGCGGGGCAACCTGCGCCGCCGCTGGGGTCAGGGCAGAATTGAGTGCAGAACCCCCCGGAATCGGACTGGACGCAGAGCATGCCGGATTTGCAGTCAGACTCAGAGTTACAGGCGGCACCGAGGCCACCTTCAGTGGTGGGCGTACAATCGGCAGGACAGCTTCCTTCGGTTTCTCCAGATTCGCAGTAGCCATTGCCACACTCTGCAGACACGCCACCGGGATCGTAAGTGCTGATAAGGCCCTGGATCCAGGAGGCGTGGATATCAACCCGTGTATTCCAACCGTTTTGCGTACACTGCGGATCCCCGGAAGAAACCACTGAGATAACCTCATCGGTCCCAGCAAAAGACATCAGAGCGGGACCACCAGAGTCTCCTGAGCACGTGTTCTTCGGGTTATCAGAATTGGTGAAGTTCCAGAAACCCTGGGAGTTGACATCCCCAATAGTGCTGCCGACCTTCATCTTGGTGCCGCTGGAGTTGGGATTGTAAAGACTCGACTGCCCGAAACCGACGAAGGTGATGGAAGCCCCCTCCTTGCCGAACAGAGATTGGGTGCGATACTTGACTGGGGGAACGGAGGCGGCGTCAGTGAGGACAACTACCGCAATATCGTGGACCTGAACCTGGGCACCATCGATAATCTGCTGTCCGAACTGGGGATGAGGAATCCACTTCTGAACATAGAGGGTGGCGGAAGGGCTTTCCACGTTCGGGCCAAGTACGAACCACTTGGGTGTGTAGCCATATGCGGCACAATGCGCAGCCGTTAGCACGATGCGAGGGGAAATCAATGTCCCGGTACAAATGGAGGCGTCGGTCATGACGACACCAACCGCAGGATGACCGCTATCGACGGAGCCCCCGATAATCGGTTGCAGCGCAGTTTCACTCGCCAGATCTTCGCCACGCTGGTCGCAAGCATTCATCAGCACAAGGAGAATAATCAGTAGTGCTGCTGAGTGCGGCGCGGCGCGGCGAATCATTAGGGCCTCCGGAAGCCAAGCGTCTATCAACCGCAACATATTACTAACGGGACTGATGGGACGCAATACCCATCGCTAATATGCCTCGAAGAAGTGTCCCGAGACGCTACTCCCCGCAAGCAGGGGTTGAGACAAGAAGGGACCCCCGAGAAACACGATCGGTGACCACGGAATGCACCCCCCACTCGGTCCAATCAGCAAGGTTTGCATCAAAGGCAAGCTTATTGGGGGACGCAGTCTTCGGTATCAAAGGCAAGCTTATTGGGGGACGCAGTCTTCGGTATCCAGTTTGCACGTAGAAATAAGGGGGGCAATGGGTTCGATGCCAGGCTCAAACAACCCCTCATCGTCGGCAGATGCCTTGACGAATCCCTTGAAGAGGTAGGAGTCCGCCGTCCCGTCTTCGTCGCTATCGGTGGTAGCACAGATATGGGCCAGATTCATAAACCAGCGGAAGTTGACAGATCCAAGACCCGGCATGAGAAGGCAGAAGTCGACCATCTGCTCTTCGGCCAGGAAACCTTCGAGACGCAGCTCTGCGATCTGTTGGCCATCCTCAGAGAAGCGGCCACTACCCACAGCCCCGTGGACGTGGAAAGGTTTGTTGACGGCCATGGGTACCAGATCAATGGCGAAGATCCCGCTGATGGAGAACTCCAGTCCATCGAAGTGGAGTTTCAGACGCACCGGCTCCAGCGCGAAACGATAGGCCAGCGGCTCGACGGATCCATCTTCAGCAAGGGACCGGTCGACCCAGGCCGACGCTAGATCAAGTTCCATGGTCTGGGTGGCCACATCGTGGTCAACCACCACAAAGGCAATGGCCAGGGTGTAGTCGGCTACCATTGCCGCCCAGGCTTCGTTGAGCGTGTCGGTTGGTTCGGTGGCAATAAGTTCTGTGGCCAGGTAGACGGTGCCCGTGAGGTCGGGCAAACCTCCGGGATCGTTGATCTCTTCGCCGATCTCCGCCTGGTCGAGATCTACGCGCACGGCATCGGGGGAAGGCACCTCTACGTCGGGGCTCGAGGCCCCGTCGAAGCACCCGCCCAACCCGAGTAGGGCTGATACCATTAGCAGCATGATGCGCATGAAAACCTCCTGCGAGCAATCTACCTCAGGGCGGCTCAGGAGGCAACCGCAACGGTGTTCCGCTAGCCATTGACAACCCCCCGGATCACTGTTCTACTGATAGTGATAAACTAGATAGATGGAGGGGTGATGATGGCAAAAAGTCAATATGATGTGATCGTCGCAGGGGCCGGGCCGGCGGGATTGTCCATTGCCTCAGAACTATCACGGTTTGTAAAGGTCCTGGTGCTGGACAAGAAGCCGGATGCCGGTTACTGCGAGCGGAGTTGGTTTGTACCTACGCTGGTAATGGATGAGGCAGATATTCCCGACGACTGTCACAGCGACGGAGTGCGGCGATTTATCTGCGATACGGCCTCGCAGACCTCAAAGTTCTGGGACGCTGAATTGCCCAGAGGGTACCGTTTCCTGAAGGAGAGACCGCTTCTTACCTACTTTGACGAACGGGTTATGAAGCATGGTAGCGAGGGACCGGGGAAAGGCTCAACCGTGCTCTACGGCGTCGTCATCTACAACCACGAGGTAGAGAATTCGAAGGTACAGGTGATGACCTCCGTCGGGGATTTTGAGGCGCGCTTGCTGATCGATGCTTCAGGTCACGATTCGCCCATCAAGAAGGCTTACCACGACCTCTGGGAGAAGGAGTACTACTGGTGGTCGGTCTATGGTTGGATCGTCCACCATCCGAAAATGCCCAGCTACCCATTTTCGGCAGACGACGACCATCCGCCTGAAGAGATGAAAGTGGGCGACTACATGCTCTGGGGCACCTTCGATGACTTGAACGCGGATCCTGATGCCTGCCTGGAAAAGGGTCGGCCGGTAATGGAATGGGAGATTCTGGATGAGCACACATCGTTTCCCATGGTTCTCTATCTTCGCCGCTCCAAAGTCAGTATCGACGTTATGAAGGCTCAGTTCGAGCAGATCATTGACAAGGAGACTCTGGGCAAGCCATTTCGAGTGGGCAGCAAGGAAGTAATACCCTCTGGAAACAGCCGGAAGAAGCACATCAAGGAGATCAAGTACGGCTGGTATCCTTCCGGGGGATTGAGCCAGGGGCTGGCGGTGGACCGAGTGGCCTTTGTCGGCGATGCCGGTGTTTGGACCACTCCTTGCGGCTGGGGGATGGCATTCATTTTGACCAACTACCGCAAGT
The DNA here is from genome assembly GCA_964522395.1 of uncultured Myxococcales bacterium. GTDB lineage: Bacteria > Myxococcota_A > UBA9042 > CAIXZC01 > CAIXZC01 > CALGBT01. The sequence continues at coordinate 69,257 of CAZFVN010000006.1, forward strand.
ACGCGCAGCACATTGCCCAGAGAGTCAAGGAAGACCGATTGGACGCACACACTCTGAAGTCCTATGTGAAGATGGCGCAATGGGAACGACTGCAGATCATTGTGGACAAGATCGCGGCGCATTTCCTCTCTCACGTGCCTCCCCAATTGATCGACAGATTCATCGATTTCTGGAATTCTGAGGGCGTCTCATTCCTCGATTGTGAGAAGATCTTCACGCTCTCTGTTTCAATGGACGATCTGGAGCGAATCTTGAAGCGCTTCATTGTTCACTTCGGTGCCGAACTGCCACTTCTCATCAAGAGCTTCCCGGTGGAGGATTTCGGTGATGTACTAAGAGCTGCTGGCCTGTGGAACCTGATTGGTTGGCGGCGGGCCGAGGCCGTGCTGCATGACATGGTTCATACATTGGCGCATGACTGGGAAAGACCTATCAGAGAGAGTGCCTCCCAAAAAGCTCACCGTCTGGTAGAGGACCTTGAGATCCTGCTGGGCAAGCGCCCCTTCCCGCTGCCTCCTGGCAACGGCTTTGACTTTCTCGACTACAAACGACTCCATAGTTGAGGTTCGATGAAGATCTTACTGGTTAAACCCCGCTGGTCGCAGCAAGGGGGCCACGAACAGGTGCGCTATGCGGAGGCCGTGAAGTTCCCGGCGCTTGGCCTCGGACTACTGGCGGCGCTGAGCGATGGTCATGACGTGAGAATTGCCGATGGAGGTTGGGAGCCAATACCCTTCGATGAGCAATTCGATCTGGTTGGCATTACAGTGACCACTTTCGCCTCCCAGGAAGTCTACGCCATTGCGGATCGATTCCGTTCGCAAGGCACCACGGTTGTACTGGGAGGCGTTCACGCTTGCATCATGACTGAAGAGTGCCTGGAGCACGCTGATGCCGTGGTGGTGGGCGAAGCGGAGTACACCTGGCCGCGGCTGCTCGTTGATGCTGAGGTGGGCAAACTCCAACAGATATACCGCTCTTCAAAGACCACTGAGTTGCGACATGTTCCTCCGGCACGCCGCGAACTGCTGGGAGAGAGTAGCTGGTTCACCGCCGTGGAGGCAACGCGGGGGTGTCCCAACCGCTGCCATTACTGCTATTTACCCCACGTTCCCTGGCATGAACATCGCACCCGACCGGTGGAGTTGGTAGCTGATGAGATCCGGAAGTTACCGCAAAAGACCTTCATCTTCGTCGACGAGAATATCTTCGCCAACCGCGACTACGCTCTCCAACTACTGCGGGCCATCGCACCGTGCAAGAAGTTCTTCCTCGCCCAGGCACCGACCAACATTGCGGGTGATACTGAACTGCTTGACGCACTTCAGGAAGCGGGCTGCTTCAATCTGCAAATTGGCTTCCAGAGCTTCAATCGGGATGTGCTCACTGAAGCCAAGGTAGACCAGAATCAGGTGGCCCGATACCGCTCATTTGTCAAAGAACTGCACGCCCGTCGCATTGTGGTCAGCGGCTTCTTCATATTCGGTTTCGACCGTGACGGCCCGGAGGTCTTTCGGCACACCGTCGCGGCAATTCGGGAGTTGAACATAGATGATGCCAATCTCTTCGCTCTGACCCCTTTTCCTGGCACTCGACTCTACGCGAAGCTGGCTGCCGAGGGACGACTTCTGCCGGACCGGGAGCGACGTCAATTTGCCTGGTCTCACGCTGTCTTCCAACCTAAGCAGATGTCGCCCGAAGAGCTCGAAGAGGGTATTCAGTGGGCTTACGACCAGCTCTATCCGCACTTTCGCCGCAAGCTGAAGTGGGTGCTCTGGTCGCAGTTACCACGCCTCGTCCGCAATCCACGTTTCGCCTGGGGAATTGTCGCCGGCAACACGCGCCGCACGCGCGTCGCGCAACTAATTGGTGCGTCCACCAGTTGATATTATGGTATAAGGACAACTCACCTAGACGTTGTGAGGACTGAGCGGTGCAAGGAGCGCAACTAGGACCCTATGTCATCGACGGAGAACTGGCCAGCGGAGGCATGGCCACGATCTGGGTTGCCACACATCAGAAGCTCGGTCACGTTGTCGCGGTCAAAATGCTCCACCCCCACTACCATAAGGACCAGCAACTCGTCTCACGATTCATGGAAGAGGCGCGAATCCAGGCCAATTTGCGCCATCCCAACATCCTGACGGTGCATGACATCCTTGAGCTCCCCGAGGCATCAGGGATGGTAATGGAGTTGCTGGACGGATGCTCCCTTTCAACCTACTACCGGACCGCGGGCACGCCGATGCCTATTCCTCAGGCACTCTGGCTCTTTGGCTTGCTGGCCAAGGCGCTGCGCCATGCCCATCGGGATGGGGTCGTTCATCGAGATCTTAAGCCCTCCAATGTCTTCCTCCACCGGGTCCACGATCTGGTGGTGCCCAAGCTGATGGATTTTGGGGTGGCCAAGTTCGAATCCTCTCATCTGGCCAGCCGCCTTACCGCTACCGGTACTGTCCTGGGAACACCCCATTACATGGCCCCGGAGCAGTTCGAGGATTCCAGTGGCGTTGATGTACGGGCAGACCTTTTTTCGCTGGGTGTAATGCTCTATGAGGCAACCACCGGGGTGCTGCCCTTCGAAGGACAGAGTGTCACCACCTTGATGCGAGAGATCCTGACCCACTCTCCGGCCCGCCCGAGCGAACTGGTAAGGGGGTATCCGCTGGCAGTCGAATCTGTGCTGATGCGCTGCCTGCACAAGCGACGTGAGTCGCGCTTTCGCAACGCGGCCGGGCTGGAAGAGGCCTTGCGCATGATCGAGTTGGAATCGGGTGCCACGCCCATCTCCATCGAAGACGTGCCGCGCACGGATCTGAGTAACCGGGGAATCGAGTTAACCTCAGTTGGTACCCTGACTGACGAGGACTTTGTCTCGTGGCAGAACACCGATACCGCACAAGTAGCCGACGATAGCGATGGCGGGACCGTCGTCGTGCCCGTCGCAAAACCCAAGAGTGATATTGATTGGGAGGACACCAGGGTATCCAGAACCCGGACGTCCGCTGTCGATTCGACCAGCCCAGCCACGGTGCCCGGCTACCGTATCACCCGCAAGATCTATGAGGGGTCCAAGACCCTCGTCTTTCGCGCCGTAAGCCTGGATGACCCCGATTTCAAGGTCATCATCAAGGTCCTCAGCAGCGAATTCCCGACCCCCCAGGACATTGCCCGGCTGAAGCACGAATATTCGATCCTCAACCGGCTCGACGTCGATGGAATCCCTCGAATTGTCGGCCTTGAGCGCTACCGCAACGGACTTGCTCTGGTGCTGGAGGATATCGCGGCGGAGCCGCTCCGGGAGCGGCTGAACAAGGGGCCACTGACAGTTGCTGAGTTCCTTCCGTTGGCCTGCGACCTGGCCGAGATCCTAACCCGCCTCCACGCCAAGAATATCGTCCACAAAGACATCAACCCCCGAAACATTGTGCAGTCACTGCCCAACGACTCCGTTCAAATGATCGACTTCGGCCTGGCCATGCAAATGGTCGGCCGGCAGGAGGACATCGCTCCAACCGGAGGTATGGAAGGGACGCTGCCCTACATGTCTCCCGAGCAGACCGGGCGCATGAACCGCCCGGTAGACTACCGCACCGATTTCTACTCACTTGGCGCTACATTCTACGAAATGCTCTGCGGGCGGCCGCCCTTTGATGCCACCGACCGGTCGGAACTGGTCCATTGCCACCTCGCGGTAGAGCCGACCCACCCTCACGAACGAAATCCGGAAGTACCTCAGGTTCTCTCGGATCTGATAATGCGGCTACTGGCGAAGAACGCCGAAGATCGATACCAGAGCGCCAGGGGGCTGCGGGCCGACGTTGAGACCTGCGCCAAGGCGTGGACCGAGGGCAACACTATCCCCGCCTTCCCACTGGGCGGTGCGGACGTCTCCGACCGATTCCATATCCCCCAGAAGCTCTATGGACGGGATCGTGATGTTGCCGTGCTGATGGACTCCTTCGAGCGAGTTGCCCAGGGATACAAAGAGATTATGCTGGTGGCCGGCTACGCCGGAGTTGGCAAGACTTCTCTGGTGCAGGAGATTTACAAGCCCATCACGCGACGACATGGCTACTACATCTCGGGGAAATTTGACCAGTACAAGCGTGACATTCCGTACGGGGCCATGATTGACGCATTTCAAGGGCTGGTGAAGGAGCTACTCTCGGAAGGGGAAGAACGACTGGCCGAGTGGGGCAAGGCAATCCGCACAGCATTGGGTCCCAATGGACAGGTAATCGTCGACGTGATACCAGAAGTGGAATTGATCGTCGGTCGCCAGCCATCAACGCACCACTTGCCGGCCGCGGAATCGCTCAACCGTTTCAATCTGGTTTTTCACGCATTCATCGGCGTCTTCGCCCAGGAGAATCACCCCCTGGTCATCTTCCTTGATGACCTCCAGTGGGCCGACAACGCTTCACTTAACCTGCTCCACGTCCTTTTGACCGGTTCGGAACATCAGCACCTCTTCCTGATCGGCGCGTACCGGGATAACGAGGTAGATGCGGCCCATCCGCTGCGGGGCACTATGGAGGACATCGCCAAAGCCGGGACGACCATCAACCGGATCAATCTGCAGCCCCTGCCGTTGCCCCACATCAACCAGTTGGTGGCCGATACCCTCAACTGTACCTTGCAACATGCCGGCCCCCTGGCAGACCTGCTTGAACAGAAGACTGGGGGTAACCCCTTCTTCATGGGCGAGTTTCTCAAATCCCTTCATGCCCGGGAGCTGATCCACTTCAACGTCCACACCGGCGAGTGGCTCTGGGACGTTCACCGGATTCAGGGCGAGCGCATCACTGACAATGTCGTCGATTTGATGGCCGACAAGATTCGACGGATGAAAGTAGCCTCTCAGCAGGCATTGAAATTGGCGGCTTGCATCGGCAACCAATTCCGCCTCCAGACGTTGGCGCTGGTATCTGGCAAAGGCCCCAGCGAGATCATTTCAGCCTTACAGGAGGCCGTCACAGAGGGACTGATACTGCTGCTGGGCGATGCCTACAAGTACCTTGAACTGGAGAGCAGCGAGCTGGCGGACGGAATGCTCGATGCCGTGCTCCTACAAGCCATTAACTACCGCTTTGCCCATGATAAGGTGCAGCAGGCTGCTTACTCCTTGATACCCGACGAGGCGCGCCAGACTGTGCACCGCCAAATCGGGTTGCTGTTGCTCAACGATACACCAACAGAAAAGCGTGCTGGCCGTGTCTTTGATATCGTCAATCAACTTAACGAGGGGCGCTCACTGGCCAACTCGGCTGAAGACCGAAAGGAGTTGGCGGAGCTGAATTTGATGGCCGCTCGGCGGGCTAAATCCGCGGCCGCCTATCAGTCCGCGCTGAACTACGTCAGCATCGGCATCGAATTGCTTCCGGAAAAGGCGTGGGACAATCTCTATGAGTTAACCCTGCATATGCATCAGGAAGCGGCAGAGGTTTCCTACCTCTGTACTGAGTTTGAAGGGATGGAGAAGTACGTTGAAACTGTTGTCGAGAGGGCCGCCGAATTGGAAGACCGGATTCCGGTCTACGAAACACAGATCCAGGGAGACATCTCGCGAGCCCGAAAGGTAGAGGCGATCCGAACCGGTCTGCAGGTCCTGGCGAAACTCAACATCAAGATTCCCGCCAAGCCCAACCTCGTCCACGTGCTTCTCGCTCTGGTGCGGACCCGGCTCGCCTTGGCCCGCAAGAGCATGCCGGAGTTGGTGAACCTTCCGGCCATGACCGATACCAGGGTTTTGACCGCGATGCGGATTGCTACCCGCATTTCATCAACTGCATACGTGGTCGACCCCAACCTCTTTGCCGCCCTGGTTCTCAAGGAAGTGGAACTCTCCGCCCGCTTCGGCAATGCCGATGTCTCCCCCTTCGCCTACGCCCTCTACGGAACGATCCACTGCGGCGTGCTCCACGACTACAAGCGGGGCTATCAATTCGGCAAGATGGCCCTGGAGCTTCAGGAGAGACTGGAGGAGAGCGAACACCTGCCTCGTACCGCGTTCACATCCGCCGCAACCAGCCAGCATTACATGGAGTCACTGCGAGATACTTTTGAGCCCCTGTTGGGCGCCTACAAACGTGCCCTGGAGAACGGCGACCTTGAATTCGGAGGTACCAACTCCGGCGTCTATGCGTACCACCTCTTCTTTTCCGGCCGCAATCTTGTGGATGTGCGATCGGAATTGACCTATTACACAGAAGTTCTCGAGCAGATCAAGCAGGATGCCTACCTCGGCTACATGAGCCTCTATTTGCAGGTGACTTTAAACCTGATGGGGGAAGCGAAGCGACCGTGGACCCTGCGCGGCTCGGTCACGAGATTGGAGGACTACCTGCAATATGCCACTGGTGCCAGTGATGCCCACGGCCTCTTTAATGCCTACCTGTGCGAAGGAATGGTACGGATGCTGGGCGAAGACTACGCGGGTGCAGTGGAGCACTATGAGTTGGCCAGGGAACACCAGGTGGCGGCAGCCGCCATGGTTCCTTCCCTCGTCTATCACTTCTATGATGCGATAGCCCGGACGGCATACTGCGACGTGGCGGAACCCAAGGTGCGTGGCAAGCAGATGCGTCGCGTCCGGTCCGATCTGAGAGTACTGAACAAGTTGGCCAACCATAATCCAACCGTTTACGAACACAAAGCGAATCTCGTGAAAGCCGAACTCCAGCGGCTGAAGGGGCGTCATGTTTCAGCCATGGAACTCTTCGACGCGGCGATTGACGGAGCCCTCCAAAACGGGTTCCTTCAGGAGCAGGCGATGGCCAACGAGTTCGCGGGCCGCTTCTATCTTTCCATCGGTAAAGAGCGGATCGCCCGCACCTACTTGACCGATGCCTACCATCGCTATACTCAATGGGGCGCAGCAGCGAAGGTCAAGCTCCTGGAGAAACACTACCCGGAGCTTCTGGCAACCGCTATTGCAGCGGCCCGCAGTCCCCGTTCCCAGGGAACACACACCACAACAACAAAGGCCTCGGTGACCGACACAACCCAAGCTGGGGGAAGCCACCTCGACATGACCTCGGTCCTGAAGGCTAGCCAGGTACTGTCGGCAGAAATCAACCTGGAACGACTACTAAAGGAGTTGATGTCAATAGTCATGGAGAATGCCGGGGCCCAACGTGGGATTCTCTTCCTGGAAACGGATGGCAAGTACTACGCTGAGGCAGAGAGTATTGCCGGCGAGGGAAAGGCCGCGGTCATGCAACACCAGCCCATTCGCGACCGAACTGATGTGGCTCAAAGCGTCGTCAATTACGTCATGCGACTACGTGAAACCGTGGTCTTGGACGACGCTTCTGACGGAGGGAATTTCGCTCGAGATGAGTATATCCTCAAGGCCACTCCAAAGTCACTGCTGTGTATGCCCCTGGTCAGACAGAGCCGACTCGATGGCATCCTCTACCTGGAGAACAATCTGGCCACTGGGGCTTTTACCCCGGGCCGAATCGAGGTTATCAACTTGCTGGCCGCGGAAATCGCCATCTCGCTCTCCAACGCCCGACTCTATGATGACCTCCAGAAGAACAACCGAATGCTCGAGGTCAAGGTTGACGACCGGACCCGGGACCTGGCGATGGCCAACCAGGAGCTTGAACAGGAGAAGTGGAAAGCGGACCAACTCCTCCTGAATGTCCTCCCGATGCGGGTGGCCGAAGAGCTCAAGGAGCACGGTGAATCTCGGCCGGAACGGTTCGACAATGTGACCGTCTTCTCCTCGGATTTTGTAGAGTTTACAGACCGGGCCGCGACAATGGCGCCAGAGGATCTCCTTCACGAACTCAATGAGATGTTCACCGCGTTTGACGGAATCGTCTCGGGCAACGCATGCGAACGAATCAAGACCATCGGTGATGCCTATTTGTTCGTCTGTGGAATGCCTGAGGCCAACGAGAATCATGCGCGCAGAGTTGTGGAAAGCGCTTTGCAGATTCGGGATTACGTGGCACGGAGAAACGAAGAGCACAATGACCCGTGGTATCTCCGCATGGGAATCCACTCTGGTCCGGTGGTGGGCGGGGTGGTGGGAATCCACAAGTACATTTATGATGTGTTCGGTGATACAATCAACACCGCGGCGCGCATGGAGAGCCACTCGGCGCCGATGAAGATTAACATCTCAGATAGGACTCGAGATCTGGTGGGTGGCGGCTTCGAGTATGAGACGAGGGAGCCAGTACCAGTGAAGGGAAAAGGGGTCATGCAGATGTTCTTCGTTGAGCCGCCCAAAACAGGAGACTCATCTTGACTCACCCACTCCTATTGTCGGTCCTTGCAACGTCTGGACTGGCACTACTCTCACTTACCGGAGTTGCGTTCGTGGCCCTGGCGAAGGGGGCCCGTCAAACGGTGCTCTTTATCCTTGTGGCTTGTGCCGCAGGGGCAATGATGTCGGGCGCTTTCTTTCATCTGATCCCGGAAGCATCCGAGGCCGTCGGCCACTTCAATGCCGCAGTCTCAGTCTTTGTCGGCTTTGGCACCTTCTTCCTGCTGGAGAGATTCCTCTATTGGCACCACTGCCATCATGGAGGCGACTGTGATGTCCACCCCTATACAACCTTGAGTCTGGTGGGCGACACGATCCACAATTTCCTGGACGGTATTGTCGTTGGCGGTGCATTTATGTTGAGCCCGGCCCTTGGTTGGAGCACAACCATGGTGATCGCGGCCCACGAGTTGCCGCAGGAGCTGGGTGACTATGCCATCCTGGTCCACGGCGGTCACTCTCATCGCAAGGCACTGGGCCTGAATCTCCTGACAGGAGCTTCTGGGATTGCAGGTGCTGTTCTGGCCTGGTTCGGCTTCTCAGAGCACGTGGAGTGGGTACCCTATCTAATGGGTTTCGCCGCTGGCAATTTCATCTACGTCAGCGCGGCCGACCTGATCCCCGAGTTACACAAAGAGCAGAAGATGCAAAAAGCCCTGGTTGCTTTCCTCTGTTTCGTGATGGCCGCCAGCGTCATGGCTGCGGTAGCTAAGCACACCGCTCATGCTCATGGAGTCGCACCGCATGTAGAAGCTGGCGAGGGCCATGAGGGGCACGACCATGGGAGGCATGGAGCCGACGATCATGGGGGGCTTGAGCATGAGGAGTTCGAACGTGAAGCCCACGATCATGAGGGGCACGATCATGAGG